>NZ_JAGOID010000026.1 GCF_017995835.1 Amaricoccus sp.
TGATCCTGCCGCGCTTGCGCGTGGGCATGAACTCCTGGATCAGCGGCACGTCCACGCAGTAGAGCCCGCCCCCGCCGAAGCCGATCACGAAACGAAAGACGGTCAGCCAGATCCAGCCGACCGCGGGCGAATCGGGCGTGAAGATCAACGCCGCCATGCCGGCGGTAAAGACGATGATCGTCGCCATGAAGACCTTGCGTCGCCCGATCCGGTCAGCCATGCGACCGAACCATGCCGCCCCGATCATCGCCCCCACGCCCGAGGACAGAAGGATGATCGAGGATTGACCGAAGCTGAGCCCCCAGGGCTTGGCCACGAACGTCAGGATGAATCCGATCAGGAAGTAGTCCAGAAACTCCAGCACGATGGCAAAGGTGCCGGCCATGACCAGAAGCTTCTGATTTCGTGTAAGATTGGCCTCGTTGTCAAGCAATTCAAACATGTTTCTCCCCCAGGCCCGGTTTCTTGACCGAGATGTAGTTTCAAGAACTAGCCCGCAGGGTTACCTGCGGGCTGCATTCTCTATTTGCTGGGACTATTCCGCCGCCGTCAATCAACCGGAGGAAACCATGGCTCTGAACCGTCAGGCGATCTACGACGCTGCAAAGAAGGTCTCGAACTGGGGCCGCTGGGGGTCGGATGACCAGATCGGCACGCTGAACAACATCGAACCCGCGGATATTGTCGCGGCGGCCGGGTTGGTGCGAAAGGGCAAGACCTTCGGGCTTGGCCTGTCGCTGAAGGAGCCGATCCAGTCGGGCCTGTTCGGCGGGCGCTGGAACCCGATCCACACCATGCTGGCCACCGGCACCGATGCGGCCGCGGGCAACCAGGACGGCGACGGCAAGGCCTATCTCCGTTATGCCGACGATGCGATCAACATGCCTTGTCAGGCCTCGACCCAATGGGACGGGCTGTGCCACATCTTCCTCGATGACAAGATGTACAACGGATACGACGCCAAGCTCGTCGACGTGAGGGGCGCGCAGAAGCTCGGGATCGAGCACTACCGCGACAAGATGATCGGCCGCGGCGTGCTTCTGGACATCGCGCGCTGGAAGGGCGTCGACTCGCTCGACGACGGTTACGCGATCACGCCCGCGGATCTGAACGCCTGCGCCGCCGCGCAGGGCGTCGAGGTTCGCAAGGGCGATTTCGTCCTGGTTCGCACCGGCCATCAGGAACGCTGCCTCGCCGCGGGCAGTTGGGACGGCTACGCCGGCGGCGACGCCCCGGGCATGGCCTTCGAGACCTGCTTCTGGCTGCGCGACAAGGATGTCGCCGGCATCTGCACCGACACCTGGGGCTGCGAGGTTCGCCCGAACCAGACCGACGAGGCCAACCAGCCCTGGCACTGGGTGGTGATCCCCGCCATGGGCATCGCCATGGGCGAGATCTTCTACCTGAAGGAGCTGGCCGAGGATTGCGCGGCGGACAAGGTCTACGAGTTCTTCTTCATTGCCCCCCCGCTGCATCTGCCCGGCGGCGCCGGATCGCCGATCAATCCGCAGGCTATCAAGTGACGGCTGGTCATGTCGGGTTTTGATATCCAGCAGAAGCTTTCGCTTGCCGGTCGCCGCGCCCTGGTGACCGGCGGCGGGCGCGGCCTCGGCCGCTCTATCGCCGAGGGGCTGGCAGCGATGGGGGCGGAGGTCACGCTCTGCGCCCGCACCGAAAGCGAGATCGCCGAGGGCGCCGCCGAAATCCGGGCGAGAGGCTTCAAGGCCACGCATCTCGTGGCGGATGTCACGGACGTGGCGGGCTTCGCCGCCATCATCGCTGATCTGCCGGCCTTCGACATCTTCGTGAACAATGCCGGGACCAACCGTCCGAAGCCGCTCTCGGACGTGACCGAGCAGGACTACGATGCAGTCTTGGGGCTCAATTTGCGCGCGGCGGTCTTTGCCGCCAAGGCGGTCAGCGGGGCGATGATGAAGGCGGGGATCGCCGGGTCGATCATCAACATGTCCTCGCAGATGGGGCACGTAGGGGCCGCGAACCGCACGATCTACTGCGCGTCGAAATGGGCGCTGGAGGGCTTCACCAAATCGCTTGCGGTCGAGCTCGGACCCAAAGGGATCCGTGTGAATACCGTCGGGCCGACATTCATCGAGACCCCGATGACCGCGCCCTTCCTGGAAGACCCCGCAGCGCGGCAAGCGATCGTGTCGAAGATCAAGCTCGGCCGTCTGGGAACGCCGGGCGACGTGGTGGGGGCGGTGGTCTTCCTGTCATCCGACGCAGCGGCTCTGGTTACCGGCAGCGCCGTGATCGTCGATGGCGGGTGGAGCGCCGACTAGTCTTGCTGCGTCATGAATTGCGAATGTGACGCGGCGCGTCCATCGCTCGTGCGCAGCAGGGACATCGTTGCAGGCGACTGGCCAAAGCCATGGCCAGCCGCCGCCGGATCGTGGGGGTCGAGGTCGGCACGTGCCGCTCGAGCCGGATCGGCGGCGCCGCGGGGTCGGTGACGCGCGGGAAGGCCAGCGCTTGGCGGCCGCTGCACGCTGGTGTGGCTGATGCCAGCGGCGCGGGCCATCACGCTTGATCACCGCAGCCGACAGCGGCTTGCGGCCAAGGCGGCTGGCGTCGCGCGGCAAGCCTTCGATGCCCTGCGCCAGATAGCGCTCCTGCCAGGGGCCGACCGTGCGCTTGCTCTTGCCCAGCGCGCGCACGATCGCCATCGTCCCGGCGCCGGCCGCCGACATCAGCACGATACGCGCTCGCTGCACCAGCTTCTGCGGCGTGGTGCGGTCCGCCACCCAACCGTCCAGCGTCGCCCGATCCGCAGGAGACAACCAGATGCAAGCCTGTTTCTGCATCCCCGGGGAATCGCATCTACCGCTCCCGTTGGGAATCCTTTGCTAGAGACGGAACACCAGCTGCACCACGTCCCGGGACACGATCCCACGCAGCGCCGCCGGAAAGGCTCCCGTTGGCGCCTGACGCAAGTACACTTCGTCGACCCGCCCGGCATCGAACGTCCGGCCGCCGCCCGCGCCGGCTGCTCCGACCAGTGGCGGGTCGCGCATCGATGATGGCCCGAAACGGCGGTCAGGAGCCGGAACCACCTTCGGGCGCCGCGCAGTAGATCCCGTAGAGGGCTTCCAGCAGACGCCCGACGCGCGGATCCCTGATGCGGTAGTGGAGAACCTGCGCCTCGCGACGGGTCGCGACGAGATCGTCGGCGCGCAGCTTGGCGAGGTGCTGCGACAGGGCGGACTGGCTCAGTCCAACCGCCTCGGCGAGTGCGCCCACGGACATCTCGCCCGCCATCGCCAGCCGGCAGAGCACGAGCAGCCGCTTCTCGTTGCCGAGCAGCCGCAGCGTGCTGCTGACTTCGGCAACCTTGCCTTGCATTTCCGCGATGTCGGCGTCGAGCATGGTTCCTTTCCATCAGGTGTTGCTAATGTAGCAATTTCTCATATATATGTCAAGCGCCGGTGCGCCGGCGCATCCTTCAGACGCGGGAGAAAGACATATGACCCTCGATCGTTCCGTCCTCGCCTTCGCCGGCTTCATGGTGCTCGTCTCGGTCGCCCTGACCGCCTGGGTGTCGCCATGGTTCGCCTGGCTCACCGTCTTCGTCGGCCTGAACCTGCTGCAATCGGCCTTCACCGGATTCTGCCTCGCGGCGGTCGTCTTCCGCAAGCTCGGCCTGAGGCCGGGCAGCGCCTTCTGAGGCCGTGCCGGTGCGCGTCCTGCTCCTTGCCGCGGGCCTGCTCGCCGCCGGTTCCGTATCGGCGGAAACCCTCGTGCTCGCGTCCGAAACGATCACCGAGTGGAAGCCGGTCTTCGGCACGGTGGAGCCGCGGAGCGAGGCGCCGGCCCGCGCGCGCATCGGCGGCGTCATCGACGCGCTCCTCGTCACCGAGGGTGACGTGGTGGCTGCCGGCCAACTCGTCGCCACCGTCCGCGATGAGAAGCTCGGTTTCCAGATCGCCGCCTTCGACGCGGAGATCGCCGCGCTCGAGGCACAGCTCGTCACCGCCGAGACCGAGCTCGGCCGCGGCCAGACCTTGGTCCAGCGCGGGGTGGTGACGGCGCAGCAGGTCGACCAGCTGCGCACAACGGTCGACGTCACTCGCGGCCAGCTCGCGGCCGCCGAGGCGGGGCGCGCCGTGGTCGCGCAGCAGTCGGCCGAGGGCGAGGTGCTCGCACCCGAGGCCGGCCGGGTGCTGAGCGTCCCGGTCACGCGCGGCGCCGTCATCCTCGCCGGCGAGCCGGTGGCGAGCATCGCCTCGGGCGGGCTCTACCTGAGGCTCGCGGTCCCGGAGCGGCACGCGGCGGCGCTCAGGCAGGGTGACCGCATCCGCATTGGCGCGGCCGGCGCCGCGACCGAGGGGCGGCTCGTCAAGGTCTATCCCGAGATCGTCGGCGGGCGGGTGACGGCCGATGTCGAGGTCGCGGACCTTCCCGCCGCCTTCGTCAAGGCCCGGATTCCGGTCGAGCTGCCGGTCGGCGAGCGGCAGGCGCTGCTGGCGCCCGCAGCCGCCGTCGTCACCCGTTCGGGAATCGATTTCGTAACCGTCGTCGAAGGCGGCAAGGAGGTCGAGCGCGCCGTCATTCCGGGCGAAGCTGTCGGCGACCGCATCGAGATCCTGACCGGCCTTGCTGCCGGCGACACGCTGGTCGTGCCATGACGGACGAGACACGGCTCGGCATCGCCGGGCAGCTGACGCGGGCGACGATCGCCTCGCCGCTGACGCCGCTCTTCCTGATCGCCGCCCTCGTCTTCGGCGTCCTCGCGCTCGTCTCGCTGCCGCGCGAGGAGGAGCCGCAGATCTCGGTGCCGATGGTCGATGTCATCGTGCGCGCCGACGGTCTGCGCGCCGAGGACGCGGTGAAGCTGGTGACCGAGCCGCTCGAGACCATCGTCAAGGGCATCAGCGGCGTCGAGCACGTCTATTCGCAGACCGCCGACGACCGGGCGATGGTGACGGCGCGCTTCGAGGTCGGCACGCCCTCCGACGCGGCGATCCTCCGCGTGCACGAGAAGGTGCGCGCGAACTACGACCGCATGCCCATAGGCATCCCCGAGCCGCTGATCGTCGGTCGCGGCATCGACGACGTGGCGATCCTCGCCCTGACGCTCGCGCCATCGCCGGCCGCCGCCGGCCGGATCACCGCGAACGATCTCACCCGGATTGCGCGGGAGCTGCGCGCCGAAGTTGCGAAGGTCGAGAACGTCGGCCTCACATACCTCGTCGGCGAGACCGGCGAGATACTGAGGATCGCGCCCGACCCCGCGCGGCTGGCGCTCCATGGCGTCACCCTGCAACAGCTCGGGGCCAAGGTCGAGGGCGCCAACCGCGCCTTTCCCGCCGGGCAGGTGCGCGACGGCGGCGAAGCGATCGGCCTGCTCGCCGGCGAGACCCTCCGCACCCCGGACGAGATCGGCAACCTGCTGCTGACCGCGCGCGACGGCCGCCCGGTCTATGTCCGCGACGTCGCCGAGGTCGGCTTCACCACCGAGAGCGGCACGCATCTCGTCTCCTCGGTCGCGCCGGGAGTGATGCGGGCGCCGGCGGTGACCCTCGCGGTCGCCAAGCGCGCCGGCGCCAACGCGGTGACGGTGGCCGACGCCATCCTGCACCGGGTAAGCGCGCTCGAAGGAACGCTGATCCCGGCCGATATCACCGTCGAGATCACCCGCAACTACGGCGAAACCGCGAACGAGAAGGCGAACGAGCTTCTCTACCACCTCGGCCTTGCCACCGTCTCGATCATCGGTCTCGTGGTCATCGCCATCGGCTGGCGCGAGGGCGTCGTCATCGCGGTGGTGATCCCGGTGACGATCCTGCTCACGCTCTTCGCCTCGTGGCTGATGGGCTACACGCTGAACCGCGTCTCGCTCTTCGCGTTGATCTTCTCGATCGGCATTCTGGTCGACGACGCCATCGTGGTGATCGAGAACATCGCCCGCCACCGGAGCATGGGCGACGGCCGCCCGCGCCGGCAGGCCGCCATCGAGGCAGTGGCCGAGGTCGGCAACCCGACCATCGTCGCGACGCTGACCGTGGTGGCGGCGCTGCTGCCGATGCTGTTCGTCTCCGGCATGATGGGCCCC
This sequence comes from Amaricoccus sp., assembly GCF_017995835.1. Classification (GTDB taxonomy): domain Bacteria; phylum Pseudomonadota; class Alphaproteobacteria; order Rhodobacterales; family Rhodobacteraceae; genus Amaricoccus. The sequence goes on from NZ_JAGOID010000026.1 coordinate 6,071, forward strand.
TACATGAGCCCGATCCCGGTCAACGCCTCGGCGGCGATGATCTTCTCGTTCTTCGTCGCGGTGACGGTCACGCCCTGGCTGATGCTGCGCATCGCGGGCCGCACCCCCGCCGCGCATGGCAAGGGGCACGCAGCCGACGGCGGCGCGCTCGGGCGGGCCTATGTCGCGGTCGCCCGGCCGCTGCTCGCTGGCAAGGTGCGGGCCTGGGCGTTCCTCCTCGCGGTCGGCGTCCTGACGCTCGGCTCGCTGTCGCTCTTCTACACCCGCGACGTCACCGTGAAGCTCCTGCCCTTCGACAACAAGTCGGAGTTGCAGGTTGTGATCGACCTGCCCGAGGGCGCGTCGGTCGAGGCGACCGACGCCGTGGCGCAGGCGGTAGCGCGCACGGTGCTCGGGCTCCCCGAGGTCCGCTCGGCGCAGGTCCACGCCGGGACCGCGGCACCCTTCAACTTCAGCGGCCTCGTGCGCCACGCCTATCTGCGGACTGCGCCCGAGCAGGGCGAGGTCGCGATCAACCTCGTGCCCAAGCACGCGCGCGACCGCGCGAGCCATGCCATCGCCCTCGACATCCGCGAGCGGATCGCCGCCCTCGACGTGCCGCCCGGCACCGTGCTCAAGGTGATGGAGCCGCCCCCCGGACCGCCGGTGCTGGCGACGCTGCTCGCCGAGATCTACGGCCCCGACCCCGAGACCCGGCGCGCGGTCGCCGGGAAGGTCGAGGCCGCCTTCCGCTCGGTTCCCTTCGTGGTCGACGTCGACAATTCGTACGGCCAGCCCGCCCGACGGCTGCGCGCGACGATCTCGACCGACGACGCGGACTTCTACCGGGTGCAGGAGTCCGACGTCTTCGACACGCTCGCCATCCTCGGCGGCGGCAAGACCGTCGGCTATTCGCACCGCGGCGGCGGGCGCCAGCCGATCCCGATCCGCATCGAGCGCCCCGCCGGCCAGAAGACCCTCGACGAGCGGGCGCTGACCACGCCGATCCCGGCCAACGTGCTGCCCGGCGACCGCGGTGTGGTCGAGCTCGGCGACGTGGTGCGGGTCGCGGACGAACGCGCCTCCTGGCCGGTCTTCCGCCACAACGGCCGGGCGGCCGAGATGGTGACGGCCGAGCTCGCCGGCGACTTCGAGGCGCCGCTTTATGGCATGATCGCCGTGCAGGACGCGCTCGATGCCCAGGACTGGACCGGGTTGCCGAAGCCCGCGATCAGGCTGCACGGCCAGCCCGAGGACGAGAGCACGCCCACGCTGCTCTGGGACGGCGAGTGGGAGGTGACATGGGTCACCTTCCGCGACATGGGGGCGGCCTTCATGGTGGCGCTCCTCGGCATCTATATCCTCGTCGTCGCCCAGTTCGGCTCGTTCAAGGTACCATTGGTGATCCTGACGCCGATCCCCTTGACCTTCATCGGCATTCTCGGCGGCCACTGGCTGTTCGGCGCACCCTTCACCGCCACCTCGATGATCGGCTTCATCGCGCTCGCCGGCATCATCGTGCGCAACTCGATCCTGCTCGTCGACTTCATCCGCCACGGCGCGAGCCCCGACCAGCCGCTGACCGAGACCCTGCTCCGGGCCGGCGCGATCCGCTTCAAGCCGATCCTGCTCACCGCGCTCGCGGCGATGATCGGCGCCGCGGTGATCCTGACCGACCCGATCTTCCAGGGCCTCGCGATTTCGCTGCTGTTCGGCCTCGTGTCATCGACCCTGCTGACGGTGCTGGTGATCCCGGCGATCTACCGGGTGCTCCGCACTTGAGCCTGGTTGCTTGCCGTGACAGGCGCGAGGAAACCATGCCGCTCGCCATCAAGAACCCGGCGCGGACGGAGACTTCCGCGCTTTCGCCGCGGCGGGTCGATGAATGGCGGAGGCGGTCCGATTCGAACGGACGGAACCTTGCGGTTCGGCGCTTTTCAAGAGCGCTGGTTTAGACCGCTCACCCACGCCTCCGTGCCTTCCAAACGCGCCGCGCGCCACGCCTCTGCCGGACGGCTCCCTCCACCATGCCTCCGGCGAGGCCAGTCGTAACCGCTTCCACCCGTCCGCGCCAGATCGGCGCGGGATCACTCCATGGAGAGGATCACGTTGCGCACGACCGGATAGATCTCCTGCTCCCAGCGCCGGCCGGAGAACACGCCATAGTGCCCGACATTGGCCTGCAGGTGGTGGCGGCGCAGGTGCGGACGCAGCGAGGCGCAGAGTTCGTGCGCCGCGGCGGTCTGGCCGAGCGCGCAGATGTCGTCGCGGCCGCCTTCGACGGTCAGCAGCGCGGTCTTGCGAATCGCTGCGGTGTCGACCTTGCGGCCGCGATACATGAAAGCGCCGCTGGCGAGGTCGGCGCGCTGGAACACCCGGTCGATGGTCTCCAGGTAGAACTCCTCGGTCAGGTCGAGCACGGCGAAGTACTCGTCGTAGAAGTCCTTGATCCCCGCCGCTTTGTCCTCCTCGCCGTTGGCGAGGTGGCGATAGAGCTTCTGGTGGGCGCTGCGGTGGCGCTCCATGTTCATCGACATGAAGGCGGCAAGCTGCACGAAGCCCGGGTAGACGCGCCGGCCCCTGCCCTTGTAGCGGAAGGGCACGCGGGCGATCACGTTGGAGCGGAACCAGTCGAGGGTCTTCTCGTTGGCGAGGTCGTTGACCGAGGTCGGACTCTCGCGCGTGTCGATCGGACCCGCCATCAGCGTCATGGAGCGGGGCGTCGCCGGGTGATTCTCCGCCGACATGACCGCGACGGCGGCGAGCGTCTGCACGCAGGGCTGGCAGACCGCAAGAACGTGCGCCCCCTCCCCCATCACCTCGAGAAAGCGAATCACGTAGTCGATGTAGTCGTCGACCCCGAAGGATCCGGCCGAGGCCGGCACGTCGCGGGCGTTGGCCCAGTCGGTGATGTAGACGTCGTGGTCGCGCAGGAGCGTCGCCACGGTGTTGCGCAGGAGCGTCGCGAAATGCCCGGACAGCGGTGCGATGACCAGCACCTTCGGCTGCGCCGTTTCCACGTCCGGCTTGCGGAAATGCAGCAGGCCGCCGAAGGGCAGCGCGAGGTCGACCTCCTCGACCACATCGACTTCCGCGTTTCCGCTCAACACCTTGCGGATGCCGAAATCGGGCCGGACATGGGTGAGCTGCACGCGGCTCACCAGCTCCCAGAAGGCGCTCGCCTCCCGCGCCGCCCGGGAGCCGACCCGCGTCAGCGTCGGCATGCGCGGGATTCCGACGGCGCGCGCGAAGCGGCGCCACGGCGTGAGGATGTCGTCGTGGAGCTGGTAGGTCTCGTAGAGCATCGGGGCTGGGGTCCTCCGCCTGCGGGTGCGAAATAAACTATGCAAACCCTTGTGCGGCGCCGCAAGATTGTTTGTGCAACGCAACCGAGAAAGAGGTCGCCACCGCGATGCCGCGCGCCACCCTGACCATCTCCTCCAAGAACTACTCCTCCTGGTCGCTCCGCGGCTGGCTGCTCTGCCGCATGGCGGGGCTCGACTTCGCCGAGCGGCCCGTCGACACCAGCGACCCGCGCCAGCGCCAGGAGCTGCTGCTGCTGTCGCCCTCGGTGCTGGTTCCGCGGCTCTCGCATGCCGGCGTCGAGGTCTGGGACACGCTGGCGATCGCGGAGTACCTCAACGAGGCTTTTCCCGACGCCGGGCTCTGGCCTGCCGACCGGGGCATGCGGGCCCACGCCCGGGCCATCGCCGGAGAGATGCATTCGGGGTTCTACAACCTGCGCTCGGCGCTGCCGATGAACCTGCGGGCGCGACACCAGACCTTCAAGGTCTTCTCCGGGGCTCGGCCCGACATCGAGCGGATCCGTGCGATCTGGGCGGAATGCCTGGAGCGCTACGGCGGCCCGTTCCTGTTCGGTCGGCCCACGGCAGCGGACGCGATGTATGCGCCGGTCTGCACGCGATTCCGCACCTATTCGGTGGAGCTTTCCCCGCTTCTCACAGGATATTGCGAGGCGATCTTTGACTGGCCGCTCATGCAGGAATGGACCGGGGACGCTCGCTCCGAGCCGGACGCGATCGTCGAGCTGGAGGTGGAGTTCTGAGTCGCCCGCGCCCTCATTCCCGCCACCACCAGACATCGGGCATCCAGCCGGTCCAGTCGCCGTAGACCGGCAACGTCTCCGGGAATTCCATCTGGCTGACATGGGCGATCCGGCTGATGTCGGAGAACCAGAACGGAATCACGTAGCGTCCCGTGGTCAGCACCCGGTCGAGGGCCTGGGTCGCGGCGACAAACTCGGCCTCGTCGCGGGTGGCGAGGAGGCCGGCGATCATGGCTTCGGCCGCGGGACTGGCGATGCCCGGATAGTTGCGCGTTCCCGGCGTCGTCACGCCCGCAGAGCCGAAATAGAGCGTCTGCTCGTTGCCGGGGCTCAGGCTCATCGCCCAGCCGCCGACGATCATGTCGTAGTCGTAGGCGTTGCGCCGTTCGGTGAACTGCGCCTGGTCGACGACCTTGACGCTCGCCTGCGCGCCGAGCTGGCGCAGGGCGTCGACATAGAGGTTGGCGATCGCCTCGACATTGCCCGAGGAGAGCGTCGGCTGGCCGGCCTGCACCAGGATCTCGAACGTGAAGGGATTGCCCCCGGCGTCGCGCAGCACCCCGCCCTCGGACTTCCAGCCGGCCTCCTCCAACAGCCGCGTCGCCGCGCGCATGTTGGCGCGATTGCGCTGGTTGCCGTCCGAGGCGGGCAGCGCATAGGCGTCGAGCGCGTCCGGCGGCAGGTCGGCCGCGAAGGGTTCGAGCAGCGCCCGCACCCGCCCCTCGGCCGGCCCCTGCCCCATCGCCAGCCGGGAGTTGGCGAAGTAGCTCGCCCGCCGCGGGAAGGCCCCGTCGTTCAGCGTCGCATTGACGAATTCGAAGTTGAACGCGTGGAGCAGCGCGTCGCGCACCCGCCAGTCCTGAAAGATCGGCCGGCGGGTGTTGAAGACGAATCCCTCCATGCCGGAGGGCCGGCCGTGCGGGATCTCGGACTTCACCACCCGGCCGGAGGTGACGGCCGGAAAGTCGTAGCCTGTCGCCCAGCGTTTCGGGTCAAGCTCGCGATAGGCCGACAGTTCGCCCGCGGTGAACGCCTGGAACAGCACGCCAGCGTCGATGAAGTACTCGTAGCGCACCCGGTCGAAGTTGTGCACGCCGCGGTTGAGCGGCAGATCCTTGCCCCAATAGTCGGGATCCCGATCGAAGTTCACGTAGCGGCCGGGCTCGAACTCCCCGATCACGTACGGCCCCGACCCGATCGGCCGACGCAAGGTCGATTCGGCGAAGTCGACGCTGCCCCAGTCCGCCTTCTTGAGAATCGGCCGCAGCCCGATGATCAGCGGCAGCTCGGCGTCAGCGGCGTTGAAGACGAAGCGGACCGACCGCTCGCCGGTCTGCTCGACACTTGCGACCTTTGTCCAGGCGTTTGCGTATCTTGGCAGGCCTTTCTCCGTCAACGTCTGCATCGACCAGATCACGTCCTCCACCGTGACCGAGCTGCCATCGGAGAACTTCGCCTCCGGGCGCAGGGTGAATTCGACCCACTCGCGATTCGGACCGGTCTCGATCGATTCGGCCAGAAGGCCGTAGAGCGTGAAGGGCTCGTCCCAGTTTCGCCCCATAAGCGTCTCGAGAACCATCGTCTGCACCGGCCACGGCGCACGCCCCTTCAGGATGAAGGGGTTGAGGCTGTCGAAGCCGCCGGTCTCGCCGAGCCGCACCGTGCCGCCCTTGGGGGCGTCAGGATTCGCATAGGGGAGCGCCACAAAATCCGGTGGGAGCGCCGGTTCGCCGTACATAGCTATCGCGTGCTGCGGCTGGGCGAGCGTCGTCGTGGGCGCGAGAAGCGCGGCGCAGACGGCGATCCGCGCCGCCCGGAGCAGGCGTGTCATATGCGTCACATCCCGGATTCCGATTAACCTGGCCCAGCTTTATCCGCGGCTTCCGGGGCCCGCAGCAAGATTTTTGGCTTGGCGGTAGGCCGTTGATTTCGTATAAGAGGATCACTGCTCGATAGGTTTCTTGCCTGTATGAAACCTGCCTCAACGACTTGACGCCCTCCTTGCGAGGGCGTCTTTTTTGTCTGCGTCGTGATTCGGGCGCGAGCGCGCGCATTTGCAGCACTCGACTCGCTCGACCTGTCCCGCCGCCCGGGTGGAACGGCATGATGACCGGACTCCCGATCGCCGCCGGTCCTGCGACCGGCATGCATGAGGACCGGGATTCCTCCATGGCATCGGCCAATTTCGGCCCTTGATCGGCGCTTCTTCGGGACCGGCGGGTCGCCGCGGCGCAAGCTCGGGCGAAAGGAGAGACGCCCGTGCTCGAACTCGTTATCGTCGCCTGCCTCTCCGCCGGCGCCTGCCGGGACTTCCCGCAGCTCTACGACCCGCGCGACGTGTCGCTGATGATGTGCGTCGCCGGCGGCCAGATCGAGGTCGCTCGCTGGGCCGGCGAACACCCTGGCTGGGAGGTACGACGCTGGCGTTGCGGCTATGTCGCCGCCGGCAGCGCGGAGATTTGACCCTGATTTGACCCTTGGCCCGGTTGCCTTCGCAACCGCAGCGACTATGTTGCCGCACGGCAACAACTGGCGGAGGACGCGATGTCGCTGAAGGGCAAGGTGGCGGTCGTCACCGGATCGAACTCGGGCATCGGTCTCGGCATCGCCGAGGCGCTGGCGAAGGAGGGCGTCAACGTCGCCATCAACTCCTTCACCGACCGGCCGGAAGACCATGCGCTCGCCCAGAGGATCGCAGACGAGCACGGAGTGAAGGCGGCCTACATCGCCGCCGACATGGCGAGCGGCGAAGCCTGCCGCGCCCTGATCGCCACGGCGAAGGAGAAGCTCGGCTCGGTCGACATCCTCGTCCCCAACGCCGGCATCCAGCACGTCGCGCCGATCGACAAGTTCGAGCCCGCTATGTGGGACCGGCTCCAGGCGATCATCCTCGGCTCGACCTTCCACACCACCGCCGCGGCGCTGCCGATCATGCGCGAGCGCGGCTGGGGCCGCATCGTCGTCATCGCCTCGGCGCACGGGCTGACCGCCTCGCCGTTCAAGTCGGCCTATGTCGCGGCAAAGCACGGCCAGGTTGGCTTCGTGAAGGTCTGCGCGCTGGAGACGGCGCAGGAGCCGATCACCTGCAACGCGATCTGCCCCGGCTACGTGCTGACGCCGCTGGTCGAGGCGCAGATCCCCGACACGATGAAGCAGTACAACATGGACCGCGAGACGGTGATCCGCGAGGTCCTGCTCCAGCGCCAGCCGTCCAAGCAGTTCGCCACCGTCGAGCAGCTCGGCGGCGTCGTCACCTTCCTCTGCTCGCCCGCGGCCGAGCAGATCACCGGCACGACCATTTCCGTCGACGGCGGGTGGACCGCGCTGTGAGGCGTGATCGCAAGGTCGTCAACCTCGCGCTCCAGGGCGGCGGTGCCCACGGCGCCTTCACCTGGGGCGCGCTCGACCGGTTGCTCGAGGAGGAGACGGTCGAGATCGAGGGAATCACCGCCACCTCGGCCGGGGCGATGAACGCGGCGGCGCTCAAGTCCGGCTATGTCGCCGGCGGACGCGAGGAGGCGCGGCGCAGCCTCGACCGGTTCTGGCTGAAGGTCGCAGGCCTCGACGGCTTCATGCCGGCAGAGGTGCTCGACTGGCTGCGGGCCTTCTCGCCTTCGCCGGCGGTGACGGCGCGGATCCTCGAACTCAGCCCCGTCGCGATGGCGGCGGAGGCGGTGACGCGGGTGCTGTCGCCCTACCAGTTCAACCCGACGAACTATCACCCGATGCGTTCGATCGTGACCGACATGATGGATTTCGACTCGATCGGCCGCGACGCCTGGCCGAAGCTCTTCATCTGCGCGACGAACGTGCGCAGCGGCAAGATCAAGGTCTTTCAGGGCGAGGAGATCGGGCCGGACGCGATCCTCGCCTCCGCCTGCCTGCCGACCCTCTACCAGGCGATCCAGATCCCCGACGCCGCGACCGGCGTCCTGGAGGCATATTGGGATGGCGGCTACATGGGCAATCCCGCGCTCTTCCCGCTCTTCTACGGCACCGGCGCGAACGACGTCATCATCGTCCACATCAACCCGATCCGCCGCGAGGAGGTTCCCGATACCGCGACGGAAATCCTCAACCGCATCAACGAGATCAGCTTCAATTCTTCGCTGCTGCAAGAGCTTCGGGCCATCGACTTCGTCCACCGTCTCATCGAGGCGGGCAAGATCGAGCCCGGCGCGATGAAGGACGTCCGCATCCATTCCGTCAGCGACGACGAACTGATGCGCCAGCTCGGCGTGGCGACGAAGCTCACCCCCAACCGCGGGCTGCTGCTCCAGCTGAAGGAGGCGGGCCGCGCCGCCATGGACCGGTGCCTGCACGAGCACTGGACCGCCATCGGGACCGCGAGCTCGCTCAATCTCCGCGCCGTCTTCAACTGAAACCAGCGGCCCTCGACCCCGACAAGACGGCGCGAAAGCCACCTGCCCGGTCGGGGCGGGGCAAGCGGCGGAAACGGCGGGATCCTATACTGGCGGGCTCATGAAACGACTCGCGGACCTTTTTTGACCTTTGACCTTTTTATCGTGCGTATTCAGGTGGTTACCCTATCTATCACGCGTGTTAGCCCGTAGCCCGGGCGTGCGGCGGATCGACGCGCGCGGCGATCCGCCGGTTTCAGGCCGCGTCGGGAGGCCGGATCGAACCGGCCGGCTATCGCGGACCTCGCGGCTTGGCGGCGGGCTTCAGCCGCCAGCTCCGACCCGGACGGATTGCATCGCGTCCCTTGCGATCGACCTGCGCCAGGCCCGCAAGCGTCGCCTGCACGTCGGCGATCGCTTCCGGCCGGAGCCGGTAGTACTGGTGCCGGCCGTGCGACAGCGTCGTCTCGCTGATGTCGCGGCAGTCGATGGCGAATACCCGCTCGCTCACCCGGTCGAGATTCTGCGGCCCGTCCGCGCCCAGCCGGTCGGCCATGCCCTTGGTCCGGTCCGAGATGGTCAGGGCGACGTCGTTGTTCGCGTGATAGACGAAGACCTGGTTGGCGAGCTGGTCGAGCGCCTTGAGCTTGAGCGGCTCGTGGAGCGCGTCGTGGTCCTCGTCCGCCGCCATCAGGAAGGCGCTGTCGAAGATCCGCGGCGTGCGCCCCTCGTTCAGCTCGACGAACTTCCTCAGCGCATGCCGAAGGGCCCAGTTGCCCATGCTGTGCGCCAGGATGTGGAGCCGCCGGGTGCATTGCTGAAGCGCGTTGCGATCGGGCACCTCGCCGCGCCGCTGGGCCTCGAGGATCGTCTCCCGGTCCTCCCGCCGCATCTGTTCGAGGAACTCCACGAGCCGCTTCAGAGCGCGCCCCATGGCGAGCCCCGACGCCTCCGCGTCCTCGCGGTCGGAGAAGTAGCTCCAGGCGGGAGCCACCTGCCCGTCCGAGGGCCAGGAGAACAGAACCACCAGCACCTTCTGTTTCGACGAGGAATAGAGCGATTGCAGCGCCGCCGCCCGGATCACCGAGTTCTCGAAGGTGTTGGCGAAGCCGTGCAGGTATACGATGACGTCGAGGTTCTCCGCCTTGAGCTTCACGCGAAGCTCCTCGAACATCTTGCCCGAGCCGAGCTTCTGGCCGGCGACCTCGGGTTTGGTGGCGTCCAGCGTTTCGGCGAAGATGCGGACCTTGCCGACGCTCCAGGCGTCGTCGTCCTTGGCGTCGGTCCCCTTGAGCCGCGCCTCGGCGACGCCGACCCGGAAGCACTGCGGCCCGGCGGCGTTGAACCGGGGGCCGAAGATCTCCGAGGCGGGCGCGACGACCTCGCCGGGTTGGTTCTCGATCAGAAGCTCGCGGTTGCTGGCGAAATAGATCTCGGCCATCAAGCGTCGTCCCCCTATGCGTCAGCCTCCAATGCCACGATCCTAGCACGCCCGAGGTCCCCGCGATATGTCCCTGTCCCTCGCCTCGCCGCTGGCCGCCGCCGCGCTCCTTCTCCCCTCGCTCGCCTTCGCCGGACTCACGCTGATGCGCGATGCGCCGGCGGAATGGGGGCGGGCGGCGCTGATCGCCTGGACCGCGCTTGTCGCCGCGGGCCTCGGCGGCGCGGCGGGGGGCGGGCCGCTCGCCGCCGCGCTCCTCCTGGGCTTCGCCGCGATCATGATCGGCGGCCCGCCCGGCCTCGCCGTCGCGGCGCTGGCCGCGGCCGCGCCGCTCGTCCTCGGGACGCCCCCGACGCCGCGCTGGACGCTCGCCGCTCTCGCGGCGCTGCCGGCCCTCGCCGCCCTGCGCCAGGCGCTGGCCTGAGCCCCGACACGGGCCCGAAGCGACAGGCGCGCGCGAAGGCGCTTGACCTGCGCGCGGGCTCAACTACCAATCGTGGGACAGGGGGCATAACCCCGACAGGGAGCTGGACATGAGAAACCTGATCGCGGCGGCGTTCTGCCTGGCGACGACACCGGCCTTCGCGCTCAACGTCTGCGTCGAGGGCGCCTATCCGCCGTTTTCGGAGACGTCCGCCGACGGTTCGCTCGTCGGATTTGACATCGACATGGCCAACGCCCTCTGCGAGCAGGTGGGCGAAACCTGCACGCTGGTCAAGGTCGACTGGGACGGCATCATCCCCGCCCTCCTCGAGAAGAAGTGCGACGCCATCGTCGCCTCGATGTCCTCGACCGAGGAGCGCAAGCAGGTCATCGACTTCACCGCCAAGTACTACCAGGTTCCGAACGAGTTCGTCGGCCGCGCCGACAGCGGCATCGACCCGGCGGCTCCGGGCGGGCTCGACGGAAAGGTGGTGGGCGCGCAGCGCGGCACGATCCACCAGGCTTACGTGGAGAAGCACTATCCCGGCGTGCAGCTCACCCTCTACGGCAGCCAGGACGAGGCGATCCTCGACCTGACCTCCGGCCGCATCGACCTCATCGTCGGCGACGCGATCCAGCTTGAGGAGGGCTTCGTCAACACGCCGGCGGGCGAGGGCTACGCCCGCGTCGGCGAGCAGTTCTTCGATCCCGAGATCCACGGCGAGGGAGCGGCCGTCGGCGTGCGAAAGGGCGACACCGAGCTTCGCGACAAGCTCTCGGCGGCGATCCTCGCGCTCCGCGAGAGCGGCAAGTACGACGAGATCCAGAAGAAGTACTTCAAGATCGACATCTACGGTTCCTGACGCGCGCGGCGGGACGCCCGGATGGAGCAGCTCATCGCCTACGCGCCGTTGCTCGCCAAGGGCGCGCTTGTCACCATCGCGCTGGCGATCGTGTCGCTGGCGCTCGCCACCGCGCTCGGCGCGCTCGGCGCCGCCGGCAAGATCGGCGGCGGCCGCATTTCGAACGCCCTGGTGCAGATCTACACAACGATCGTGCGCGGCGTGCCCGACCTCGTGATGATCCTGCTCATCTATTTCGGCGGCCAGCGTCTGGTGAACGTGGTCATGGGCGCCTTCGGGAGCGGGCCGCTCTCCGTGTCGCCGTTCCTCGCCGGGATGCTGGCGATCGGCTTCATCTACGGCGCCTACCTGACCGAGACCTTTCGCGGCGCCTACATGACCATTCCCCGCGGCCAGACCGAAGCGGCGCAGGCCCTCGGCCTGCACAGCTGGACGATGGTGCGCAAGATCATCGCCCCGCAGCTCATCCGCTTCGCACTGCCCGGTTACTCGAATGTCTGGCAGGTGCTGGTGAAGTCGACCGCCGTCGTCTCGGTGATTGGCCTCCAGGACCTCGTCGGCCTCGCCAACGACGCCGGCAAGACCGCGCGGCAGCCCTTCGTGTTCTTCACCGCGGTGCTGCTGGTCTACCTCCTCTTCACCTTCCTCTCGCAGCAGGTCTTCAACTGGCTGGAGCGGCGGCACGCGCTGGTGGGCCATCATGCGCGTTGACCTCGTCCTCGAGAACTGGCGGCTCTTCGCCGCGGGCACCTGGATGACGCTCCAGCTCACCTTCCTCGCGCTCCTGATCGGCTTCGTCATCGCGCTGCCCTCCGGCATCGCCCGATCGCGCAAGACCCCGTTCTGGTCGCAGCTCGTCAACGCCTACGTCTATCTCTTCCGCGGCACGCCGCTCCTCGTGCAGACCTTCCTGATCTATTACGGCCTGTCGCAGTTCGAATGGGTCCGCGACAGCTGGGCCTGGACGTTCCTGCGCTCGCCCTGGTGGTGCGCGCTCATCGCCTTCGCGCTGAACTCCGGGTCCTATGCGACCGAGATCATTCGAGGCGCGATCGAAACGACCCCGCGCGGCGAGATCGAGGCGGCGAACGCGCTGGGGCTGTCGAAGCGGCAGGTGGACTTCCTGGTGCTTATCCCCTCGGCGATGCGCCGGGCGTTGCCGCAGTACGGCAACGAGGTGGTGTTCATGCTGCACGGCTCGGCGATCGCCAGCGTCATCACGTTGCAGGACATCCTCGGGGCCGGACGGACGCTCAACGCCCGCTACTATCTCGCCTACGAGGGATTCCTCACCGCCGCCGCGCTCTACATGGTGCTGACCTTCGTTCTCGTCTTCCTGTTCCGCCAGCTCGAAGGGCATTACCTCAAGCACCTGCGGCCGCGGTCGGCCTGAAGTGATGGACGGCCCGTCCGAGCCGCGCCCGGTCGTCCGGCTGGGGCCGAAGGTTTCGGCGCAGGTGATCCGCTGGGGCGCGCCTTGGGTCTATGCCGACCAGATCGTCATGGACCGCCGGACGAAAGCGGTTCCCGCCGGGGCCGTCGTGGAGGTCCACGACGCCGAACGGCGGCCAATCGGGGCGGCGGCGTTCAACCCAGGCTCGAAGATCGCCGCGCGGATGCTCGACCGCGACCCCGCCGCCGCGATCGACGCGGCCTGGTTCGCCGCCCGCCTCCGCCGGGCGCTGGCGCTGCGCGAAACCCTCCACGACGCGCCGTTCTACCGCCTCGTTCATGCCGAGGCCGACGATCTGCCGGGCGTGGTGATCGACCGGTTCGGCGACGCGCTCGCCGTGCAGCCGAACGCTGCCTGGGCCGAGGTCCGCCTTCCCGCCCTCGTCGCGGCGCTCCGCGAGGTGACGGGCGCCGCCGTCGTGGTCAAGAACGCCGGCGGCCGGGCGCGGGCGCTCGAGGGACTGCCCGAGGAGACCGTGCTGCTGCAAGGCGTCCTCGACGGCCCGGTTCCGACCCCGATGAACGGCGCCGTCTACCTTGCCGACCTGCTCGGCGGGCAGAAGACCGGCCTCTTCTTCGACCAGCGCCCCAACCATGCGTTCGCCGCTCGGCTCGCGGCCGGTCGCAGCGTCCTCGACGTGTTCTGCCATGTCGGCGGCTTCGGCCTCGCCGCGCTTGTCGCCGGCGCGACCGACGTCCTTGGCGTCGACGGCTCCGCGCCGGCGCTGGCGCTCGCCGAGGGCGGCGCGCGCGCCTCGGGCGTCGCGGGGCGCTACGCCACCCGCAAGGCCGACGCCTTCGACGCCATGGCCGCGCTCGCGGCCGAGGGCCGCCGCTTCGGCCTCGTCGTCGCCGACCCGCCGGCCTTCGCCCCCAACAGGTCGGCGCTGGAGGCCGGTTTGCGCGCCTACGAGCGCGTCGCCCGGCTCGCGGCCGCCCTCGTGGAGCCCGACGGCTTCCTCGTGCTCTGCTCGTGCAGCCACGCCGCCGACCTCGGCCGCTTCCGCGAGGCGAGCCTGCGCGGCGTCGGTCGGGCCGGGCGCGGCGCGCAGGTCCTGCACACCGGCTTTGCCGGGCCGGATCACCCGACCCATCCGCATCTCGCCGAAAGCGCCTATCTCAAGGCGCTGTTCCTGCGCCTCGGGGCGTGACGGCCGCGGCGGGCGGGGTGCGCGTCCTCATCGACGCCAACGTGCTGATGCCGTCGATCCTGCGCGCGATCCTGCTCGGCGCGGCCGCCGCGGGCGGCTTCGCGCCGCTCTGGTCGGCGCGCATTCTGGAGGAATGGGCCCGCGCCGCCCGCCGCCGCGGGCCCGCGATCGAGGCCGAGGCCCGCGCCGCCATCGCCGCGCTCCGCGCCGGCTGGCCAGCCGCCGAGATCCTGCCTCCGCCCGACCTCGAGGCGACGCTCGCGCTCCCCGACCCGGGCGACCGCCACGTGCTCGCCGCCGCCATCGCCGGCGGCGCCGAGGTGCTGCTGACCCGCAACCGCGCCGACTTCCCGCCGCGCGCGCTGGCCCGGCACGGCGTCCTGCCACGAGACCCGGACGGGTTTCTCTGCGACCTCCTCGCCGACGGTCTCGACCTCGGTCCTGTCGTCGCGACCGTCGCCGCCCGCACCGAGACCCGACCGGCGCTCCGCCCGCTCCTGAAGCGCGCCGGCCTCCCCCGCCTCCGCAAGGCGCTCGACCCCGGCTGATCCGATCCGCTGCAAGCGCCGGTCGGCGCGGCGGCGATCACGATCTTGCGGGCCGGGGGTCGTTGTGCCCCGGCGGCGCTGCGGCTAGGGTCCGCGGCGACGCGACAGGACCCGAAGATGCAGGCAGGAGCGATGTTCTGGATCGTGGCGGCGGCGCTCGTGGTCGTCGCCGGCGGCGCCGTGCTGCGACCGCTCCTGCGGGGCGGGCGCGGCGCCGAGCGCCGGGCGAGCTATGATCTGCGCATCTATCGCGACCAGCTCCGCGAGGTGGAGAGCGACCTCGCCCGCGGCGCCATCACCGCCGACGAGGCCGAGGCCGTCCGCGTCGAGGTGTCGCGACGCCTGCTCGCCGCCGCCGACGCCGAGGCTGCGGAGACCGGGGCCGCGGCGGCGGCGCCGCGCGTCTCGCGACTGGCGGCCGGCGGGCTGGGCGCGGCGCTCGTCGTGGCGGCGCTCGGGATCTACGCGTCCCTCGGCGCCGCCGGGCGGCCCGACGCGCCGCTCGCCGAGCGACTGGCGGCGCTGGCCCAGGCCCGCGCCGAGCGGCCGGGCCAGGCCGAGGTCGAGGCCATGGCCGCCAGCGCCGCGCCCCCCGCGCCGGAGGCCCCCGCCCTGCCCCCGCAGGACGCGGCGCTTCTCGACCAGCTCCGCGCCGCCGTCGCCGCACGCCCCGATGACGCCCTGGGCCAGCGCCTGCTGGCGCGGACCGAGCTCTCGCTCGGGAACTGGACCGCGTCGCGCGCGGCGTGGCAGCGGGCGGTCGACATCCTCGGCCGCGCCGTGACGGCGCAGGATCTCGTTGGCCTCGCCGAGGCGATGATCCTCGCGACCAACGGCTACGTCTCGCCGGAGGCGGAGGCGCTGCTGACCCGCGCGCTCGCCATCGACCCCGACGAGCCGGCGGCGCGCTACTATTCCGGCCTCGCGCTGCTGCAAGGCGGCCGTGCGGACCTGACCTACACGCTCTGGACCCGCCTCGTCGCCGAGGGGCCGCCCGACGCGCCGTGGATCGCGCCGATCGCGGCGCAGATCGGCGAAGTGGCGGCGCTGGCCGGCCGGCCGGTCCCGCCGGGCGTCGCGCCCCCCGGGGCCGAGGCCTCGGACGCGGCGCGCGACGAGATGATCGAGAGCATGGTCGCCGGCCTCGCCGACCGGCTGGCGGCCGAGGGCGGTCCTCCGGAGGACTGGGCCCAGCTCCTCCGTTCGCTCGCGGTCCTCGGCCGGCAGGACGAGGCCAGGGCGATCTGGCGCGAGGCGCGCGAGGTCTTCGCCGCCGACCCGGCCGCGCTCGGGCTCCTGCGCGAGACGGCGGCGGCGGGCGGGCTGACGGAATGAACGCCGACGGCGGACCCTTCGACGACGCCATCGCCTTCGCCGCGGCGCTGCCGCCGCGCGGGGCGCTCGCCGGGCTCGACCTCGGGACGGCGACGATCGGCGTCGCGGTCTCCGACGTCGACCGGCGCATCGCCTCGCCGCTCCGCACCATCCGGCGCACGAAGTTCGGCGTCGACGCCGCCGCGCTGCTGGCCATCGTGACGGACCGGGCCATTGCCGGCCTTGTCCTCGGCCTGCCGCGCAACATGGACGGGACCGAGGGCCCGCGCGCGCAGTCGACGCGCGCCTTCACCCGCAATCTCGGCCGGCTCACGCCGCTGCCGATCGCCTTCTGGGACGAGCGCCTCTCGACGGTCGCGGCCGAGCGGGCGCTGCTCGAGGCCGACGCCTCGCGCCGCCGGCGCGCCGAGGTGATCGACCACGTGGCGGCAGGGTATATCCTCCAGGGCATGCTGGACCGGCTGGCGAGGATCGCGCCGTGAGCGACGAGGTCTGGAAGCGGGCGGAGATCGAGAGTCCCTGCGTCAAGGTCTGCGTCATCCATCCCGAGACGCGGCTCTGCATCGGCTGCCACCGCAGCATCGACGAGATCGGCCGCTGGTCCGCCATGACGCCCGCCGAGCGCCGGGCGGTGATGGCGGAGCTTCCCGCCCGCGCCGCCCTCCTCGCCCCGCGCCGCCGCGGCGGGCGCCGCGGCCGCCTCGCCCGCGACTGCGCGGCGAACGACTGATACCGGCGAGTCTACCAAGCCGCGCGGCGCAACACGGGCTAACACGCGTGATAGATATGGTAACCACCTGAATACACACGATAAAAACGTCAAAGGTCAAAAAACGTCCGCGAGTCGTTTCATGAGCCCGCCGGTATGACCTGCAAACGCGTCACTTCCGCAGCGCCGCGAGCCCGTTGGTGAGGAGAAGCAGGACGATGGCGGCCACCACGATGGTCGGCCCGGTCGGGCTGTCGAGCCGCATGGAGGCGCCGAGCCCCGCCAGCGCCGCCAGCGCCCCGACCGCCGCCGCCCCGAACGCCATGACCTCCGGCGTGCGCGACAGCGGCCGCGCCGCCGCCGCCGGCACGATCAGCATGGCGGTGATCAGCAGGACGCCGACGACCTTGATCGCGACCGCGACCAGCGCCGCGAGCGCCAGCGTCAACGCCAGCCGCTCGCGCGCCGAGGCGAGGCCGGCCGCCGCGGCGAGATCGGCGTTGAGCGTCGTCAGGATCAGATTGCGCCAACGCCAGACGAGCAGGCCGACGACCAGCGCCGCGCCCCCCCAGATCACCGCGAGATCGGCGCGCGACACGGCGAGAATGTCCCCGAAAAGATAGGCTTGCAGGTCGACCCTCACCCCCGGCAGGAAGCCGGCGGCGACGAGGCCGACCGCCAGCGCCCCGTGCGCGGAGACCCCGAGCAGCGTGTCCGCGGCATAGGTGCGGCCGGCCGCGGCGGTGATGACGAGCGCCATCGCCAGCGCGGTCAGCCCGACGCCGAGCGTCACCGGAAGCGAACTCGCCAGCGCCAGCGTCACCCCGAGAAGCGCGGCATGCGCCGTCGCGTCGCCGAAATACGCCATGCGCCGCCACACGACGAAGCAGCCGAGCGGGCCCGCCGCCAGCGCCACGCCGACCCCGGCGAGAGCCGCCCGGACGAGGAAATCGTCGAACAGGCTCACGCGCCGGTCCCGTGGACGTCGTGGTCGTGGTCATGCCCGTGCGCGTGCCCGCCGGCCGCGTGTTCGTGGTCGTGCTCGTGGCGATAGAGCGCGAGCGCCCCCTGCGTTCCCAGTCCGAACAGCGCCCGGTACTCCGGCGCGGCCGACACCACCGTCGGCGCCCCCTCGCAGCAGACATGCCCGTTGAGGCAGATCACCCGGTCCGACGCGGCCATGACCACGTGCAGATCGTGGCTGACCATCAGCACCGCGCAGCCGAGTTCGGCATGGAGCTCCTCCACGAGCCGGTAGAACCGCGCCACGCCGGGCTGGTCCAGCCCCTGCGTCGCCTCGTCGAGCACGAGGATGTCGGGCCGGCGCAGCACCGCCTGGGCGAGCAGCGTCCGCTGGAACTGGCCGCCCGAGAGGTCGATGAGCTGCCGCCCGCCCTGCCCGGCCAGCCCCACGCGGTCGAGCGCCGCCGAGCGGGCGGCGGGGCCGGCGTGGTCTCCGGCGACGGCGAGAAACCGGTCCACCGTCATCGGCATGGTGTGGTCGATCGCGAGCCGCTGCGGCACGTAGCCGATGCGCAGCCCCGGCGCCCGCGCCACCTGCCCGGCGTCCGGCCGGTCCGCGCCGATGAGCAGGCGCAGGAAGGTGCTCTTGCCGGAACCGTTGGGGCCGACGACGGTGACGATCTCGCCGCGACGGATGGCGAAATCGACGCCGGCGAGGATCGCCTCGCCGCCCCGGGCGAAGCCCAGCCCCCGGGCGGCGAGGAGCGGCGCGGAAAACGCGGCGGCGGCGGTCACGCCCGGGCCGCCGCGCAGCGGGCGCACAGGCCCTCAACCTCGACGACGGTGCGCTCGGGAGCGAAGCCGACGGCGGCGGTGCGCTCGGCGAGGTCCGGCCCGACATCGAGCGCGGTCTCGGCGACCGCGCGGCAGGCCCGGCAGACCATGAAGGCGGCCGGGTGCGCGCCTTCCGCGCCCGCCGTGCAGGCGACATAGGCGCCGAGGCGCTCGATCCGGTGGGCGAAGCCGTTGTCCACGAGGAATCCGAGCGCCCGGTAGGCCACCGGCGGCTGGCCGCCGTGGCCGGCGTCGCGCAGCCGGTCGAGCAGCTCGTAGGCCGTCATCGCGCGGTGCGACTCCAGGAGCGCCTCCAGCGCGCAGAACCGCGCCGGCGTCAGCCGCAGCCGGCGCGCCCGGCACCGCTCCTGCGCCGCCGCGAGCGCCCGCGCGCGGCAGCGGGCGTGATCATGCGCCGCAAAGGCGCGGAGGTCCTCGGTTGACGGGTTCATTGTTAGACTATAACAGATACTGGCTCGCCGGGACAATAGGCCCGGAGGGCTTGCCCCCACAAGATCCGGCGCGGCCGGACGCATCGCGAGGCTCTGCATGTCCATCGCCTCCCTTCTTTCCGGGCTCGCCGTCGCCGCTGCGTTGACGGCGGCGCCGGCGCTGGCCGCCCCGCGCGTCGTCTCCGACATCGCGCCGATCCATTCGATCGTGGCGGCGGTGATGGGGGATCTCGGGGCCCCTGACCTGCTCGTGCCTCCCGGAACCCCGGAGCACGACGCCGCCCTGCGCCCGTCGGACGCCGCGGCGCTCGACGCCGCCGACGTCGTGGTCTGGGTCGGCCCCGGGCTCACGCCCTGGCTGGAAGGCCCGCTCGACGCGCTCGCCCCCGGGGCGGTCCGGGTGACGCTTCTCGACGCGCCGGGACTGCGCCTGCTGCCGCGGCGGTCTGGCGGCACGTTCGAGGCGCATGTCCATGGCCACGAGGACGAGCACGACGCGCAGGGGCACGACGCGCACGGGCACGACGAGCACGGGCACGACGAGCACGGGCACGAGGACGAGGCCGGCGCGGATCCCCATGTCTGGCTGGACCCGGAGAACGCCGCCGTCATCGCGACCACGGTCGCCGAGGCGCTCGCCGCCGCCGACCCGGCGAATGCGGCGGAGTATCGCGCCAATGCGGCCGCCTTCGGCGCGGAGACGGCGGCGCTGACCGCGCGGCTGGCGACCGGGCTCGCGGCGGCCCAGGGACGGACCTTCGTCGTCTTTCACGACGCCTACCGCTATTTCGAGCACCGCTTCGGCTTCGCCGCGGCGGGCGCGATCTCCGCGAACGACGCCGCGCCCCCGAGCGCCGCGCGCATCGCCGAAATTCGGGCGCTGGTCGTCGACGCCGGGGCGATCTGCGTGTTCTCCGAGCCGCAGTTCGACCAGGGCCTCGTCGCCACCGTCATCGAAGGCACGCCGGCGCGCGCGGGCGTGCTGGACCCGCTCGGGGTCGGCGTCGAGCCGGGGCCGGGGCTCTACCCCGCCCTGCTCGCCCGGCTTGCCGGCGGGATGATAGGCTGTCTGGCGCCGCCGGCGTGATCACGGCCCGCTCTGCCCGTGACAATGCGCTCCCGGAGGCGTATCCCGCTCGCGGATTCTGGGAGAGGACGCCGGGAGAGGACGATGGCGCGGCCGAAGGAACGAGGCTGGAGACGGAGGGGACGGACGCCGCTCGCGGCGGCTGCGGTCGCCGCGTCGCTGTTCGCGCCGGTGGCAGCGGTCGCGCACCCGCACGTCTTCATCGACGGCGGCGTCGATTTCGTCTTCGACCGCCAGGGCCGGCTGTCCGAGTTGCGCGTGACCTGGGTCTACGACGCGATGAGCTCGCTCTTCATGCTCGAGGATCTCGGCATCGACCTCGGCAAGCCCCTCACATCGGAGCAGGAGACGGCCCTCGCGGCCTATCAGACCGAATGGATCGAGGGTTTCGAGGGCGACTCGTACCTTCGGGCCGACGGGCGCGCGGTGGCGCTGGGCGGGCCGGAGGCGCCGGAGGCGGAGGTTCGTGACGACGGACGCGCCGTGATCCGCTTCAACCGGCGCGTCGCCGAACCGTTCCGGCCGGACGCCGCGGTGGTCGAGGTCTACGACCCCACGTATTTCACCGCCTACGCGGTGACCGACAAGCCGGCGCTGCAAGGACCGGCCGATGGGTGCGAGGCGAGCGTCGAGCCGTTCCGCGCCACCGAGTCGCTGATGGCGCTCCAGCTGAGCCTCTCCGAGATCGGCGTCGACGAGGATCCCGCCGAGGAGGTGGGCGCGCTCTTCGCCGACAGGGTGCGGCTCGAATGCGACTGAGCCTCGGCGACACGCGCACGCACCCCGTCCCGACGCGACTGGTCGCCGCGGCCCTCCTCGCCGTGCTCGCGGCCGCGATTTTCTGGGCCTGGGCGAGCGGCGGGCTGGCGATGCTCGCATGGCAGGTCGCCGCGCTGCAACGCGCGACACAGGACGCGCTCGGAACCGAGCTCGCCGCGCTGCGCGGCGAGGGCGCGACGCGCTGGGCGCTGATCGGGCTCTGCTTCGGCTACGGTTTCCTGCACGCGGTCGGACCGGGGCACGGCAAGGCGCTGGTCGCCGCGGCGACGCTCGGCGGCCGCGCCACGGCGAGGCGCATGACGCTCGTCGCGACCGCGGGCAGCCTCGCCCAGGCGGCGACGGCGATCGTCGTCGTCTTCGGCGGCCTCGCGCTTGTCGGCGTGACGGCGCGGGGCCTCGCCGCCGGCTCGGAGCGCTGGCTCGCGCCTGTCGGGAACCTCGCAATGGCCGCCGTCGGCGTCTGGATCATCGTTCGCGGGATCAGGGCCCTGCCCCGTGCGTCCGCGCACGACCATGGCCACGGCCATGGCTGTGGATGCCCCGCACCGGACGCGGCGGAGGGTCCGGGGCAGACGCTGGCGCTGATCGCGGCAATGGCGGCGCGTCCCTGCGCCGGGGCGATCTTTCTGCTGGTCATCGCCTGGCGGCTGGGAATGCCGGGCACGGGCGTCGCGGGCGTCGTCGCGATGGGGCTCGGGACGGCGAGCTTTACGGCGCTGGTCGCCTGGCTCGCGGCGACGAGCCGCGACGCGGCAGTGCTGACGGCCGGACCCGGCCGGGCGGCGCAACTCGCGCCCGCGGTGCTCGGCATCGGCGCCGGCGTGCTCGTGCTCGGGCTCGGCGCGCTCGGCTTTCTCGGTGCGCTGGCGGCCTGAGCGGGCCATGGACGCGGCGATCGCGGCGCTCTCCCATCTCAGCGTCACCCAGAAGGCGCTGGCGCTGATCGCGGTGGGCGGGGTCGCGCTGTTCATGCTCGCCGCGATGCTCGCGCTCGTGCTGCCCGCGCGCCTGGCGTTCGCGGCGGTGGCGGGAACGGTGGCGATCGCCCTCGCCTATCTGCTGCTGCGGCCGATCGTCACGTACGACCTCGGGCCGCGCCCGGCGCCGGCGGCCGACCATGCCGCGGCGCTGGCGCGGTTCGCGGCCGATGCGGCGGCGGACCCCACGCCGCTCAACCCGCTCTGCCATCCGCGCCTGCTCGACCATGGCGAGCGGCGGCCGGTGGCGGTGGTGCTGCTGCACGGTGTCTCCAGTTGCCCGCAGGCCTTCGTCGACCTCGCGCCCGCGCTGTTCGCGCGCGGCCACAACGTCATCGCGCCGCGGATGCCGCAGAACGGCTATGCGGACAGGGCCACCGACGCGCTGGCGCGGATGACGGCGGGGGAGCTGCGCGCCTGGGGCGACGCGGCGGTGGACGTGGCGGCGGGCCTCGGCGACGAGGTCGTCGTGCTCGGGATCTCGGCCGGCGGCACGGTCGCCGCCTGGACGGCGGCGAACCGGCCCGAGGTGGCGCGCGCCGTCGTGGTCGCGCCGCTCTTCGGCCTGCCCGGCTTCGGCGCGCGGGCGAACGACCTGCTGACCCGGATCATGCTGTTTCTGCCGAACGTCTCGGTCTGGAAGGACCCGCTGCGCCGCGCCGCCTGGGAGGGCATGCCGCACGCCTACGCCCGCCAGGCCACGCGCGGGACGGGCGAGATCCTCCGCCTCGCCCGCGCCACCCTGGAGCGGCTGGCGGAGGCGCCGCCCGCCGGCGGCTCGCTGGCGCTGGTCACGAACGCCGCGGACCGCGCCATAAGCCTTCCCGCCGCCGACCGTTTCGGCGACCTCTGGGCCGCGTCGGGCAAGCCACTGACCCGCTACGTCTTTCCGGTGGAGGACCGGCTGGGGCACGAGATCATCGACCCGATGGAGCCCGGCGCCGATCCCGCACTCACCTATCCCGTGCTGATCGACCTCGTCGAGACGCCCGCCGCCGATCGCTAGGCGGCCGCGTCACGGGTCGGGGTTGGGCTCGGGGTCGGAATCGGCGGGGCCCCGTGCCTCGTCGAGCATCTGGCCGATCTCCCGGCGGATCACCCGGCGCATGTTTCGGCTGATCCGGTCTCCGAGTTCGCCCTGCAATTCCTCGCGCACGATGTCGTTGATGACCCGCCGCAGCGCCTCCTCGTCGAGGATCGGCGCGCCGACACGCGGGCGCGCCTCGGCCAGCCCGGCCGACAGAAGCTCGCCCGCCCGAACCGGCGGCGGGGCCGGCGCGTCGACCCGCATCCCCGGCGTCAGCAGGATGACGTCGCCGCCCGGCGCCCCGTCGAGCCGGGCGCCGGTTTCGGCCGAGACGAGGGCGCGGATCGAGGCGAGCACCTCGGCGAGCGACTCGGGCGTCTCCTCGCCCGTCCGCCGCGGGCCCGGCTCGTCGCTCTCGGCGGTCACGGCTTCTCCCAGCGCTGGCGAATCCTGTCGACGACGCTGGTGTCGTAGCCGCCAACCGGCGCGCGCTGCACCTGCCGGAAGTAGACATCCGGGTTGTAGCTCTCGATCCCGAGGTTGAGGTGCTCCACGGTCAGGAGCCCCATCGCCCGCAGCACCGCATAATGCGCGACGTACTCGTTGCGCTCCCCCCGGACCACCTCGGCCTCGGCCTGCAACCGCTCCTGGTCGGCGTCGAGCACGTCGAGGGTCGAACGGGCGCCGAGACGCGCCTCCTCGCTCACGCCCTCGTAGGCGATCTGCGCGGCCACGACCTGCTCGCGGTTCGCCACGATCGACGCGCGCGCCACCTCGAGCTGGGTCCAGGCGTTGTAGGCCTGCTCGGTCACCTGCCGGCCGGAATCCTGCACCTCGAACTTGCGCTGTTCGAGCACCTGCTGCGCCTGCCGGATCAACGACGAGTTGCGCCCGCCGCTATAGAGCGGCAGGGTCGCGTCGATCGAGGCGCTGAGGTTGTAGTTGTCGCTGGTCACCCGGGTGCCGGGCGCGAGGTTCGGAGAGACGCGCTGCCAGCTGTAGTCGACCTGGCTCGATGCGGTGATCGAGAGTTTCGACGCCGAGCGGGCGCGGTCGAAGTCGGAGACCGCCGCGCGCTCGTTGAAGCGCGCCGCCACCATCAGCGGGTTCTGCTGGACGGCGAGCTGTGCGGCGGCCTCGGAGGAGGCCGGCAGCTGCGGCAGCACCGGCGGCGGCTCGAGCTTGCCGGGCAGCGAGCCGACGGCGGCGAGGTAGGCCTGCCGCGCCACCTCGAGATTGCCGCGCGAGTCGACAAGGGTCGCGCGCGAGGCGGCCAGCCGCGCCTCGGTCTGGCTCACGTCCGTGCGGGTGACCTCGCCGACCTCGAAGCGGCTGTTGGTGGCGTCGACCTGCTCGCCGAGGACGCGGACGTCGTTCTCCGCGATGCGGACGAACTCGAGCGCCTGGATCACGTCCATGTAGGCCGTGACGGCGGCGAAGAGCACCTCCTGCTCGACGTTCACCAGGCTCGCCCGGCCGGCGGCGACGCCGTAGCGGGCGGACTCGATCGCGGCCTTGCTCTCGCCGCTGTCGAAGAGGAGCAGGCTCGCCTGCAACGCCAGCTGGGCGTTGTTGTCGAAGGGAAAGTCGGAGATGTCGGTCTGCCCTGCGGCCGACGCCCCCGCCTGCACCTGCGGTCGCCGGGCGGCGCGGGCCTGGGCGACGTTCTCGTCGATCGCGCGCAGCGAGGCGCGGTTGGAGTCGAGGAGCGGGCTCGTCTGATAGGCGCGGATCAGCGCGTCGGTCAGCGTCTCGGCCGACGCCGGCGCGGACCACGCCAGCACGCCGGCAAGAACCGCCTGCGCAAAAGTCGGGAATCGGGGTTTTCTACCAGAGTACATGCTCACCTCAACGCCCCTCTGCCGGGAGCTCGGCCGAGTATCGGCGCGGGTATCTCAAAACTCAAACTCTTTCGTCGCGGCGCACCCGGGAAGGACCGGCGCCGTTGCATCGAAGGCGCGCCGCCAGGCGATGCCGCCGTCGACCTTCAGCCCGAGCCGGGCCTGACCGCTCGCGCCGTCGACGAAGATCGCGACGATGCGGCCGCCGGGCTTGAGCTGGTCGGCGATCGCCGCGGGCAGTCGCTCGACGCCGCCTTCGAAGACGATGACGTCGTAGGGTCCGTGCGCGGGGACGCCGGCGGCGAGGGGGCCGGCCTTGACCACGGCCGTCTCGACGCCCTGCGCCGACAGCGTCGCCTCGGCCGCGGCGGCCATGGCGGCGTCCTCCTCGACCGCGACCACCGCCTCGGCCATGTGGGCGATCACCGCGGCCGAGTAGCCGAGCCCGCAGCCCACGTCGAGCACGAGGTCGTTCGGCCCGATCTCGGCCGCATCGAGCATCTTGGCGAAGACGCGCGGGTCGAGCACGACCCTGCCGTTCCCGAGCGGCACGTGCTCGCCATAGTAGGCGACGGCGCGCAATCCGTCGGGCACGTAGACCTCGCGAGGCACGTCGAGCATCGCCAGGATGACGGGGTAGCGCGTCACGTCGGACGGACGCACCTGGCAATCGACCATGGCTTCGCGGGCGGCGGCGAAATCGATCATCTCAAGCATCCCTTGGGCTTTCGCGCGGTGATCGCACATTTCCCCGGGGCAGGCAACGCGATGTCGGCGCGGTCAGCCCCCCGCCGGCAGGCCATGCTCGGGGTGCGACAGCGCCGTCATGATGCCGCGCAGTTCCGCGAGGCCCTTGAGGCGGCCGATGGCGGGGTATCCGGGCTGGCCCCCGCTGCGCTTGAGGTCGTCGAGGATGTCCTGGCCGTGGTCCGGCCGCATCGGGATCGACGTGTCGGACCGGCCGGCGGCGGCGCGGCGGCGCTCCTCGGCGACGACGGCGGCGATGACGGCGACCATGTCGGTGACGCCGCCGAGGTGCTCCGCCTCGTGGAACGAGCCGCGGATCGCGTCCGACTCGCGGGCGACGTTCCTGAGGTGGAGGAAGTGCACCCGGTCGCCGAGTCGGCGCATCATGCCGGGGATGTCGTTGTCGGGCCGCGCGCCGAGCGAGCCCGAACACAGGGTGATCCCGCTCGCGGGGCTGTCCACGGCGGCCATGACGGCGGCGTAGTCGGCCTCGGTCGACATCACCCGCGGCAGGCCGAGGAGCGGGAACGGCGGATCGTCGGGGTGGCAGCAGAGCCGGACGCCGAGGGACTCGGCCGTGGGGACGACCTCCTCGAGGAAGGCGACGAGATGGGCGCGCAGCCGCTCCGGGCTGATCGCGCCGTACTCGTCGAGATGGGCGCGCAGGTCGTCGAGGGTCAGGTTCTCGGCCGCGCCGGGCAGTCCGAAGGCGACGTTGCGGGCGAGCCGGGCCCTGGCGGCGGCGTCCATTGCGGCGAAGCGGGCGGCGGCTTCCTCGCGCAGATCCTCGGGGTAGTCCTCGGGCGCGCCGCGGCGGTTCAGGATGTGGAGGTCGAAGGCGGCGAAATCGGCGAGGTCGAAGCGCATGCAGGAGCCGCCGTGGGCGACCCGGTCCGCGAGGTCGGTGCGGGTCCAGTCGAGGACCGGCATGAAGTTGTAGCAGACGACCTCGATGCCGGCGCCCGCGAGGTTGGCGAGGG
>NZ_JAGOID010000117.1 GCF_017995835.1 Amaricoccus sp.
CCCCGGTCGAACCCGGCCGCGCGGATCATGCCGGCGAAGGTCTCCTGGTCGGGGAAGCGGCGGATCGATTCGACGAGGTACTGGTAGGAGGCGCGGTCGCCGGCCAGCGCCTGCCCCATCGGCGGGATGACGTTGAAGGAGTAGAGGTCGTAGAGGCGGCGCAGCCCCTCGGGCGAGACCCGGCTGAACTCCAGCACGAGGAGCCGGCCGCCGGGGCGCAGCACGCGCCAGGCTTCCGCCAGCGCCTGCTCCGGGCGGGTGACGTTGCGGATGCCGAAGGCGATGGTGTAGGCGTCGAAGGCGCCGTTCGGGAACGGGAGCGCCATCGCGTCGCCCACGACCCAGTCGAGGCGGTCGGCGAAGGGGAGCGTTTCGGCGCGGCGGCGGCCCTCGACGAGCATCGCCTCGGTCAGGTCGAGCACGGTCACGCGGGCGGTGGGGGCGCGGCGCAGCAGGCGGAAGGCGATGTCGCCGGTGCCGCCGGCGACGTCGAGCGCGGCGAGGCCCGGGCGTGGCGCGAGCCAGTCGAGCATCGCGTCCTTCCACAGCCGGTGGACGCCGAGGCTCATCGCGTCATTCATCAGGTCGTAGCGGCTGGCGACGGAGGAGAAGACGCCGTGCACGCGCGAGGCCTTTTCCGCCTCGGGCACGGTCTCGAAGCCGAAGTGGGTCGTGGGGGGTTCGGTCATGGGGCTTTCGGATCAGCGGTCCCCACGCTTATAAGCGCGGGCGCGCGGGTGGCAACCTGGGGGGATCGTGCCGGAGCTGCCGGAGGTCGAGACGGTCCGGCGCGGGCTGGAGCCCGTGCTTGCGGGGCGGGTGATCCTGCGCGCCGAGGCGCGGCGGCCGGACCTGCGCTGGCCGCTGCCGGCGCGGTTCGCGGCTCGGCTTACGGGCGCGCGGGTGCTGGGGCTCAGGCGGCGGTCGAAGTACCTGCTGGCCGATCTCGACCGGGGCGAGACGCTGATCGTGCATCTCGGCATGTCGGGGCGGATGCTGGTGTCGGGCCTCGGGCCGGCGTTGGGTGATGCGCCGGCGGCGCCGGGCAGGCACGACCACGTGGTGCTCGACGTCGAGGGCGGCGCGCGGGTGATCTTCAACGATGCGCGGCGGTTCGGGGCGATGGATCTGGCGCCGACGGCCGGGGTCGAGGCGCACCGGCTGCTGGCGGGGCTCGGGCCGGAGCCGCTGGGGAACCGCTTTGGCGCGGCGGTGCTGGCCGGGGCGCTTAGCGGGCGGGCGGCGCCGGTGAAGGCGGTCCTGCTCGACCAGCGGGCGGTGGCGGGGCTGGGCAACATCTATGTCTGCGAGGCGCTGTGGCGGGCGGGGGTGTCGCCGCTGCGACTCGGGGGCGAGGTCACGGCGGCGGAGGCCGAGCGGCTGGTCGTGGCGATCCGCGACGTGCTGGTGGAGGCGATCGCGGCGGGGGGCTCGTCGCTCCGCGACCACCGCCGGCCGGACGGCGAGCTTGGCTATTTCCAGCACAGCTTCGCCGTCTACGGGCGCGAGGGCGAGCCCTGCCGGCGCTGCGGCGGCGAGGTCGCGCGGGTGGTGCAGTCGGGGCGGTCGAGCTTCTGGTGCCCGGCGTGTCAGGGGTGATGCGGAGTGCGGCAAGGGGCTGAAAAGGCGTGATTTTGTCTGGCTGGAATGCGGCTGGAACCGGGCTGGAATCAGGCTTGCCACTTTTTCAGGGTTCGACAAGGGCTTTGCGCGAAGTTCGGTGCAGAGGCCATTGGCATTGCATCGAAAATTGCCGTGACGTGGCGCGGGTTACGTTGCGGCCAGCCGGGCGACCAGCGCCTCGGCCTGCGGCAGTTGGGCGGCGTAGTGGTCGGTGCCGTGCGCGTGCCCGCCCGCGCGCATCCCGGCCTCGGCCGCCGCGATCTGGTCGCGCGCAAGTCGCGCCATCGCGCCGTCCGAAGTCCGCTCCGCCAGCAGCATCAGGGCGACGCCCTGGTTGCCGGTGGCGGTCGCGGGTGTATTCCTCCAGCGCCTCGCGGAAGGCGGCGACGGCCTGCTCCAGCCGCGCCGTGCCGCTCTCGCGCTCGGCCAGCGTCGTGAGCGCAGCGCCAAGGTTCATCTGGGTCGCGGCCCAGGCGAGCGGCGTGCGCTCGCGGGTGCGTTCCTCCAGCGCGGCGCGATAGGCGACGACGGCCTGCTCCAGCCGCGCCGTGCCGCTCTCGCGTTCGCCCAGCGTCAGGAGCGCATTGCCGAGGTTCATCTGGGTTCTGGCCCAGTCGAGCGGCACGCGGTCGCGGGTGTATTCCTCCAGCGCGGCGCGGTAGGCGGCGACGGCCTCCTTAAGCCGCGCCGTGCCGTTCTCGCGCGCGCCCAGGGTCTGGAGCGCATTGCCGAGGTTCAACTGGCTCGTGGCCCAGTCGAGCGGCACGCGCTCGCGGGCTTGTTCCTCCAGCGCGGCGCGGAAGGCGGCGACGGCCTCCTCCAGCCGCCCCGTGCCGCTCTCGCGCCCGCCCAGCGTCTGGAGCGCGGCGCCGAGGTCGTTCAGCGCCGCGCCGGTCTGGTCCTGATCCTTTGTGCGGGCGACGGAAAGCCGCGCGAGTTCGATCGAGACTTCGAGGTCGAGGTTCAGGCCCCTGTCCCGGCCGCGGTTATGCCATGTATCCTGCTCCCGCCGCAGGGCGTCGAAGACCGCGGCCGGGTCGCGGGTCTCGATCTCGATGCGCTGGAGGATGCGGCGGACGGCCGAGGGCGCGTCGCGGCGGAGGAGGTCGGCGCGGAGGCCGGCGTCGAGGAGGGCGAGGCCCTTCTGCTGCTCCTGCTTCTGTTGCGCCTGCCATTCGGCGAAGGCGCGCTCGGCCTCGGCGGCGGCCTCGTCGTCGCGACCCTCGGCCGAGAGGGCGGCCATGCGGGCGAGCACCGTGGCGACGAAATCGCCGGTGTTCGAGCCGGCTTGGCCGCGGGTCTGGACCTCGATGGCGATCTCGACGGCGCGTTCCAGCTCCGTGAAGGCCCGGTCGAGGTCGGGGACGTCGACGACGATGCGGCGGGCGAGGCCGAGGATGCGCTCGTCGGTGACGCCGGCGGCGTGGGCGGCCTCGGCCTCGTGCGTGCCGGTGAGGCGGCGGACGAGGGCGAGGATCTCGGCCGTGTTCTCCCTGATCTCTCCGGTGTCCTCCTTGATCGCGGCGGTGGTCCTGAGCGACACGCGCCACAGGGCCGGGGACAGCGCGGCGACGGTCTCGGCGCGGTTCAGCATCACGTCGAGGGTGGCGCGGGCGACGGCGCGGAAGAACTGTTCGGGGAGGGGCGCCGCGGTGAAGTCGCGGGCGTGGGGCGAGGCCTTGATGGCGGCGACCATGCGGTCGGTCGTCAGGGCGGGATCGAGGTGGGCGGCGGCGAAGGTCGCGGGGTCGGCGAAGGCGGCGGGGGCGACCTGCCAGAAGAGCGCGACAGCGTCGTCGCGGGCGCGGCCGGGATGGGTGACGTGGTGGGCGTGGTGCGCGGCGACGCGGGCCATCTCGGCGGCGACGGCGGCGAGGCCGGTGGCGTGGAAGGCCGTGTCGAGGGACTTCGCGCCGGCGGCGATGTCGGCGAGGGCCTTGAGGCGGTCGACGGGAGTCTCGCCGGTCGCGAGCTTGCAGCCGGCGACGACGAGGTTGGCGAAGGCGGCGAAGGTCGTGACGGTCAGGGCGGGCATTGCGGGGATCGGCGTGGCGGGCGCCGGGCGAGCCTAGCCGACCGGGGGACGGAACGGGAAGGGGCGGCGCGATGCGCCGCCCCTCGGGCCGTTGGACGCCGGGGGCGTCAGCAGGAGAAGTACATCTTGTACTCGATCGGGTGCGGCATGTGCTCGAAGGCGTAGACCTCCTCCCATTTCAGCGCCATGTAGCCCTCGATCTGGTCGCGGGTGAACACGTCGCCCGCGAGCAGGAAGGCGTGGTCGGCGGCGAGGCATTCGAGCGCCTCGCGCAAGGAGCCGCAGACGGTCGGGATCGCGGCCAGTTCCTCGGGGGGCAGGTCGTAGAGATCCTTGTCCGAGGCCTCGCCCGGGTCGATCCGGTTCTTGATGCCGTCGATGCCGGCCATCAGCAGTGCGGCGAAGGCGAGGTAGGGGTTGGCCGAGGGGTCGGGGAAGCGGGCCTCGACGCGCTTGGCCTTGGGGCTCTCGGTCCACGGGATGCGGACGCAGCCCGAGCGGTTGCGGGCTGAGTAGGCGCGCAGCACCGGGGCCTCGAAGCCCGGGATCAGCCGCTTGTAGCTGTTGGTGCCGGGATTGGTGAAGGCGTTCAGCGTCTTGGCGTGCTTGAGGATGCCGCCGATGTACCAGAGCGCCTCCTGGGAGAGGTCGGCGTACTTGTCGCCGGCGAAGAGCGGCTTGCCGCCCTTCCAGATCGACATGTTGACGTGCATCCCCGAGCCGTTGTCGCCGTAGTAGGGCTTGGGCATGAAGGTCGCGGTCTTGCCGTAGGCGGCGGCGACGTTCTGGATGACGTACTTGTATTTCAGGATGTTGTCGGCCTGCTCGGTCAGCCCGCCGAAGATCAGGCCGAGCTCGTGCTGGGGCGAGGCGACCTCGTGGTGGTGCTTGTCGACCTTCATGCCCATGCGCTTCATGGTCGAGAGCATCTCGGAGCGGATGTCCTGGGCGGCGTCGGTCGGGTTGACCGGGAAGTACCCGCCCTTGACGCCGGGCCGGTGGCCCATGTTGCCCATCTCGTACTCGGTGTCGGTGTTCCAGGCGGCGTCGACCGCGTCGATCTGGAAGCTGACCTTGTTCGGCGTGACGGCGTAGCGGACGTCGTCGAAGAGGAAGAACTCGGCTTCGGGGCCGAAATAGGCGGCATCGCCGATGCCGGAGGACTTGAGGTAGGCCTCGGCCTTCTGCGCGGTGCCGCGCGGGTCGCGCGAGTAGGGCTCGTTGGTGTCGGGCTCGAGCACGGTGCAGTGGATGCAGAGCGTCTTCTCGGCGTAGAACGGGTCGACATAGGCCGAGGACGGGTCCGGCATCAGCTTCATGTCGGACTGGTCGATCGACTTCCAGCCGGCGATCGAGGAGCCGTCGAACATGAAGCCCTCGTCGAGGAAGTCCTCGTCGACGAGGTCGGCGACGACGGAGACGTGCTGGAGGCGGCCACGGGGGTCGCAGAAGCGGACGTCGACGTAGGCGATCTCCTCGTCCCTGATCTGTTGCAGAACCGAGTTCCTGTCGGCCATCTGTGTTTCCTGATGCTTGTGGGTTCGTTCGTGTTCGGACCGCGGCGGCCGGGGGGCTCGGGCGCGCTCAGAGCGCGTCGTTGCCTTCCTCGCCGGTGCGGATGCGGATGGCCTGTTCAACGGGAACGATGAAGATCTTGCCGTCGCCGATCTTGCCGGTCTTGGCGGCGTTGATGATCGCCTCGACGGCGGCGTCGACCTGCTCGTCGGGGAGCACGACCTCGATCTTCACCTTGGGCAGGAAGTCGACGACGTACTCGGCGCCGCGGTAAAGCTCGGTGTGGCCCTTCTGGCGGCCGAAGCCCTTGGCCTCGATGACGCTCAGGCCCTGGATGCCGATCTCCTGGAGCGCCTCCTTCACCTCGTCGAGCTTGAACGGCTTGATGATGGCCTCGATCTTCTTCATTCTCCGCGGCTCCCGTTCGTGTTCTTGGCGTTCCCTGCGCCAGGTCCGGCTGCGACAAACCAGCTTGGGCCGGGGGTTTCAATCTGGCCGCCCCGGCCCCGGCCGGACGCTGGCGGAGATTTCCGCGCCGCTGCCTGGGATTTGCGCATTCTGCCCGTGAATTGGGCAGGTCTGCAAGGGGCGGCGGGTCCGGACGTGCCGCCGGTTCATCTGTCCGGAGGATCGTCGCCGAGCCCGGCGCGGGTGGCGCCTTCGAGCAGGCGCTGGGCGAGGTCGGGATGCGGCCAGGTCTTGACGTAGAGATCGAGGTCGAAGCCGGGGAGCATCGCGCGCAGTTCGTCGGCGGCCGCGCGCGCCGCCTCCGTGTCGCCGAGCATCGCGTATGCCGCGGCGAGAAAGAACGCGCGTTCGGCAAATCCCGGAGGCGCGGCGCGGAACGCCTCGACCGCGGCCTCGTAGTCGCCCGCCCCGAAGGCCGCGGCGCCCTTGGCCAGCAGGTGCCAGCCCGGGGCCGCCGGGTTGAGCGCCAGCGCCCGGTCCGCCCAGGCGTTCGCCTCGGCGAGTATCCCGGCAGCCCCCGGGCCCGACCAGGCCGCCACCGCCAGCACGTCCGCGTCGTTCGGGGCGCGCTCGACGGCGCGGCGGATGTCGCGGCCGGCCGCCTCGAGGTCGCCGTCGAGGGAAGCCGCCCAGCCGGCCTGGAGCAGGGTCGAGGGGTCGTCGGGGTCGGCCGCGACGGCGCGCGCGGCATAGTCGCGCAGCCGGTCCGTCAGCGCGGCGACTTTGGCCTCGTCGGCGGTGCTGCTCGCCTTGAAGCCCATGACGATCGACAGGCCGACCCAGGCCCGGGCGAAGCCCGGGTCGATCGCGACCGAGCGCAGCAGGTAGTCCTCGGCGAGATCGAAGTCGCGGGGCGTCATGCGGTGCTTGGCCTCGATGCCGAGCAGGTAGAGGTCGTAGGCGTCGAGGTTCCGGGTGGGGGCCTCGTGGGCGCGGGCGCGGTCGGCGGCGGCGATCGCGCCCGACCAGTGCGCCGCGAGTTCGCCCACCAGCGCCTCGGCGGCGGCGGTCTGCAACAGGAGCAGGTCGTCGGCCGGGCCCTGCCACTGCCGCGCCCAGACCTGGCGGCCGCTGGCGGGGTCGGCGAGCGCGGCGGCTATGCGCACGCGCTCGTCGTCGGCCAGCAGCGTGCCGGTGACGACATGATCGGCGGCGAGCGCCGCGCCGACCGCCTGCGGCGTCTCGCCGGCGTGGGGGCGGGTGGTTGCGTCGGCCAGCACGAAGATCCACGGATTGGCGGCGAGATCGGCGATCACCTCTCCGGTCACGCCGCGGGCGAGCCGGTCCCAGCGTTCGCCGCCCGCGAGGTTGTCGAACGGCAGGACGGCGACGACCGGGCCACGGACGTCCGGCGGCGCGGCGCGGTGGAGGATGAGCCAGGCGCCGAGCGCGAGGAGGGCGGCGAGGCCGAGGGCGCCGGCGGCGGCAAGGATGCCGGGCCGCCGCGGCCTGCCGGGGGTGGCGGCGTCGAACTCCAGCCGGTAGCCGGAGCGGTGGGCGGTGTGCAGCCGGTCGCGGGCGCCGCCGAGGGCGCGGCGGATCTCGGTGACGCACTGCACCAGGCTGTCCTCGGTCACGGCGACGTCGCCCCAGACCGCGTCGAGGATTTCGGACTTGGGGACGGTGCGGCCGGCGCGGGCGGCGAGCAGGCGCAGCACCTCGGCCGACTGGCGGCGGAGGTCGGTGATCGTGCCGTCGGGCGCG
Source organism: Amaricoccus sp. (assembly GCF_017995835.1). Classification (GTDB taxonomy): domain Bacteria; phylum Pseudomonadota; class Alphaproteobacteria; order Rhodobacterales; family Rhodobacteraceae; genus Amaricoccus. Next base: position 7,346 of record NZ_JAGOID010000117.1, read on the forward strand.
GTGACGCGGCCCTCGGCGAGGTCGATGACGGCGCCGCCGGCGTGGAGCGGCGCGGCGGGCGCGGATTTCGGGGAAGTTTCGAGAGACTCTCGGGACGCGCGCCCGGACGCCGTGCTAGTCTCGGGGCGGCGCGGGGCCGTCCCGGCCCGCCGCGACCATCGGGGAGAAAGCCGCATGTCCATGAACGGATGTCCTGCCGGCCGCCCGTCAGTCTACCACGATTCCGCGGCCTTCGGACCGCGATTCCGCCTCTCGGCGCTCACGGCGGCGCTGCTGGCCCTCGCCCCGCTCGCGGCGGCGCAGGAGGGGCCGCGCGAGGGCGAGATCGAGTTCACCTTCGGCGCCGACGTGAGGGAGAGGATGGTGATCCCCGCTGGCGCGACCGCGCAGGCGTCGCTGGTCGAGGTGAGCCTGGTGATCACCGAGACGGTCTCCGGGCCGATGGAGCGCATGGGCGCGCGTTGCGTGGCGCTCGGCCATTTCGATACCGAGAGCGAGGCGTGGGACGGTCTCGGCAACTGCACCTGGCAGGACGCGGAGGGCGACAGGATTTTCGAGACGCTGGAGGAATCCGGCACTGGCGGGGCAGGGACCGGCAAGGCGGTGATCACCGGCGGCACCGGCAAGTTCGCCGGGATCACCGGCGGCTACGACTACACGCTCGAGTTCGCCGCATCGCCCGGCGAGGGACATTTCCAGTGGGTCGGGCACAAGAAGGGGACGTTCCGCATCGGGACCGACTGACCCCGTCGGGCACGGTACGAAACCGCCGGCTTCGTCGCCGGTGGACCCGGCCCCGGCGGCCTGCGCGCGGGCGGCCGGGGCCGGGCGCGTGGGGGCGGTTTTTTCACTCGCGCCCGCCGGAGGGCTCTGCTAGGAAGCCGCTTCAGCCGGGGCCGCGGCGGTCCCGTCCGCGGGCGTGGCGGAATTGGCAGACGCACCAGATTTAGGTTCTGGCGCCGAAAGGCGTGGGGGTTCGAGACCCTCCGCCCGCACCAGACTCGAGGCGACGAGGAAGACGGAATGCAGGTCACCCAGACCCTGAACGAAGGCCTGAAGCGGGGCTACGCCATCACGGTGCCGGCGTCCGAGCTGGAAGCCAAGGTGACGGCGAAGCTCGAGGAGG
>NZ_JAGOID010000027.1 GCF_017995835.1 Amaricoccus sp.
AGACCATCGCCCCGATCCCCGATGATCCGATCATCGGCCTGCCTGCCATGGCGGACTGATCGACCCGGCTCTCGCCGGAGCTCGCGCTGGCCACCGCCAGCTACACCACGCCAAGGGACACGATCGTATGGCGATCTGGCCCGACGCGCCGGAGACACTTCGGCCGCGAGAGCCCATGACGCGCGAAAACCCGCGCAAGGCAGATCGAGCGCCCCGGATTCACATGCTCGATCTCAACCGTGGAGCCAGTTTCTGTTCAGGTCCGCTTCATCGCCGCGATGCGAACGAGAAGGCGCTCGGCCAGCGCGAGGCCGGGCGGCGGGCGGCTCGAACGCAACGCGAGATCGGCGTCGGTGATGAGCGCCAGCGCCTCCTCCAGACGCTGCCGGCCGAGGCGACGGGCCTGGGACGCCATCCGCGTCCGCCGCGGGCCGAAGACCGGCGGGCGCGCCCGCGCCAGGGCGGCGTCGGGGCCGTCCGGCGCGCAGGCGGCGGCGTGGAGCGCGCGGAAGTGCCGTCCCGCCGCGATGACGAGGCCGGTCGCGGCCGAGGAGCCGCCGCCGACGCTCGCCATGGCGCGCGCCAGCGCGTCCACCCGACCGTCGGCGGCGAGGTGGAGGATCTCCTCGGTCGCCGCCTCGGCCGCCGCGGGCGCGACCGCCTCGATGTCGGCCTGCGAGGGCGGACCCGCCTCGCCGAGCCTGTAGACCGCGAGCTTCTCCAGGAACTGCGCGAAGTCGCCGGGGTCAAGGGCGCGGGCGAGCGCCTCGAGATCGCCGAAGGCGTCGCCCTCGGGTCGGACGATGCCGGCGCGCGCCAGCATCGTCTCGACCTCGGCCCGGCCCGGCGGATCGGCATGGATCGCGATCGCCACGGCGCGCTTCGCGGCCTCGAAGCCCTTGCGGAGCGCGCTGGCGGCCCGGAGGTCGCCGGCCGCGACCACCAGCGTCGCGTCGCCCGGACGCCAGTCCTCGACCGCCGCGAGCAGCGCCGCCGCCGCGGCGTCGGTCGCGTCCTCGACGAGGACCGCGCGCGCCCCGGGAAAGAAGCCCGAGGCGCGCATCGCGTCCTGCGCGGCGGCAGGATCGCGGCGCAGTTCGGCGGCGGGGATACGGGTGAGCCGCATCTCGTCGGCGCCGCCCGGGCCGATCAGCGCCTCGACCAGCGCCTGCCGGCGCAACGACGTGCGCATCGGGTCCGGGCCGTAGAGCAACGCCCCGGCGAAGGCGGGATCGGGACGCGCGAGGAAGCGCGCCGCCTCGGAACCCGCGAGCTTCACGGCGCGGCGGTCGCGGCCCAGTCGTCGGCGGCGACCGCGATGCGCTGCGCCACCCGGTCGGCGAGCGTCTCGGCCAGACGCCGCTGGGCGTCGCGCTGCGCCGAGAGGATCGCGAAGGCGGAGGAGGTTTCGGAGGTGGGCGCGCTGTAGCCGGTCACCGTGGTCTCGATCCCGGAAATCGCCGCGCGGTCGGCGGCGAGCGACACCAGCTTCCATTCCGCCGTCCCGGTGACGTCGAAGCGGGAGGTGACGTCCTTCTCGGTGATGGCGACGCCGGTCTGCTCGAAGGCGAGGTCGATGTCGAGTCGGTGCGTGGCGCCGGCGGGCTCGCCAAGCCGGGCGATCAGCCGCTCGCGCATGGCGAAGCCCGCCGCGCCGTCGATCACGCCGACCTCGATCCGACCCGCGGCGCCGGCGGCGGGGCCGCCCGGCGCGTAGAGCGGCTCGAAGCCGCACGACGCGGCGACGAGGGCCAGCGCCGCGAGGGCGAGGCCCGCCCGGCGGCGGTCAGACGACCACATTCACGATCCGGTCGGGGACGACGATGAGCTTGCGGGGGCTCGCGCCGGCCAGCGCCCGCAGCACCGCCGGATCGGCGAGCACCAGCGCCTCGACGGCGGCGGCGTCGAGCCCGGCGGGCGCGCGGATCTCGGCGCGGCGCTTGCCGTTGACCTGGACGGGCAGCACCACCTCGTCGGCGACAAGCATCGCCGGGTCGGCCTCGGGCCAGGGCGCGCGGGCGACGAGGCCATCGCCGCCGAGCGTGGCCCACATCTCCTCGGCGAGGTGCGGGGTCATCGGGGCCATGAGCTGGGCGAGGGTGCGCAGCGCGAATCGGCGCGCGGCGAGGAGGTCGGGCGCGTCGCCGGTCGCCCGGCCGATCGCGTTGGCGAACTCGTAGAGCTTCGCTATGGCGCGATTGAACGCGAAGCCTTCGAGCCCCTCGGACACGTCTCGGATGGCCCCGTGCGCCGCGCGCAGGAGCGCCGTCGCCTCCGGGCCGGGGGCCGCAGGGATGGCCGCGGGCGCGTCGGCGGGCAGGGTCTCGACCAGGCGCCAGACCCGCGCAAGGTGACGGGCGGCGGCCTCGGCGCCGGCGGCGGTCCATTCGACGTCGCGCTCGGGCGGGCTGTCGGACATCACGAACCAGCGCGCCGCGTCGGCGCCGTATTTCGCCACGATCTCGTCTGGATCGACGACGTTCTTCTTCGACTTCGACATCTTCACCGACGGGCCGACCTCGACCGGCGTGCCGTCGGCGAGCCGCGCGCCGCTCTCGTCGCGGATCACCTCCGAAGGCTCGCGCCAGATCGGGCGGCCGTCGGGGCCGGGCGTGGTGTAAGTCTCGTGGGTGACCATGCCTTGCGTAAAGAGCGCGTCGAAGGGTTCGATCGCCTTTTCCGGTAGATGGCCGGTTTTCATCATCGCCCGGGCGAAGAAGCGGGAATAGAGCAGGTGCAGGATCGCGTGCTCGACGCCGCCGATGTACTGGTCGACGTTCATCCAGTACTCGGCCTCGGCCATCACCGTCGGCTCGGCGGCGCGGGGGGCGGTGAAGCGGGCGAAGTACCAGGACGAATCGACGAAGGTGTCCATCGTGTCTGTCTCGCGCCGGGCGGGGCCGCCGCAGGCGGGGCAGGTGGTCCGCGCCCAGGTCGGGTGGCGCTCCAGCGGGTTGCCGTGGCCGTCGAAGCTCACGTCCTCGGGCAGGCGGACGGGCAGGTTCTCGCGCCTCTCCGGCACGACGCCGCAGGCCGGGCAGTGGATCACCGGAATCGGGCAGCCCCAGTAGCGCTGGCGCGAGACCCCCCAGTCGCGCAGGCGGTAGCGGGTGACGCCCTCGCCCCAGCCGCCGGCCTCGGCGCGGGCGATCACCTCGACCTTGGCGGGCTCGACCTCCATCCCGTCGAGGAATCGGGAGTTCACGAGGCGGCCGGGATCGGTGAAAGCCGTGTCGGCGACGGTGAAGTCGGGGCCGGTGGCGCTGACCACGGTCGGGACGGGAAGCCCGTATTTGCGCGCGAAGTCGAGGTCGCGCTGGTCGTGGGCGGGGCAGCCGAAGATCGCGCCCGTGCCATAGTCCATCAGCACGAAGTTCGCGACGTAGACGGGCAGTTCCAACGACGGGTCGAAGGGGTGAACGACGCGGACGCCGGTGTCGACGCCGCGCTTCTCGGCGGACTCGATCGCCTCCTCGGAGGTTCCGGCGCGGCGGCACTCGGCGACGAAGGCGGCGATCTCCGGGCCCTCGGCCTCCAGCGCGCGGGCGAGCGGGTGGTCGGGCGAGACGGCGGCGAAGCTTGCCCCGAAGATGGTGTCGGGGCGCGTGGTGAAGACCTCGAGCCGCTCGAAGCCGGCCGGCGCGCCGCGGGTGTCGAAGCGGAACTGGAGGCCGCGGCTCTTGCCGATCCAGTTCTTCTGCATCAGCCGGACCTTGTCGGGCCAGGCGTCGAGGCCGTCGAGCGCGGCGAGGAGTTCCTCGGAGAAATCCGAGATGCGGAAGAACCACTGCACGAGTTCGCGCCGCTCGACCGGCGCGCCGGAGCGCCAGCCGCGACCGTCGATCACCTGCTCGTTGGCGAGCACGGTCATGTCGACCGGATCCCAGTTCACCACCGCGGCCTTGCGGGCGACGAGCCCGGCGTCGAGCATGTCGAGGAACAGGCGCTGCTGCTGGCCGTAGTATTCCGGGTCGCAGGTGGCGAACTCGCGGCTCCAGTCGATCGAGAAGCCGAAGGGCTTCATCTGGGCGCGCATCTGGTCGATGTTGGCCCAGGTCCAGGCGCCGGGATGGACGCCGCGCTCGATGGCGGCGTTCTCGGCCGGCATCCCGAAGGCGTCCCAGCCCATCGGGTGCAGCACGTTGTAGCCAAGGGCGCGGCGGTGTCGCGCCACCACGTCGCCCATGGTGTAGTTGCGCACGTGTCCCATGTGGATGCGCCCCGAGGGATAGGGGAACATCTCCAGCACGTAGTATTTCGGACGCGTGGGGTCGTGCTCGGCGCGGAAGGCGTGCGCCTCGTCCCACACGGCCTGCCACTTCGCCTCTGCCGCGCGGGCCTCGTAGCGCGACATCGCCCTAGCGGCGCTCGGCGGAGGCGATGCGAAGCTGGCGCGCCCTGGTGAGGATGGCGTCCTCCAGCCGGCGGTTGTCCGCGGCGGAGACCGGAACCGGCCGGCCGCCGGCCTGGCGGAAGGCGGCGACCCGCAGCGAGCGGGCGTCGAGCGCCGGCTCGGAGATCAGCACGGTCACCCGGAAGGGAGTCGGGTCGCCGGCGACGCGGCCCCAATCGGTGACGATGACGCCGGAGAACGGATCGGCGCCCTCGAGCGGCAGGAACGACAGGACGTCGAGCGAGGCGGTCCAGAGATACTTGTTCACGCCGATCTGGCGCGCGGGCTCGCCGCGGCCCGGCCCGAACAGATCGAGTATGCCCCCGGTGCCGAGCCCGGCCTGGTAGCTCTGGGGGGTGTTGTTGCCCATGGCGCTCTGGATGGACTGCTCGCGCGCCCGCGCGGCGTTGGCCTCGGCCTGGGCCGCACGCTGCTCCGGGTCGCCGCCCCCGCAGGCGCCGAGCGCGGCCAGGGCGGCCGCCATCGCGAAGAACCGATTTCCAAGAGCCACGCGCGGTTCGCCGTCCCGGTTATGCTTCGGGGTCTCGTAAAGCCTGCGCGGGCCGGCGGCAAGTCCCCAGCAGCAGGCAAGGGCCGCAGCCAGCAGTGTGGCTTTGCTGCATCAATCCGTGACACATGCGTCTCCCGGTTCGCCATTCGCTTGACCCTGACGCCCCCCCTGAGGGATGAGAACATCCATCTGGTCCGGGAAGCCGGATTTCGAGATGGCCTTGAACTAAGAACCGAGGAAAGCAATGAAAAAGATTCTGTTCGCGTCGACCGCTCTTGCCGCTCTCGCGGTTGGCGGCGCGGCGTCGGCCGAGATCGCGCTGTTCGGCAGCGCCCGGCTTGGTATCGGCTACAACATCGACAACGAGGGCAACGTCGACCTCGAAGCGGTCACCAGCCAGAACGCCCAGGGCATCACGGTCGTCGACCGCTGGGAAGGCACCGAGGACCTGCGGGCCGTGTCGCGCATCCGCTTCGGCGTGACGATGACCGGCGAGTCGGACTCGGGCATCACCTTCGGCGCCACGATCCGCGCCGACAACGCCAACCAGGGCGGCACGAGCGCGACGGCGGCCACCGGCCAGCTCGCTGGCGAGGTGTTCGTGTCGGGCGCCTGGGGCACCCTGACCTACGGCGACACCAACGGCGCTGACGAGCAGAACGTCGGCGACGCGATCGGCAACGTCGCGCTGACCGGCCTCGGCGACTTCAACGAGACGCCGTACTTCTCGAACGGCGGCGGCTTCGGCGACGACGCGATCCAGTTCGCCAACAACCCCGAGGCCCGTCCGACGGTCCGCTACGACTACAACTTCATGGGCGTCCAGGTTTCGGCCTCGACCAACCGCACCCTGAACGACGTGGGCGTCGGCGCGAGCTACACCTACGAGTTCGACGAGGGCTCGGTCACCGGTGGCGTCGGCTACTACGACTTCCAGGAGTTCACGACGACCTTCGCCGGCATCCCGGGCCTCGTCGAGGTCAAGGGCGGCGAGCAGTGGTCGGTCGGCGCGACCGGCACGTTCGGCGGCTTCTCGGCCGGCGTCGTCTACACCGCTGCCAGCATGGACAGCAACAACGACCTCGTCTCGGGCGACCTGGACGTGATCATCGGCGGCCTCGGCTACACCTGGGACGCCTGGACGCTCAACGCCTACTATGCCAACGTCATGACCGGCAATGGCTCGTTCGAGTACTTCGACGGCAACGACAGCTACGGCGCGTCGGTGCAGTACGACCTCGGCGGCGGCGCCTCGGTCAACTTCGGTGTTGCCCAGACCTACGGCCGCGCCCAGATCGGCGATCGCAACGACGTCATCGACAGCTACTATGCTGCGGAAATCGAGGACGCCACTGTCGCCGACTTCGGCATCAAGATGGCGTTCTGATCCAAATCGGATCGAACGCGGGAAAAGGCGGGTAAATGCCCGCCTTTTTCTTTTCCACTTCATGCGATAGTCCGCTAGTATGGGCCCATCATTTTGGAGGGCCGCCCAATGAAACGCGTGCTGCTTCTCTCTGCTGCCGGGCTCTGCATGGCCCCGGGCGCCTCCGCCGAGATCACCCTGAGCGGCAACGCCCGCCTCGGCCTCGGCTACGGCGTCTTCAACAACGGCGAGGTCCGGCTGGAGCCGACGCGCTCGGTCACCGTCGATCGGGGCGGCGTGCCCGTCGAGGTCGACACGCGGCTCGGCGCGCCGAGCGACGAGTTCCGCGCCCTCAGCCGCGTGCGCTTCATCTTCACCGGGACCGGCGAGACGGAAAGCGGGATCACCTTCGGCGCTTCGGTCCGCGCCGACAACGCCAGGGACGGCGAGGGCGGGACCGAGGGTCAGACGGCCGGCGACGTCTTCGCCGCGGGCGCCTGGGGCACGCTCACCTACGGCGACATCGACGGCGCCGACTACAACCGCGTCGGCGACCCGATCTCCAACGTGACGCTGACCGGCCTCGGCGACTTCAACGAGTTGCCGTTCCTCTCGAACGGCGGCGGCTCGGACAACGACGAGTTGCAGTTCCTCGCCGACCCGGACGTGCGCCCGACGGTGCGCTACGACTACGACGTGGCCGGGTTCGGCCTGTCGCTGTCGACGGATCGCGACCTCGATTCGGTTGGCGTCGGCGCCGGATACACGCTGGCGCTCGACGACGGCGAGGTGTCGCTCGGCCTCGGCTACTACGACTTCAGCGGCTTTCGGGGGGACCTCGCCTATTACGGCGAGGTCGACGTGCCGGACGGCGACGAGTGGTCGGCGAGCCTGCGCGGCCGGTTCGGCGACTTCCGCGCCGGTATCGGCTATGCCGCGATCCGTGCGGGCGACCTCGGCGAACTCGACGTCGTCTCCGGCGGCCTCGGGTACACGCGCGGCGCGTGGTCGGTCTACGGCTACTACGCGTCGGTCCTGAGCGGCGACAAGCTGTTCGGCGAAGCCTACGACGGCGAGGACAGCTACGGCGCGTCGCTGCAATACGATCTCGGCGGGGGCGCGACCGTCAACATGGGCGTCGTGCGCTCCTACGGCGCCGATGCGGTCGGCGCGCCCGAGGACGCGCAGTTCGCCCCGGCCGTCGACGCGGTCACCATCGCCGACTTCGGCATAAGCATGACGTTCTGACCATGACGCTGGCGGCGATCGAGACCCGGATCGCGGCCGCCTGCGTTGCAGCGGGTCGCCCGCGGCAGGCGGTGACCCTCGTGGCGGTATCGAAGGAACAGCCCGAGGAAAAGGTCGCCGCCGTGCTCGACTCCGGCTGGCGGATCTATGGAGAGAACCGCGTTCAGGAGGCGGAGGGACGCTGGGCGGCGCGTCGCGCCGCGCTGCGCGGGCTGGAGCTTCATCTGATCGGGCCGCTTCAGACCAACAAGCTCGCCCGCGCCCTGGACCTCTTCGACGCCGTGCACAGCCTCGACCGGGACAGCCTCGCCACCCGCCTCGCCCGCGCGGTGCAGGCGCGCGGCGCCTGCCCGACGCTGTTCGTGCAGGTCAATCTCGCCGCCGAGCCGCAGAAGGCCGGGGTGCGGCCCGAAGACCTCGACGCCTTCGTCGACGCCTGCCGGCGGACGCTGGATCTGCCCATATTCGGGCTGATGTGCATCCCGCCCGTGGAAGACGAACCCGGCCCGCATTTCGCCCGGTTGGCCGAACTCGCCGCCCGACTGGATCTCGCCGGCCTGTCCATGGGGATGAGCGACGATTTCGAGACGGCGATCGCCCACGGCGCAACCCATATCCGCGTCGGCTCGGCGATCTTCGGGTCGCGGCAGGCGGCGGGCTGAGCCGCGCCGGGCGAATCGGACCGCCTCCGTCAGACCGCGATCGGCGTCTGCGTCCGAAGGGGAGTGCCGAACTTCCCCGCCAGCGCCGCGGCGATCGCCGGGGGTACGAACGGCCTCACGTCGCCGCCAAGGCGCGCGATCTCCTTGACCAGCCGCGAGGCGATCGCCTGGTGATGCGCGTCGGCCATGAGGAACACGGTCTCGACCGTGTCGTTCATGGCGCGGTTCATGCCGACCATCTGGAACTCGTACTCGAAGTCCGACACCGCGCGCAGGCCCCGAATGATGACGTGAGCGTCGACGTCCTCGGCGCAATGGATCAGCAGATTCTCGAACGGATGCGCCACGATCTCGACGCCGGAGGCGCGGCCGACGGGACCGGCCAGCTCCTCGACCATCGCCACCCGCTCGTCGAGGCTGAAGAGCGGCCCCTTGTCGCGGTTGATGGCGATCCCGATCACCAGCCGGTCAACCAGGCTGCACGCGCGCCGGATTATGTCGATATGGCCGAGCGTGACCGGATCGAACGTTCCTGGATAGAGCCCTATGCGCATCTCGTTCCCCGCTGGAGCCACGTCGCCGGGAAGAGGCGATCCGATCGCCCGCCCGCGGCCGAGCCGGTCATGGCCGGTCGCGCCCGAGTCACCAGGTGTTGGCGATCATTCCGGTAAGCGCCGTGTTCTCGCTCTCGATCTAGGCGAGGCGCGCCTTGACGACGTCGCCGATCGAGATCACCCCGATCATCCGGCCGCCATCGACGACGGGCATGTGCCGGAAGCGACCGTCGGTCATCCGCTCCATCACCGAGTGGGCGGTGTCGTCGGGATGGCAGGCGACCACCTCGTGGGTCATCAGCTGCTCGGCCCGGAGGTTCACGCACTCCACGCCTGTGGTGCCGAGCGACCGCACGATGTCACGCTCCGACAGGATGCCATCGACGATGGAGCCGTCGCGGCTGACGATCACGGCCCCGATGCGGTGCTTCGCGAGGAGCTCGGCCGCCGTCTTCACGAGATCCGTCGGCTTGATCGTGATGGTCTCGTGGATCTTCTTCTGGGCGATGATCGAATGGACGTGCATACGCGCCTTCTCCCCCGGAACGCGGCGCCCCGGAACGGCGGCGCGCAAGGAAGTGTCGCCCGTGCCGACGCCACGAGTCAAGCGACCCGCGCCTCAGGCGAGGAACCGCTCCAGCCGCGCGTGCATTTCGGGGTCGTCCGCGAACAGCTCGGCGACGAGCCCGGCATAGTGCTCCGGGCGGCCGGGCTTGTGTTCGGACCGCCGCGCGATCTCGACGGCGCCGGGCGCGTCGGCGAGCCAGCCGGGGTCGGCCGGCAGGCGGGCGAACGCCGCGAATCGGGCGAAGAAGTCGCCCCCCAGCTCGGCCTCCGTGAAGCTCCAGAACCGCCCGGGATCGGCGCGTTCGCGGACCCGGAACCAGCGCAACGCCTCCAGCACGCGCCGCACCGTCGCCTCGAAGTTGCGCTTGTCCTTGGGCACGAGGTGCCGCACATGCCCGGTCGCGAGGTTCGAGCGGGCGCAGTCCATCGGATTGCGCACCGGAAAGATGAAGACCGCGTCCGGAACCGCGGCGATGAAGTCGTCGATCTTCGGGTTCCCTGCCTCGAAACGGTTCTGGAACCGCATCGAATCCTTCCAGAACAGCGTCGTCGCCCCCGGCTTCGCCAGCACGTCGCCGTAGCGCGCCGCATAGGCGGCGGCGATCGGACGGCCGCGGAAGGCGTGGGAGAGCAGCACGTTGCCGCCGTAGCTGCTCTTGCGCCCGTGGCGCAGCAGGCGCAGCGCTACCGCCTTGAAGGCGCGCCACCGCTCCGGGCTCGGCGCGTCGAAGGGGTCGTAGCGCGAGGCGAACACCCGGTCGGCGGCGTGGTTCAGCACCACCGCCTGCGGATGCAGCGCAAAGAGCGCCGCCGTCATCGTGGTGAGATTGCGGTAGGGCCCGAGCGGCAGCACCGTGGTGGTGAGCCGGTCGGCCGCGGCGAGCTCCTCGGGGCGGAGCGGCCGACCGAAGTCTGCGACGTTGCCGAAGAAGGTCGCCACCTTGTCGGGCGCCGAGCGCACCCAGTGGGCGAGCGTGTCCTCCGTGCTGCGGGCCTCGCGCTTCATGGTTCAGAGCTGGGCCATGACCTCGTCGGAGATCTCGAAGTTGGCCGTGACGGACTGGACGTCGTCGTCGTCCTCGAGCGCCTCGATGAGCTTCATCAGCGACTGCGCCGCCTCGAGGTCGAGTTCGGTCGTCGTCTGGGGCCTCCAGACGAGCTTGGTCGATTCCGCCTCGCCGAGGCTCGCCTCCAGCGCGGTGGAGACGTCGTTCAGATCCTCGACGGCGCACCAGACCACATGCCCGTCCTCACCGCTCTCCACGTCCTCGGCGCCGGCCTCGATCGCGGCCTCCATCACCTTGTCCGCATCGAGCGCCGCCCCGTAGACGATCTGGCCCATGCGGTCGAACATGAAGCTGACCGAGCCGGTCTCGCCGAGGTTGCCGCCGCGCTTGGTGAAGGTCGAGCGCACGTTCGAGGCGGTGCGGTTGCGGTTGTCGGTCATCGCCTCGACGATGATGGCGACGCCGTTGGGGCCGTAACCCTCGTAGCGGATTTCCTCGTAGTTCTCCATGTCGCCGGCGATCGACTTCCTGATCGCACGATCGATGTTGTCCTTGGGCATGGAGACGGCCTTGGCCTCCTTGACCGCGAGGCGCAGGCGCGGGTTCTTGTCCGGGTCGGGGTCGCCCATCTTGGCGGCGACGGTGATCTCCTTCGAGAGCTTGGAAAACACCTTGGCGCGCACCGCGTCCTGGCGGCCCTTACGATGCTGGATGTTGGCCCACTTTGAATGGCCGGCCATGGGGCTCTCCTGCGGCTTCCGAGGAATGGCGCGCCTTATAGGCGAGGCCGCGCATGGGCGGCAAGCCCCCGCCCGCGCCGACCCTCGGGCCGGCCAGGCGTTATCGCATTTGGCCGATGATGGTTTTTGACGAAGGCGTCGGACCATCCGGATCGCTTGCGTTTGTGGGCGGCGGACTTGCCTTGTTCGGCAGGTTGAGGTTGAGGTTGAGGATGAGGTTGAGGCGGCGGAGGATCGCGAGGTTCTCGGGACCGTGGTCGCGCGGTTTCGGGCGCGATCCTCGTCGAGGAATGCGTCGAGGACCCGGTGGAGGGCTCTCGATCGTCCGGTGAGCGCGGACGGCGTGAGCGGAAGGCCTCCGCCGTGAAGCGAGGGTGGGAGGCGGGCATCCGAGGCTCCGGCAAGCTCAGCCCGGAACCAGCGGCCAGAAGTACGGGATGGCGAGGCAGGCGGCGATGCCGGTCACGATGTTGAGCGGCAGCCCGATGCGGGTGAAGTCGGTGAACTTGTAGCCGCCCGGACCATACACCATCGTGTTGGTCTGGTAGCCGATCGGGGTCGCGAAGGCGAGCGTGGCGGCGAACATCACCGCGATGACGTAGGGTCGCGGGTCGAGCCCGAGGTTGTGCGTGAGCGTGATCGCCAGCGGCGTGACGATGACCGCAACGGCGTTGTTCGACAGGATCTCCGTCAGGATCTGCGTCATGAAGTAGAGTACGAACAGGATCATCAGCGGCGACATGGTCGCGAGGCTCGGCGAGATCGCGTCGACGACGAGTTGCCCCGCGCCGGAATGGTCGAGCGCGGCGCCGACCACCAGCATGGCGAGGATCAGCACCAGCAGCGAGGCGCTGACGTTGTTGTAGGCCTCCTCCGGCTCGATCGTGCCCGTGGCGAGAAGCGCCACCACCCCGAGCATCGACAGGATCTGGATCGAGGCCACGTCGAGCGCGGCGAGCGTCACGATCGCGATGAGCACGACCACGACGAAGGGCGCACGCTCGCGCTTGAACGGCTTGTCGACCGGCTCGGTCAGGTCGACGAGGTCGACGTCGGCGGCGAGGCGGCGGATGTCCTCCGGCGCGCCCTCGAGCAGCAGCGTGTCGCCGACGCGCACCACCACCTCGTCGAGCTGGCGGCCGATGTTCTGGCTGCGTCGATGGACGGCGAGCGGGTAGACGCCATAGCGCCGGCGCAGCCGCAGGCTGCCCAGCGAGCGGCCGACGAGCTTGCAATCGGGCATGATCAGCGTCTCGACCGTGGTCGTGCGCTTGGAGCCCACGCGGTCGACCAGCGCGACCTTGTTCGAGTCCTTGAGCCCGAGCAGTTCCTGCATCTCGGTGCGGAGCACGACGCGATCGCCCTCGATCAGCCGCACGTCGGGGAACTGGCGGCGCAGCGATTCCTCGCCGCGCAGCACGTCGATCACCCGCATTCCCTGGCGGCGGAAGATCTGGACGTCCATCACGTTGGCGCCGATCAGCGGCGAGCCCTCGGGGACCACGACCTCGGTGAAGAACTTCAGGCGCTTGCGGCCGCCGAGCAGGTCGGCCATCGAATCGCGGTTGGGCAGGAGGGGCGGCACGAGGACGAGCATGGTGGCGAAGCCAACCACCGTCACGATGATGCCGACCGGCGCGATCTCGAAGAGGCCGAAGGGCGTCATGCCCTGTTCGCGCGCGACGCCGTCGACGAGGATGTTCGTCGATGTGCCGATCATGGTGATCATGCCCGCCAGCACGGTGAGATAGGACAGCGGGATCAACAGCTTGGACGGCGCGAGCCCCATGGCGTGCGCGAGCTGCACCGTCACCGGGATCATCACCGCGACGAGCGGCGTGTTGTTGCAGAACGGCGAGACGGCGCAGATGAAGAGCCCGGCGCCGAGGAGCGTGGCCGTGCGGTGCCGTGTGGCTCCCCGCGACACGGCCCGTCCGATCGCGCTGACGAGGCCGGTGCGCACCAGTCCGCCGGTGACGATGAACATGGCGGCGATCGTCCAGGGCGCCGGGTTGGAGAAGACCCCGAGCACCTCGTCCGACGGAACGAGGCCGAAGAGCACCGTGGTCGCCGCCCCGATCATGGCCACGACCTCGACGGGAAAGATTTCGAGCACGAAGAGAAGGAACATGCCCGCCAGGATTCCGAGCGTCAGATACGCCGGAAACGCCGGGCTAGCGGCGATCTCGAACAACCAGTGACCCCATATACAACGGCCAAGTCCCCGCGAGGCCGGGGCGCACCATGGCGCAAAGGATCGGGCGCCTCAAGGCTCTTCGGCGCGGCCGGCGCGGGGCTGCACGAGGGCGACCCCGGCGAGCATGAGCGCGAAGGCGACCCAGACCGTGGCCGGATAGCGTTCGTCGAGCAGCAGCATCGACCATCCCACGCCGAAGGCGGTGACGAGATAGGCGATCTGGCTGGCGAACACCGAACCGGCCCGGCCGACCATCCAGACATAGCCGGCATAGGCCATGGCGTTGAGCACGCCCGCGCCGAAGATCGCGTATTCCGCCGCCCCCCAGCGCGGGGGAAGGGCCAGCATCTCGCCCGTCGCCTCGGCGAGCGGCCAGGTCGCCGCCGCACCGAGGATCGACGCGCCGAGCAGGAGCTGGAACGGATGGAGCCCGTCCGAGCCGCGCCAGGCGAGGAAGTTCGCCTCGACCGCGTAGCTGACCGGCGGGACCAGCGCGAGCAGCACGACGCCGACGGAGACCGGGACCGCTGCGTCGGCGACCCCGGCGTCGGGGACGGCGATCAGCACGATCGCAGCCGCCCCGAGCAGGACGCCGAGCGCCCGGCGCAGGTCGGGCCGCTCGAACCCGAGCGCGATCGCCATCGGCAGGGTGAACATCGGCACGACCGCGATCAGGATCGAGCGCACGCCCGCCGGCATCAACGCCGCAGTCAGGAACGTGAAATAGCCCGGCAACACGGCCCCGAAGCCGGCGACGCCCGCATAGAGGCCGAGGCGCCCCCTGACGCCCGGGACCGGCAGGCGCAGGACGACGAGCAGCGCCGCGCAGACCGCCGCCATGATGATCTGCTGCGACAGCATGATCCCGAGCGGCGCGTGCCCGGTCGAGACCGCGATCCGAATCAGCGGCAGCGTCAGCCCCCAGGTCGCGCCGCAGCCGGCGAGGACGAGGATCGGCCAGAGGCGCGACGTCCCCGCGCCGGCGGCGCCGGCGTCGGGGGTCATTCCACGCCCGGCACGACCTCCGGCAGGCGCCCGCCCAGCCGGAGCGGCTCGGCGCGGAGCGCGCGGCCCGTGGCGTCGTCGGTCTCGACGTAGACGCCGCAGAGCGTCGCCGGGCCGGTCGCCGGTTCGAAGCGGCCGCGAGTCATCCCGGTGACGAAGCGCGAGATCGGCTCGAGCTTGTCCATGCCGATCACGCTGTCATAGTCGCCGCACATGCCGGCGTCGGTCTGGTAGGCCGCCCCCCGGCCGAGGATCTGCGTGTCTGCCGTGGGGATGTGGGTGTGCGTGCCGACGACCAGGCTGGCGCGCCCGTCGCACCAGTGCCCGAGCGCCACCTTCTCCGAGGTCGCCTCGGCATGCACGTCGACGATGGCGGCGTTGGCCCGGCCACCGAGCGGCGCAGTCTTCAGCGCCGCATCGAGCGCCGAGAACGGGTCGTCGAAGGGCTGCTTCATGAAGACGCGCCCGAGCGCCTGCGCGACGAACACCTTGCGCCCGCCAGGCGCGTCGAAGAGCCGCGCCCCGGCGCCGGGGGCGGCGCGGGCGTAGTTCAACGGCCTCAGCACCCGCGGCTCGGTCTCGATGAAGGCGAGCATCTCGCGCTGGTCGAAGGCGTGGTCGCCGAGCGTGATGCAGTCGGCGCCAGCGGCGAGGATCTCGGCCGCGTGGGCGCCGGAGAGACCCATGCCGCCGGTGGCGTTTTCGGCGTTGACGACGACGAAGTCGAGCCGCAGGCGCGCACGCAGCCCGGGCAGTTCCGCCGCGACCGCGGCACGCCCGGCCCGGCCCATCACGTCTCCGAGGAAGAGCAGTCGCATGGCGCCCGGCTTATCCGCCATCGCGTCGCCCGGCAACGGGTCACGCGTGGCGAGCAAGCGTCTGCACCGCGCAACCTGGCGCGAGGCCGAGCCTCATACCGGCGGGCTCGTGAAACGACTCGCGGACCTTTTTGACCTTTGACACTTTTATTGTTTGCAATCAGGTAGTTAACCTGTCTATCACGCGTGTTAGCCCGTGTTGCGCCGGGTGGCCTGGTCGACCCGCCGGTATCATCAGAGAGGCAGATGCGATACCCCAGCGGGGCGGACCAGCCCCGCCTCGGTCGCGATCGCGTCGAGCCGCGCGTCGTTCGGCCCGTGCGGCACGTGCGCCACCTCCTGGCCGGCAAAGGCGAGGCCGAGCGCCACCACCGGCTTCGCCGCCCGCAGCGCCGCCAGCGTGCGGTCGTAGTAGCCGCCGCCGTAGCCGAGCCGCCAGCCCGCGGCGTCGAAGGCGAGAAGCGGCGCGACGACGAGGTCCGGCTCGACCGTCTCGCCCTCCGCCGGATGCGGCGCGCCGAGCGGCCCGCGCGCGGCGGCCTCGCCGGGCCGCCAGGTGCGGAAGACGAGCGGCAGGCCCCGCCCCGCGATCACCGGGGCTGCGACCACGTAGCCGAGGCCGATCAGGGCGAGCACGAGCGGGATCGGGTCTATCTCGCTGCGCATCGGCAGGTAGGCGGAGACGACCCGCACCTCGCGGAGCGGCGCGATCACATGGAGCGCATGGCCGGCCGCGCGCCGCGCCGCGCCAAATCCGTCGCGGTGCAGCGCGCCGCGACGCTCCATGGCCGCCTGCCGGGCGGCGGCCTTCTCGGCGAAGAGGTCGGTCACGCGAACGAAGGGGCGGCGGGCCCGGCGCGACCGTGGGCGCATCCGATCCTCGAGAGCCTGGCGTACCAGGTGGGCGCCGGATGCGATAGGCCAGGGCCAGTCACAGAGCCAGCTCCCTCGAGAATGATTAGGCCACCAGGATTGGTGCCCCTTCACGGGAAGGCCAGAGCCCGCCATCCGGCAATCTAGGCGCTCGCGGCGGCGTTTTGAAGCCCTTCCGCGTTGCGTCACCAGCGCCCGGTCAGGGCGGCGAGCGCCACCTTGCCCCGCAGCGCGAACTCCGAAGGATCGAGCCCGCCCTCGATCGCCAGCGCCGGCCGCGCCAGCGCCGCCCGCAGCACCCCGCCGGCAGGCGACGCCTGGAGCAGCGCCGGAAGCGCCGCCGGCGGGATCGTCCGTCGTCCCGCCCGCGCCCGCGCCAGCCAGTCGAGCCCGTCCCGCGCCAGCCGCTCCGCCGTCGCCGCGCCCTCGGGCAGCGGCCGTCGCCCGAGCGCCCGCAGCCGCGGGGCGGCGCGCAGGAACGCCGCCCCCGCCGACGCCCGCCCGGCCTCCCGCACGACCGATTCCGCGGCCGCCGGCGCGCCGAGATGGCGTGCCGCGAGCCAGGCGAGCCCGCCGCCGGTCGCTTCCAGGTAGGCGACGAGTTCCGGATGCCCGGCGAAGCCCTCGCGGTCGCAATCCCACTCCCGCGCCGCGACCATCGCCTGAAGCGGCGCCTCCGGCAGGTCCGAGCCCCGGATGGTCGCGGCGAGCGGCGCGCAGACCTCGTGCGCCCGTGGCGGCAAGCCGGCGAAGATCTCGGCGAGCGCGTCCGCCCACCAGCGCAGGCGGATCTGGCCGAGGATCGGCTCCGAGGCGACCCAGCCCGCGCGCGCGAGCTCGAGGTTGAAGGCGTAGAGCGCCATCAGCCCGTCGCGCGCCGCGCCCGCCGGGGCGACCATCGCCGCGCGGAAGCGTTCCGGATCGCCGCGGGCGACCAACGCCGCGCAGACCTCGAAGCTCACGCCGCGATCACGCCGGCGGCGCCCCGTCGCGCAGCAGCTTCCACAGGATCGCGTCCTGCAACGCCTGGAAGCTCGCGTCGACGATGTTGGCGCTGACGCCCACGGTCGACCAGCGCTGGCCCTGGCCGTCCTCGCTGTCGATCAGCACGCGCGTCACCGCCTCGGTGCCGCCGGAGGTGATCCGCACCTTGAAGTCCACGAGCTTCATGTCATCGATATAGGACTGGTACGGCCCGAGGTCCTTGGCGAGCGCGCGCGACAGCGCGTTGACCGGCCCCTGGTCGGCATGGGTCGTCGGGTCCTGGCTCTCCGACACGCTCATCACCCGCTCGCCGCCGAAGCGGGCGACCACCACCGCCTCCGAGACGGTGATCGTCTCGCCCCTTGCGTTCAGCCGCCGCTCCACCGTCACCCGGTAGCGCTCGACCTCGAAGAATCGCGGCAGCGTCCCCAGCATGTCGCGGGCGAGAAGCTCGAACGAGGCCGAGGCGCTGTCATAGGCATAGCCGCGATCCTCGCGCGCCTTCACCTCCGTCAGAATCTCCGCCAGTCGCGCGTCGCCCCCCGCGACGTGGATCCCCGCCTTGCCGAGCCGGCTCCGCAGGTTCGACAGCCCGGCCTGGTTCGACATCGGGATGAACCGGGCGTTGCCGACGAGCTTCGGCTCGACATGCTCGTAGGTAGCCGGATCCTTCAGCACGGCCGAGGCGTGCAGCCCCGCCTTGTGGACGAAGGCCGAGGCCCCGACATAGGGCGCGCTCGCGTCGGGCACGCGGTTCAGGATCTCGTCGAGCGCCCGGCTGGCGCGGGTGAGCCCGGCGAGCTTGCAGCGCGTCACCCCGATGTCGAAGCGGCTGGCATAGGGCTCCTTCAGGAGCAGCGTCGGGATGAGCGTGGTGAGGTTGGCGTTGCCGCAACGCTCGCCGAGCCCGTTCAGCGTCCCCTGCACCTGCCGCGCGCCCGCGTCGATGGCGGCCAGCGAGCAGGCCACCGCATTGCCGGTGTCATCATGGGTGTGGATGCCGAGGCTGGCCCCGGGCACGCCGGCCGCGATCACCGCCGCCGTCACCGCCCCCACCTCGGCCGGCAGCGTGCCGCCGTTGGTGTCGCAAAGCACGACCCAGCGCGCCCCCGCCTCCAGCGCCGCCTTCAGGCAGGCGACGGCATAGCCCGGGTTCGCCCGATACCCGTCGAAGAAGTGCTCCGCATCGAACAGCACCTCCCGCCCGAGGGCGACGGCATGGGCGACGCTGTCGCGGATGTTGGCGAGGTTCTCGTCGAGCGTGATCCCGAGCGCCGTCTCGACATGAAAGACATGGGTCTTGCCGACGAGACAGACCGCCCCGGTCCCGGCGTTCAGCACCGCCGCCAGCACGTCGTCGTTTGCCGCCGACCTGCCCGTTCGCTTGGTCATGCCGAACGCGGTCATCGTCGCCCGATCGAGCCTCGGGGCCGCCTCGAAGAACCCGCTGTCGGTCGGGTTCGCCCCCGGCCACCCGCCCTCGACATAGTCGACGCCGAGCGCATCGAGCGCCCTGGCGATCCGCGCCTTGTCCTTGACGGAGAAATCCACCCCCTGCGTCTGCTGCCCGTCGCGCAGGGTCGTGTCGTAGAGGTAGAGCCGCTCAGTGGGCATTCTCAGACAACCCATCACAACGAAGCTATAATCTGATCAAGTCTCTCGTTAAGAAGGTTGTTGTCGACCTCAGTGCGGTGCCGGGGATCCAAAAAGCGCGATTGTGGAATTCCTTCTGCGTCCACATAAACTTGCACACCAATTTCTTTCAGCTTTTCCCTAATCTGATCTGCCTTCTCAAAGCTCTTTGAAAGACGGAACTCAGCGTACCTGGCGAATATATCCCCGATCTTTGCGGTGACGTGGTCGGGGACGGGCTGACGGAGTTCCTCGCACCAATCCCCAAGCTCGTTCGTGAGCAAACCAAGCATGGCGGCTGAGCCTCTGAGAACCGCAGGATCGCTCGACAGTGCATGAAGAGCAGCGACAGCCCGTGGAGTGTTAAGGTCGTCGGCTAGCGCCCTCAGGACAGTCTGATCGGCGTCACCTGCAGTAACTCCGTCCGATATCGAGCGCCACTTCATTAACGTTGTCTCAGCCTCATCCACCTTCGCCTGCGTCCAGTCTATCGGCTGGCGGTAGTGCGTCGAGAGCAGCACGAAGCGGATCACCTCGCCCGGGATGCGCCTATCCAGCAGATCCCGCACCGTGAAGAAGTTGCCGAGGGACTTCGACATCTTCTCCCGTTCGACATTCAGCATGCCGTTGTGCATCCAGATCCGGGCGAACCCCTCGTCCGGGTGGGCGCAGGCTGACTGCGCCAGCTCGTTCTCGTGGTGCGGGAAGGCGAGGTCGACCCCGCCGCCGTGGATGTCGAACTCGGCCCCGAGCAGCGCCCGCGCCATCGCCGAGCACTCGATGTGCCAGCCCGGCCGCCCGCGCCCCCACGGCGACTCCCAGCCCGGCGTGTCGGCGTCCGACGGCTTCCACAGCACGAAGTCCATCGGGTCGCGCTTGTAGGGCGCGACCTCGACCCGGGCGCCGGCGCGCATGTCCTCGAGCGAGCGCCGCGCCAGCCGGCCGTAGTCGGAATAGCTCCCGACCGAGAACAGCACGTGCCCCTCGGCGGCGTAGGCGTGGCCGCGCTCGATCAGGAGCGCGATCATGGCGATCATCCCGCCGATATGCTCGGTCGCGCGCGGCTCGAAGGTGGGCCGCAGCGCGCCGAGCGCGTCCATGTCCTCGTGATACCAGCGCGTCGTCTCCTCGGTGATCGCGCCGATCTCGCGGCCGCTCTCGCGGGCGCGGGCGATGATCTTGTCGTCGACGTCGGTGATGTTGCGCACATAGGTGACGTTCTCGGCGCCGTAGACGTGGCGCAACAGGCGAAAGAGCGTGTCGAACACCACCACCGGCCGGGCGTTGCCGATATGGGCGCGGTCGTAGACGGTGGGCCCGCAGACATACATCGACGCCTTGCCCGGCGTGACCGGGTCCAGCCGAACCTTCGAGCGGGTGCGGGTATCGTAGAGCGTGATGTCCATGGGCTTGCTCCCGGCGGGCGAGGCGGCGAGGTATCACGTCGCGGGCGAAACGCAAAGCGCTGCCGCGCCGCTTGCCGCGCACTGCCTCGCGAGGGGCGGCTTGCGCCGCGCAGTTTACGTCCGTGGGGCGGCGGCGCGGCGGAGGCGGTCGTTGATAGCGCGGCCGAGCCCCGCCTCGGGGATCGGCGCCACCGCGATGCGCGAACATCCGGCCGCCGCCGCAAGCGCGTCAAGGGTCCGCAGCGCGGCGAAAAGACGCGTTGCGGCCTCTTCAAGGTCGCCCGTCTCGGAGAGGTTCACCCCCGGATCGCCCACCGGCCCCGGACCGAAGCCGAGCCAGGCCTCGCCGGCCTCCGGTCCAGCCGCGCCGAGCCGGAGCGCCGCGCGCGGCGCATAGTGCGAGGCGAGCTGACCCGGGGCCACGATGCCCGCGCCCGCGACGGCTAGCGGCCGGCCCAGCGCCGCCTCGATCGCCTCGACAGGCAATCCGCCGGGACGCAGGAGGCTAGGCGCGCCGTCGGCGAAGCCGACAATGGTCGATTCAAGCCCCACCGTGCACGGCCCTCCGTCCAGCACCGCCGCGATGCGGCCGCCGAGACTTTCCATGACATGCGCCGCGGTCGTCGGGCTGACCCGACCGGACGGGTTGGCCGACGGCGCCGCCACCGGCCCCCCGAACGCCTCGATGAGCGCCCGCGCCAGCGGGTGCGAGGGCGCGCGCACGGCGACGCTGTCTAGCCCGGCCGAGACGGCCTCGGCGATCCCCGCGCCCGCGCGGCGTGGCAGCACCAGCGTCAGCGGCCCCGGCCAGAACCGCTCCGCCAGCACTCGCGCCTCCGATGACAGGACAGCCAGCTTCCCGGCCGCGGGGATCCCCTCGACATGCACGATCAGCGGGTTGAACGACGGCCGCCCCTTGGCCGCGAAGATCGCGGCCGCGGCCCGGTCGCTGCGCGCGTCGGCCCCGAGCCCGTAGACCGTCTCCGTCGGGAAGGCGACGAGTTCTCCCGCCGCGAGCAGCGCCGCCGCAGCCCGGACCCCGCCGGGGTCGGCCGAAAGGAGGGCGGTGTGCCGATCCGGCATGGCGTCTCTCTTGTTCCCGCCCGCCCGCTCGACTAGGCTCCCGCGGTGGCCCTCTTAGCGGCGCGTGAGTTCCGCCGGAAGCCGGAAAGACATGCCGGAGCAACGCCGATGGCCTATCGCGCCCCTGTCGCCGACCTTCGGTTTCTGCTCGGCTCGGTCCTCGGAACCGACCGACTGACCGCCAGCGAGCGCTTCGCCGAGGCGACCGGCGAGACTGTGGACGCGATCCTCGCCGAGGCGGCGAGGCTCGCCGAGACCGTGCTCGCCCCCACCCGCCGGGCCGGAGACGAGACGCCGGCCCGGCTGGAGAACGGCGTGGTGCGCACCTCGCCCGGCTTCGCGCAAGCGTACCGCGCCTATGCCGAGGGCGGCTGGGTCGGCCTCGCCGCCAGCCCCGGGCACGGCGGCATGGGCCTGCCGCTGACGCTCGCCACCTGCGTCGGCGAGATGGCGGCGGGCGCGAACCTCGCCCTCTCGCTCTGCCCGCTGCTCAGCCAAGGCGCAATCGAGGCGCTGGAAAAGCACGGCTCCGACGAACTGAAGGCGCTCTACCTGCCGAAGCTCGTCTCCGGCGAGTGGACCGGCACGATGAACCTGACCGAGCCGCAGGCCGGCACCGACGTCGGCGCGGTCCGATCCCGCGCCGAACCCGGGCCGGACGGAACGTGGCGTATCACGGGGCAGAAGATCTTCATCACCTGGGGCGATCACGACATCGCCGCGAACATCTGCCACCTCGTCCTCGCCCGCCTGCCCGACGCGGCCCCCGGCACCCGGGGCCTGTCGCTCTTTCTCGTGCCGAAGCGCCTTCCCGACGCCGGGGGCGAGCCGGGCCCGGCGAACAGCCTGCGCGTCGTCTCCCTCGAGCACAAGATGGGCCTGCACGGCAGCCCGACCTGCGTCATGTCCTACGAGGGCGCGACCGGCTGGCTGGTCGGGGCGCCGCATGGCGGCATGGCGGCGATGTTCACGATGATGAACAACGCCCGGCTCGGAGTCGGCGTCGAGGGCGTCGGCATCGCCGAGGCCGCGTACCAGGCCGCCCTCGCCTATGCCCGCGAGCGCCGGCAGGGCCGCTCTCCCGACGCCGACGAGCCCGGCATCGTCGGCTTCCCCGACGTCCGCCGGATGCTCGTCGCCATGCGCGCGGCGACCGTGACTGCGCGCGCCATCGCGCTGGACTGCGCCTTCTCCCTCGACATGGCCGCGGCGATCGGCGATCCCGCCTGGGCGGCCCGCGGCGCGCTCCTCACCCCGATCGCCAAGGCCTACGGCACCGATACCGGCTGCGAAGTCGCGGCGCTTGGCGTGCAGGTCCACGGCGGCATGGGTTATATCGAGGAGACCGGAGTCGCGCAGTTCTACCGGGACGTCCGCGTCACCCCGATCTACGAGGGCACGAACGGCGTGCAGGCCATGGACCTCGTCGGACGCAAGCTCGCCGACGGCGGCGCCGCAGCCCGCGCGCTCCTCGCCGAGATCGCCGCGACCGCCGCCGGGGAGCCCGAAGGTCGCCTCGCCGCGGCCGCCGCCGCGCTGGCAACGGCGACGGACTGGATGCTCGCGGCCGAGCCCGACGACCGCTTCGCCGGCGCGGTCCCCTACCTGCGCGCCTTCGCGCTCACGCTCGGAGGCCACTACCTCGTGCGCGCCGCCGCTGCCGACCACGCGGCTTGGGCGGCCTTGCGCGACTTCCACCTGCACCGGACGCTCACCGAGACGGCGGGGCTCTGCGCCGCGGCCTGCGAGGGCGCGGCCGGGCTCTATGCCGTCGACCTCGCCTTCTGATGGAGGGCGCTGCCGGGTCCCTGCGCTTCCCCTTCGAGCCGCCCGTGCCCGGGCGTGCCGTCGAGATCGCCGAGGGCCTGCTCTGGATGCGTCTTCCTGCCTTCGCGAAGCCCGACCACGTCAACGTCTACGCGCTCGATGACGGCGACGCCTGGACGGTCGTCGATGCGGGGCTCGACGATGCGCCGACCCGCTCGGCCTGGGGGGCGCTGCTGATCGGGCCGCTCGCCGGCCGCCCGGTCCGCCGGCTGATCGTCACCCACCACCACCCCGACCATGTCGGCCTCGCCGGCTGGTTCCAGGCGGCGCTCGGGGCGGAGCTGTGGATCACCCGCACGGCCTGGCTCTACGCGCGTATGCTGGGCCTCGACGTGCAGGAACGGCCGGCGCCGGAAACGACCGCCTTCTGGCGCGCCGCCGGCATGGCGCCCGACATCCTCGCCGCCCGGACCGAGAGCCGCCCCGTCAACTACGCCGACATGATCGCGCCATTGCCGCTCGGCTTCCGCCGAATCGCCGAGGGCGACGAGATCGTCGCCGGCGGACGGCGCTGGCGCGTCGCGATCGGCGATGGCCACGCGCCCGAGCACGCGACGCTCTGGGGCGTCGGTCACGACCTCGTCCTCGCCGGCGACCAGATCCTGCCGGGCATCACCCCGAATCTCGGGGTCTACGCCACCGAGCCCGGCGCCGACCCGGTCGGCGACTGGGAGGCGAGCTGCCGCCGTCTGTCGGGGCACGCCCGCTCCGACCAGCTCGCCCTGCCGGGCCACGGCCGGCCGTTCCTCGATCCCCGAGCCCGGCTCGCAGCGCTCCACGCCGACAGCGTCGCGGCGCAGGACCGCCTCCTCGCGGCGCTGGGCGAGGGGCCTCGCACGGCGGCGGACTGCTTCGCACCGCTCTACCGCCGGTCGATCGGCTCCGCCGAGTACGGCCTCGCGCTCGCCGAGGCGATGGGCCGGCTCAACCATGCCGAGGCCATCGGCCTCATCGCCCGCGAACCCGGCCCCGACGGCGCCTGGCTCTGGCGGCGGACCTGAGCCATGATTGCGGGCGGGCCGGAGCGCAGCTCGCGTTGCAGCCGGCGCGAAGCCCGGTCGATTTGGGGACTGACAGGCTCGGGGACTCAAGCTAAAAGCGGGCGGAAGCCGCCACGCGGAACGCAGACGAAGGAGCCCAGCCTTGGCCGACCACAGCCACGCCCATGCGCCCGCCCACGAGCACGGCACGGCGGACGTCGCCGAGCATCAGCAGACGTTCGAAGCCTTTGCCCGCTTCTGGGTCTATCTCTTCGGCGCGGCCGCCGCAGTCCTGATCTTCCTCGCGATCTTCAACTCCTGATCCCGGCCCGTCGTCTGGCTGATACGGTTTCCGCCCGAAGACTTCGGCGTCAAAGGTTTACGGCGGATCCTTCGATGCACACCTTATGCACAACGTATGCACAACGCATATGCCAAGCAAAAGAGTCGGAATTGAATCGCTAATGCAGGCGCGAGGCGTTCAGTCGGTGGCCGTATGACGCCCGGAGTCGTGCCGTAGCTCGCGACCTCGGATCGCTCACCGCGCAAAGAAGACCCGCCGGTCGCGGGGACCGGCGGGCTTGCTCTTCGGCCGGCGGTGCGGCGTCAGGCGAGCTGGCGCACGACCTTCTCGGTCTCGAAGATCTCGATGACGTCGCCTTCGCGGATGTCGTCGTAGTTCTCGAAGGCCATGCCGCATTCCTGGCCGACCTGCACCTCGCGCACCTCGTCCTTGAAGCGCTTGAGCGTCTTCAGCTTGCCCTCGTGGATCACCACGTTGTCGCGCAGCAGCCGGACGCCCGCGGCGCGGCGCGCCACGCCTTCGGTGACCTCGCAACCCGCGACCTTGCCGACCCCGGTGATCTTGAAGACCTCCTTGATCCGGGCGTAGCCGACGAACTTCTCGCGGATCTCCGGGCTCAGCAGGCCCGAGGCCGCCTTCTTCACGTCGTCCACGAGGTCGTAGATGATCGAGTAGTAACGGATCTCGACGCCCTTCTGGTTGGCGCTCTCGCGCGCCGGGGCGTTGGCGCGGACGTTGAAGCCGATGATCGGCGCGCCCGAGGCCTCGGCCAGCGTCACGTCCGATTCGGTGATCGCGCCCACGCCCGAATGCAGCACGCGGATGCGCACCTCGTCGGTCGAGATCTTCTCCAGCGCTTGCACGATCGCCTCGGCCGAGCCCTGCACGTCCGACTTCACGACGACGGGCAGCTCCTTGACGTCCTTGTCCGCCTTGGCCTTGGCCAGAAGCTGGTCGAGCGTGGCCGCCGAGCCTGCGGCGGCGCGCTTGTCGCGCGCGAGCCGGGCGCGATAATCGGCGATCTCGCGGGCCTTGGCCTCGTCGGCGACGACGTTCAGCACATCGCCCGCCTCGGGCGTGCCGTTGAGGCCGAGCACCTCGACCGGAACCGACGGCCCCGCCTCGTCCACCCGCGCGCCCTTGTCGTTGATGAGCGCGCGCACCTTGCCCCATTGCTCGCCGACAACGAAGATGTCGCCGCGCTTCAGCGTGCCCTTCTGCACCAGCACCGTCGCGACCGGCCCGCGACCGACGTCGAGCTTGGCCTCGATCACCGCGCCCTCGGCGAAGCGGTCGGGGTTGGTCCTGAGATCGAGGATCTCGGCCTGCAACGTGATCGCCTCGAGCAGCGCGTCGAGGCCCTGGCCGGTCACCGCCGAGACTTCGACGTCGAGCACGTCCCCGCCCATCTCCTCGACCACGACCTCGTGCTGGAGAAGCTGGGTGCGCACCTTGCGCGGGTCGGCGGCCGGGCGGTCGATCTTGTTGATGGCGACGATCATCGGCACGCCGGCGGCGCGGGCATGGCTGATCGCCTCGATCGTCTGCGGCATGACGCTGTCGTCCGCGGCGACCACCAGCACCACGATGTCCGTCACCTGCGCGCCGCGGGCGCGCATCGAGGTGAAGGCGGCGTGACCCGGGGTGTCGAGGAAGGTGACCACCTGCCCGCCCTCGGTCGTCACCTGATAGGCGCCGATGTGCTGGGTGATGCCGCCGGCCTCGCCGGAGACGACGTTGGTCTTGCGGATCGCGTCGAGCAGCGAGGTCTTGCCGTGGTCGACATGGCCCATGATCGTCACGACCGGCGGCCGCGGCGCGAGGTGCGCCTCGTCGTCCTCGGAGGCGAGCGTGATCACGTCCTCGACCGCCGATTCCGAGCGGCGCACGACCTTGTGGCCGAACTCCTCGACGATCAGCGCCGCCGTGTCGGCGTCGACGGTCTGGTTCTGCGTCGCCATGATGCCGTTCTGCATCAGGGTCTTGACGACGGCAGCCACGCGCTCGGCCATGCGGTTGGCGAGTTCCTGCACCGTGATCGCGTCGGGCACCTGCACCTCGCGCACGACCTTCTCGCGCTCGCCGTGCCCGCCATGCATGCGGCGCTTGTCGCGCTCCTGACGGCGGCGCATCGCGGCGAGCGAGCGCTGGCGGCCCTCCTCGTCGGTGGCGTTGGCGATGGTGAGCTTTCCGGAGCGACGGCGGTCGTCGTCCTTGGCGCGGGTCGGCTTCTTCTCGTCGACCGGGGCCTTCAGCGTCGTCTTCTTCGCTGCGCCGCCCGGCGAGCGGCCGGCCTCGGCGCGGGCGGCTTGGGCTTGCGCGGCGGCGGTGTCGACCGGGGCCGGAGCCGGGGCGCGGCCCGCGGGCGCGGCCTTCGCCCCCGCGGAAGCGGCCGCTTTGGCTGCCGCGGCAGCTGCCTCCTCGGCGGCGGCGGCGGCGCGCTGCTCGCGAATCTCGCGCTCGCGCTCCTCGCGCTCGGCGGCGTCCTTCTCGGCGCGCAGGCGGGCGAGCTCGGCCTCGCGCGCGGCGGTGGCCTCCTTCTCCTTGCGGGAGCGCTCGGCTTCCTGCGCCTTGGCGGCCTCGACCGCCTTCAGGCGCCGCTCGAACTCGGCTTCCGACAGGTTCTGGGCGACGGCGCCGCGCGGATTGGCGGCCGTGGCCTGGGCGGCGCCCGGCTTCGGCACGACGACCCGCTTGCGCTTCGTCTCGACCATCACCGACTTGGTGCGGCCGTGGCTGAAGCTCTGCTTCACGTGATGGGTCTCCGTGCCTCCGGCGCCGCGCAGACCAAGAGGCTTGCTCCTGCCGCGGTCGCTGTCCTTGGTGTCCGTCATTCCGTCGTCTGCCTTTCCGCGCGGGAGCCTTCCCCCGCCGTTCGATCGTCCGCCGAATCGTCCACGGCCCCGTCAGCCGACGGCGCGTCGTAGTAGATGCTGCCCCTGACGCCTGCAAGTCGTCGGGCCTCGTCGCCGATGCGTTTCGCGAGGCCCCCCTCGAGCACGGCGGCATGTATCACACTATCGCGGGCGAATGCCAAACCCAATTCGTCCGCCGTGAGGCATCCGACATGGGTATTCTCGCCCTTTGGGGCCCGCAACGCAGCCTTGCCGCGCGCCGAACCGTCGGACGCCTGCACCAGAAGCGCGGCCTTGCCCCCGACCAGCGCCTCCTTGACCTTCTCGAGCCCCGCGACCGCCTGGCCCGCCTTGCGCGCCATGGCGATCAACTCGACGACGCGTCGGGCGAGGCCGTCCTCGACCTGGGCCACGAGATCGGCCGGAGCCGACGCCTGTTGGCGCGCCGCCTTGGCGAAATGGCCCTTCGACGCCGCCGTGGCAAGGGCCTTCGCGTCGGCCGTGACATAGAGCCCCCGACCGGGCAGCTTTCCGGCCAGGTCGGGGACGACCGCGCCGTCCGGGGCGATCACGAAACGCACGAGTCCGGCCTTGGGCGCGCTCTCGCGCGTCACGATGCAGCGCCGCTCGGGCGCCTCGCGATCCTTCGGCCGGCCGCCGCGCGTCACCTCGTTCTCCCTCAGGCGCCCTTCTCCTCCTCGCCTTCCGCGGTCTCACCTTCCCCGGCCTCCGCCTCCAGCTCGGACGGATCGACCCAGCCGAGCTGCACGCGGGCGTTCATGACGAGCGTCTGCGCCTCCTCGAGGCTCATGTCGAACTTCTCGAGCAGGCCCTCGTCCTTGATGCGCTTGCCCTCGGCGTTGGTCGTGTAGCCGCCGGCGAGCTCCCAGTCGGCGCAGCGGGCGAACTCCTCGAGGTTGGTCACGCCGTCCTCGGCCAGCCGCTCGATCATCTGGGGGGTCAGGCCCTCGAAATCGAAGAGGCTCTGCTCGACGCCGAGCTCCCTGGCCCGCTCGATCGCCCTGGCGTTGATCTCGTCGAGGCTCTCGCGGGCGCGGGCCTGCAATTCCTCGGCGGTGGTCTCGTCGAAGCCGTCGATCGAGGTCAGGTCGTCGAGATCGACATAGGCGATCTCCTCGAGGTTGGCGAAGCCCTCGGCGACGAGGAGTTGGGCCACCATCTCGTCGACGTTCATCGTCTCCATGAAGAGCTGGGTCCGCTCGGCGAACTCCGCCTGGCGGCGCTCGCTCTCCTGCGCCTCGGTCATGATGTCGATGTCGAAGCCGGTCAACTGCGAGGCCAGCCGCACGTTCTGGCCGCGCCGGCCGATGGCGAGCGACAGCTGCTCGTCCGGGACCACGACCTCGATGCGCTCGCTGTCCTCGTCGAAGACGACCTTGGACACCTCCGCCGGCTGGAGCGCGTTCACGAGGAACGTGGCCGGATCCTGGTTCCACGGGATGATGTCGATCTTCTCGCC
This sequence comes from Amaricoccus sp., assembly GCF_017995835.1. Classification (GTDB taxonomy): domain Bacteria; phylum Pseudomonadota; class Alphaproteobacteria; order Rhodobacterales; family Rhodobacteraceae; genus Amaricoccus. The sequence goes on from NZ_JAGOID010000027.1 coordinate 28,493, forward strand.
CTGCAACTCGGCCACCACCGCCTGCACGCGCGAGCCCCGCATGCCGACGCAGGCGCCGACCGGGTCGATCGAGTTGTCGTAGGAGATCACGCCCATCTTGGCGCGCGAGCCGGGGTCGCGGGCGACCGCCTTGATCTCGATGACGCCGTCGTAGATCTCCGGCACCTCCATCTTGAACAGCTCGGCGAGGAATTCCGGCGCGGTGCGGCTGAGGAAGATCTGCGGGCCGCGGGTCTCGTGGCGCACGTCGCGGATCAGCGCGCGCACCCGGTCGCCGTTGCGGAAGGCCTCGCGCTGGATCAGCTGGTCGCGGCGCAGGATCGCTTCGCCGCGGCCGACGTCGACGATGACGTTGCCGTATTCGGTGCGCTTGACGATGCCGTTGATGATCGTGCCGGCGCGGTCCTTGAATTCCTCGTACTGGCGCAGCCGCTCCGCCTCGCGGACTTTCTGCATGATGACCTGCTTGGCCGACTGCGCGGCGATGCGGCCGAAGTCCATCGGCGGCAGCGCGTCGGTCAGGTAGTCGCCGATCTCGGCGTCCGGCTTGATCGCCCTCGCGTCCGCGAGCGTGATCTCGGTGAAGAAGTTCTCGACCTCCTCGACCACGTGGCGATAGCGCGTCATGTGCAGTTCGCCCGATTTCGGGTCGATCCTGGCGCGGATGTCGTACTCGGCGCCGTAGCGCGAGCGCGCGGCCTTGCCGAGACTGTCTTCCATCGCCTCGATGACGAGCGCCGGGTCGATCATCTTCTCCCGGGCGACCGCATCGGCGATCTGCAGGAGTTCGAGCCGGTTGGCGGAGGTCACGCTCATTTCACTTCCTCGTCCTCGTCACGGGTTGTCTCCTCATCGTCCACCTCGATCTCGTCGAACTGGCTCTCGTCGATCTCTCCGGGCTCGAACCCGGCCGCCTTGCGCCCCGCGAGGCTCTCGGCGATCAGCGCATCCGTCAGCACCAGCTTGGCGTCGGCCAGAAGGTCGAACGACAGCCCGATCGTCCCCTCCGGGATCTCGACCAGCACCTCGCCCGCCTCGACGCCCGCGAGCACGCCCTTGAAGCGCTTGCGCCCGTCGATCGCCTCGTCGGTCTCGACCTTGACCTCATAGCCCTCGTAGCGCTCGAAATCCTTCAGCCGCGTCAGCGGCCGGTCGATGCCGGGGCTCGACACTTCCAGCACGTACTCGCCGCTGATCGGGTCCTCGACGTCGAGCACCGCCGACACCGCGCGGCTGATCCGCGCGCAGTCATCGACTTCGATCCAGCCCTCGGGCCGCTCGGCCATGATCTGCACGGTGTTGCGCTTGCCGCCCATCAGCCGCAGGCGCACGAGCTCGAAACCCATGCCCTCGATCGTAGGCTGCACGATCGCAGCGAGGCGCCTGTCGATGGCGGCTTTGGCGACGAGATCGGCCAAGTCGGACTCCGGAACGAAAAAACGGGCGCGCGGCCCGTTGAACTTCCGGTGGAAGGGACCCGAGAGGATCAACCTGCCGCTGATGGAGCCGATATAGGCCGGGCCGCGACGGGATGCAAGCGACAAAACGCCGGCGTCCCGGGACGGCAGGCCGCGGAGGCGGCCTTTGCCGCCACATCGTGCGCGCAGTGCGCGCAGAGTCCTTCTGGTTGCGATGCGCGCGTTCGCGCATCGCCGACTGCTCTCCAGGTTAGCAAACCTGAATGAAACGCGCAGGTCATGGTCCGGGGGCCGGCCGCGGGTGGAACGACGCCATGTGAAACGCCGACTGCGCCTCGCCCCGCAGCTCCGCCCCGACCGGGCAGGACCGCCGCACGGCGCAGCCCCTTTCCATGCAGTCCGCCCCCGCCGCGGTGTCGAGGAAGGCGTGGCAGGCGGCGATGTCGTAGCCCGCCCCCGTCAGCGCGCCCACCGGGCAGGCCGTCAGGCAAGGCCGCGCGCAGGCGTCGCAGGGCCGCGCCGGCGGCGGCGGCAGGTCGAGCCTGCCGGGAAAGGCGAGCGCGCCGCGATAGGAGACGAAAAGCCCGAGCCGGGCATGGACGAGGAGCCCGACGGGCGCCTCCCAGGCCATCTCGCTCGCCCGCGCCCAGGCGGTGAAGGGCAGCCAGGGCGGCCCGCCGAACGGAAAGAGGGCCCTGGCGCCGAGCCGCGCCGCCAACGCGCCGATCACCCGCAACGACCAGCGGTCCACCGGGTCGGGCCGGCCGTCGTCCCATTCCGGCGCGGCGCGGAGACGGTTCCAGAACGCCCGGCCGTCGGGGCAGAGGAGCACGATGGTCCCCGTCCCCGGCGGCGCGCCGTCCTGCGGGCCGGGATGCAGTCCGCCGCCGACCGTCAGTCCCTCGGCCGCCGCCGCCGTCGCGACATCGGCGAGCCGCAAGGCGCTCAGCCCCGGATCAGCGTGCCGGCGCCGTGGGCGGTGAAGAGTTCGAGCAGCACCGCGTGCGGCGCACGGCCGTCGAGGATGACCGCCGCGCGCACGCCGCCTTCGACGGCGGCGAGCGCCGTCTCGGTCTTGGGGATCATGCCCCCCGAGATTACGCCCGATGCGATCAGCCCGCGCGCCTCTCCGGCGGTCAGGTCGGTCAGCACCGCGCCCGAGGCATCCTTCACCCCCGCGACGTCGGTCAGCAGCAGCAGCCGGTCCGCCTTCATCGCCGTCGCGATCGCGCCCGCCGCGGTGTCGCCGTTGATGTTGTAGGTCTCGCCCGACCGCCCGACCCCGAGCGGCGCCACCACCGGGATGAAGTCCGAGCCGAGGAAGGTCCGCAGCACCTCGGGATGCATCTCGACCGGCCGCCCGACGAAGCCGAGGTCGACGCCGCCGCCGCCGAGGTCCTTCTCGCAGATCATCAGGCTCGCGTCCTTGCCCGAGAGCCCGACCGCCTTGCCGCCCTGCCGATTGATCGCCGCGACGATGCCCTTGTTGATCCGGCCCGACAGGACCATCTCGACCACCTCGACGGTCGCCTCGTCGGTCACCCGCTTGCCGTCGACGAAGCTCGACGCGATCGCCAGCCGCTTCAGCATGTCGTTGATCATCGGCCCGCCGCCATGGACGACGACCGGGTTCACGTTGCACTGCCGCATCAGCACGACGTCGCGGGCGAACTCGTCCATCGCCGCGGCCGAACTCATCGCGTGCCCGCCGAGCTTGATGACGATCGTGGCGCCATCGTAGCGTTGAAGGTACGGCAGCGCTTCGCTGAGCGTGCGCGCCGTCGCGATCCAGTCGCGCGTCTGGGCCGATGATCTCTCCATCGCGGGAACGC
>NZ_JAGOID010000028.1 GCF_017995835.1 Amaricoccus sp.
CCGGAGGGACGGCTAGTCTGGTTCCACGACGCGCGCGTCGGCGAGGCGGTGTCGCTCCTGGAACTCCTGCGCCGGCTCGAGGTCGGGCGTCCCGACCTCGCCTGCCTCGTGACCACGGTCACGCTGACCTCGGCGGACCTGCTCGCCGCCCGCCTGCCGGACCGGGTGATCCACCAGTTCGTGCCGCTCGATGTCGCGCCCTGGATCGAGCGATTTCTCGACCACTGGCGTCCCGACCTCGCGGTCTGGACGGAAAGCGAGATCTGGCCGGCGACGCTCGTCGCCGTGTCGCGGCGTGGCGTGCCGATGGTGCTGATCAACGCCCGAATCTCCTCGCGCAGCCTGAAGCGCTGGCGGTTGGCGCGCGGCATGGCGCGGGCGCTGCTCCTGCGCTTCGACCGCATCCTCGCCCAGGACGATCTCGCCGGGGAGCATCTCGGCGAGCTTGGCGCCGACCCCGCGCGGCTCGAGGTCACGGGCTCGCTCAAGGAGGGCGCGGCGCCGCTCGGCCATGACGAAGCGGAGCGGGCGCGCATCGGCCGCGCGCTGGCCGGGCGGCCGGTGTGGCTGGCCGCCTCGACCCATCCCGGCGAGGAGGAGGTGGCGGCGACCGCCCATGTCGCGGCGCGGCGCAAGCTGCCGATGCTCGCGCTGATCCTCGCGCCCCGTCATCCGGTCCGGGGCGACGAGGTGGCGGCGATGCTGCGCGCCCGCGGCCTCGTGGTGGCGCAGCGCTCCAGGGACGAGTCGCTCACCGCCGATGTCGACGTCTATCTCGCCGACACCCTCGGGGAGATGGGACTGTGGTACCGCATCGCGCCGGTCAGCTTCGTCGGGGGCTCGATCGCCGAGGTCGGCGGGCACAACCCGTTCGAGCCGGCGCTCCTCGGCTCGGCGATCCTCTACGGGCCGCATGTGCGCAACTTTGCCGACGGCTATTCCCGGCTCGCGGCGGCGAGGGCGGCGGTGCGGGTCCGCGACGCCGACGAGCTCGCAGCAGGGCTGGCCGCGACCATCGCGCCGGATCGCGCGGCGGCGATGGCTGCGGCGGCCTGGGACGCGATGAGCGACGGCGCCGAGGTGACGGACCGCGTGCTCGAGGTGCTGGGCGGCTATCTCGACCGGGCCCCGGACTGATGCGCCAGCCGGCCTTCTGGAGCCGCCCCCCGGCGTCGCCGGGGCTCGCCGCGCGGCTCCTCGCGCCGCTCGCCTGGGTCTGGACCGCCGTGACCCGCCGGCGCCTGCGCCGGGCGGGGGCGCGGGTCGGCGCGCCGGTGATCTGCGTCGGCAACCTGACCATAGGGGGCGCCGGCAAGACCCCCACCGTCGCGGCCCTCGTCGATCTGCTCTCGGCGCGCGGGGTCGCCGCCCATGTCGTTTCGCGCGGCCATGGCGGCACGCTCAAGGGCCCCGTGCGCGTCGATCCGCGCGTGCACTCGGCGGCGCAGGTCGGCGACGAGCCGCTGCTCCTCGCCGCGGTCGCGCCGGTCTGGATCGGTCGCGACCGCGCCGCGGCCGCCCGCGCCGCCGTCGCGGCGGGCGCGCGCGCGCTCGTGCTCGACGACGGCTTCCAGAACCCCTCGCTGGCCAAGGATCTCTCGATCGTGGTGGTCGACGCCGGCTTCGGCTTCGGCAACGGCCGCGTCATCCCGGCGGGACCATTGCGCGAGCCGGTGACGGACGGGCTCGCCCGCGCCGATCTCGTGCTCGCCATCGGGCCGGAGGCGGCGCGGGCCCACCTCGCGGCGCAATGGCCGGCGCAGGCCGGGCGGCCGGGGCTCGCGGGCGAGGTCGCGCCGCTCGCGACCGGAATGGACTGGCGCGGGCTGCGGGCGCTCGCCTTCGCGGGGATCGCCCGCCCGGAGAAGTTCTTCGCGACCCTGCGCGGGCTCGGCGCCGAGGTGGTCGGCGCGCATGGCTTCGACGACCACGCCGCCTACGAGCCGCGCCTCCTCGCCCGGCTTGAGGCCGAGGCGCGGGGCCTGCGCGCACAGCTCGTGACCACCGAGAAGGACGCGGTCCGGTTGCCCCCGGCGTTCCGCCGGCAGACGCTGGTCGTGCCGGTGCGCCTCGAGATCGCCGACCCTGCGCCTCTCGTCGCGGCGCTGGAGCGGCTGGGGCTCTGATACCGGCGGGCTCATGAAACGACTCGCGGACCTTTTTGACCTTTGGCAATTTTATCGTGTGTATTCAGGTAGTTACCATACATATCACGCGTGTTAGCCCGTGTTGCGCCGGGTGGCTTGGTAGACTCGCCGGCATGCCGCGACGCCACGCCGGCGCGCCTCAGCTCCGTCCCGTCGAGCCGAACCCGCCCGCGCCGCGCGCCGTCTCCCCGAGCGCCGCAAGCTCGCGAAAGGCCGCGCGCGTCACCGGGGCCAGCACCATCTGCGCGATCCGCATGCCGTGCTCCACGGTGAACGGCCGTTCGCCGAGATTGACGAGGATCACCCCCACCGGCCCGCGATAGTCCGCGTCCACCGTCCCCGGCGCGTTGAGGAGCGTCACCCCCTCCTTCAGCGCCAGCCCCGAGCGCGGGCGCAGCTGCGCCTCCCAGCCCTCGGGCAGCTCCAGCGCGAAGCCGGTCGGGATCAGCCGCCGCTCGCCGGGCGCGAGCGTCACCGCCGCGCCGCCGGGCAGGTTCGCCCGCACGTCCGCGCCCGCCGCGCCGGCGGTGGCGTAGTCCGGCAGCGGCACCGCCGGGTCCGCGCCCGGCAACCGCAGGACGCCGACGGCGATCACGCCAGCGCCTGCGCGATGCGGTCGGCCAGCCGCTCCGCCGTCTCGACCTTGGAAAGCCGCGGCCAGGCCTCGGCCCCGGCTTCGGTGATGAGGATCGCGGCGTTCTCCGTTCCGCCCATGATCCCGGTGGCGGGGCTCACGTCGTTGGCCACCAGCCAGTCGCAGCCCTTGCGCAGCCGCTTGGCCGCGGCGTTCGCCAGCACGTCGTCGGTCTCCGCCGCGAAGCCCACCACCAGGCGCGGCCGCCCCTCGTTTCGGCGCGCGATCGCCTTCAGGATGTCCGGGTTCTCCACCAGCTCCAGCCTCGGCGGCGCGCCGGATCCGTCCTTCTTCATCTTCGACCCGCTCGCCGAGACGACCCGCCAGTCCGCCACCGCCGCCGCGAACACTGCCGCGTCGGCCGGCAGCGCCGCCTCGGCCGCCGCGAGCATCTCCACCGCCGTCTCGACCTCGTGGACCTCGCAGCCTGCCGGCCGCGGGGCCTCCGCCGGGCCGGTGACGAAGCTCACCCGTGCGCCCCGCCGCGCCAGCGCCTCGGCGATCGCCGCCCCCTGCCGCCCGGAGGAACGGTTGGCGATGTAGCGCACCGGGTCGATCGGCTCGTGCGTCGGCCCCGAGGTGACGAGCACGTGCCGCCCGGCGAGCGGTCCGCCGCCGGCCACGGCCGGCGCAGCGCCGAGCGCCGCCTCGATCGCCGCGAGGATCTGGGCCGGCTCGGCCATCCGCCCCGGCCCAAACTCGCCGCAGGCCATCTCGCCCTCGCCCGGGCCGACGAAGAGCGCGCCGTCGGCGGCGAGCGTCGCGACGTTGCGCGTCACCGCCGGATGCAGCCACATCCGCACGTTCATCGCCGGGGCAAGGAGCACCCGCTTGTCGGTGGCGAGGAGCAGCGTCGAGGCGAGGTCGTCGGCATGGCCGTTCGCGACCTTGGCCATCAGGTCCGCCGTCGCCGGCGCCACCACCACGAGGTCGGCCGCACGCGACAGCTGGATATGGCCCATCTCGGCCTCGTCCGTCAGGTCGAACAGCTCGCGATAGGCCTTCGCCCCCGCGATCGCCGCCAGCGACAGCGGCGTGACGAACTCCGCGCCGGCCCGCGTCAGCACCGGCGTCACCCGGCCCCCGGCCTTGCCGATCAGCCGGACGAGCTCGATGCTCTTGTAGGCGGCGACCCCGCCGCCGACGATCAGGAGGACGCTCCGCCCGAACAGCATTCCCGCGCTCCGCTCCGCCAATCCCGGCCTTGGTGTAGGGCCGCCCCGCCGCCCGCGCAACCGCGCGGCGCGCCACGCCGAGCGCGGCTATTGCGTCCAGTCGTCGATGCGGCGGATGTCGTCGTCGGACCAGCCGAGGTGGTGGGCGATCTCGTGGACGAGCACGTGCGCGACCAGCCGGTCGAGGGCGACGTCGCCGCGCTCGACCCACTCGTCGAGGATCGCCCGGCGGAACAGCCACACCACGTCCGGGCGGCTCGGCTGGGCCATCACCGAGCGCTCGGTGAGGGCGATGCCGTCGTAGAGCCCGGTCAGCTCGAAGGGATCCTCGATGCCGAGGTCGGCGAGCATCTCCTCGTCTGCGAAGTCCTCGACCCGGATGGCGAGCCCGGCGCAGACGTCGCGGACCTCCCGCGGCAGCGTCGCGAAGGCGGCGGCGGCGAGGCGCTCGATCTCGGCGAGCGAAGGGGGAAGGCGACCGGCCATGGCGGCCGGGTTAGACGGAAGGACGCGCGGGCGCAACGGCGGGCGCATCGTTCAGTTCCCCGCGACGATCAGCTCGGCTGCGCGGGCGGCGAGCATGATCGTCGGCGCGTTGGTGTTGGCCGAGGTGACGTTGGGAAAGGCCGAGGCGTCCGCGACGCGCAGCCCGGCCGCGCCACGCAGGCGCAGCTCGGGGTCGAGCGCGCCCCCGCTTCCCATCCGGCACGTCCCGCACAGGTGGTAGACCGATCCGGCGCGGGCGCGGAAATCGGCGAGGATGGCCGCGTCGTCCGCCCGGGCCGGGTCGAAGACCGGCGGCGCGGCGATGAGCGCGCGCATCGCCGCCGTCTCCTGCAACCGGCCGACGAGCCGCGCGCCGGCGAGAACAGCGGCGTGGTCGGCCTCGTCGGAGAGATAGCCGGTCACGATCCGCGGCGGCGTCCCGGGGTCCGCCGCGGCGATCTCGACCCGGCCCGCGCTCGACGGCCGGCAGGGGTTGAAGCCGAGGATGAAGCCCGGCCACGGATCGGGCCGGGTCAGCGGCCGCGCGCCGGCGAATTCGGCGGAGTAGCTCAGCGGGTTGAAGTAGAGCTGCATGTCGGGGCGCGGCGCGTCCGGGCGGCTCCGCACCAGCCCGCCCATCTGGTTGACGCTGAGCGCCAGCGGGCCGCTACGGGCGAGAAGGTAGCGCGCCCCGGCGCCGAGGCGTCCCGCCCACGTCCCCAGCACGTCGTTCAGCGTCGGCTCGGTGGCGCGGTAGGCGTAGTTGACGCCGACATGGTCCTGAAGCCCGCCCCCAACCGCAGGGACGGCAAGGACGACCGGGATGCCGAGCCGTTGCAGCAGCGGCCCGGGGCCGACGCCCGAGCGTTGCAGGATCACCGGCGAACCGACGGCGCCCGCCGCGAGGATCACCTCGCGCCGGGCCTTCAGCACCCGGGTCGCGCCGTGCCGGCGGATCTCGACGCCGGCGGCGCGGACGCCGTCGAAGATGACGCGAACGGCCAGCGTGTCGGTCAGCACGGCGAGGTTCGGCCGCCGGAGGGCAGGGCGCAGGAAGGCGTCGGCGGCCGAGCAGCGCCGGCCGTCGCGGGTGGAGAGGGGGTAGGGGCCGACACCCTCCGGCGCCGGGCCGTTCATGTCCGCCGTGACCGGCAGGCCGATCTCGCGGGCGGCGGCGAGGAAGTGGCGGCGGATCGGGTGGTATTGCGCTTCCGGCGTCTCGACCGAAACCGGCCCCGCGCCGGCGACCGCGCCGTCGGCGCGAACGCGGCGGGCGATGCGGGCGAAGACCGGGGCCACGTCGCGCGCCCCCCAGCCGGCGGCGCCGGCGTCGCGCCAGTCGTCATAGTCCGCGGGCAGCCCGTGGTGCCAGACCAGCGCGTTGATCGAGCCCGACCCGCCGAGCGTCCTGCCGCGGGGAACGTAGGGCGCGCGGCCGTCCAGCCCGGGATCGGGCTCGGCGTGGAAGCGCCAGTTGACGGACGGATCGAGGAAGGTCCTGCCATAGCCGATCGGCGTGCGGATCCAGAAGCGCCGGTCGTCGCCGCCGGCCTCGACGAGGATCACGCGGGCGCGCCCGTCGGCGCTCAGCCGGTCGGCGAGGACGCATCCCGCCGAGCCCGCCCCCACGATGACGTAGTCCGCCTCGTCCACCGCTCTCCCCGGCGCCGTCCGCCCATCCTTTGCGCGCGTGCGGCGGACGCGCAAGCGGGCGGGCTTATACGGGCGAGTCTGCCAGGCCACCCGGCGCAACACGGGCTAACACGCGTGATAGATAGGGTAACTATCTGAGTATAAACAATAAAAATGTCAAAAGTCAAAAAGGCCCGCGAGTCGCTTCATGAGCCCGCCGGGCTTAACCCTTTCTTTACGCCGGGGATGCGCGGCGGGACCAAACCCGGCATGCTCGTAAAAGTTTAGACGCATGCCGCGGAGCCGACCATGATCTCGCCGACCGCCCTCCAGATCGCCGTCGGCTACGGACGCGCCCGGACGGCCGGCGCGACGGCGCGGCTCGTCGCCGTGGTGGCGGAGCCGGCGGGCGCGGCGTCGCGCCCGGCGCCCCGGCCCGCGCCGCGCCGCGTCGCCGCCGACCTTGAGGCGCTGGCTTGCGACGGCGTCCGCCTGCGCGACGTCGCCGCCGCCCGCGCGGCCCTCGCCGCCTTCACCGCCGGCGACGGCTACCTGCCCGGCCAGATCATCGACCGCGCCATCTGATCGGACGCTAGATAAAACTTTGCTGGAAGAGGCGATGGTAAGTGTTAACATCTAAGAGTAGCCGCATAGTTCATCCTCCTCTGGATGAGATTACGCGTCTGCGACAGCCTCTGACCGCAGGTGAGCGTGCGGTGCTTGACCTGTTCATCCGGAAACTGCCTCCTGACTGGGAGATTTATGTGCAGCCGCATCTGAATGGATTGCGCCCAGACTTCGTACTGCTCAATCCCAAAGTTGGGATCGGTGTGTTTGAGGTAAAGGACTGGGATTTCAATGCGATGTCCTATCGTAACGATTTTCCCCAAGGAGCAGACGGTCGAACCAAACGCCCCACCCTGCGCGCCTCCCGCGACGGTAAAGCGTTCGATGTCTTGCCGAATCCGATTCAGCAGCTTCGCCGATATAAAGAAGAAATTCACCACCTCTACTGCCCACGACTGGAAGAGAAGAATGGATTCGCCGTTATTACGGCGGGGCTGATTTTCCCCTTTGCCTCCCGAGACAACGTAGCTGCCCTCGTGGCGCCGCACCAGACATGGGAAGAGCGCGAGAAATACCCTCGATACTCCCCGATCAGTGGCAGGGAGGCGATCTCATCGGGTTGCGTGGAAGAAATCTTCCCCGAGAACGCGCGGCAGTCCTCTCGCTATATGACGCCGGATCACGCAGACGATCTTCGAGGGTGGCTCGTGGAACCTGACTTCTCTGCCGACCAGAGAAAGTCACTGGAAATGGATGCACGGCAACGCTCTTTGGCCGACACAAGGACTGACAGCGGCTACCGTCGCATCAAGGGACCTGCTGGCTCAGGAAAGTCCGTCGTCTTGGCTGCTCGTGCGGCAAAGCTGGCGGCAGAAGGAAAGTCCGTTCTCATTGCGACATACAACATCACACTTTGGCACTATCTGCGTGATCTCGTTGCCCGAGCCAGCGGCGAGCCCGGCTGGTCGAACGGGATTACCACGTTGAACTTCCATGAGTGGTGCCGACGCACCTGCCATGAAGCAGGGCAGAGATGGAGCGAAGAATACTCTGGCCTCTTCGCAAATGTGCCCGAGAAACCCGACGACCCAAGTCTGAGAAAAGAGTGGAGAAGAGAGTGGCAACAGGCCGTAGATCGTATCCTCGACGTAGATGTACCTGACCTCGCTTCCCGCGCGGTGGGGGAACCGAGCGTTACGCGATACGATGCGATACTAGTCGATGAGGGCCAGGATTATCGTCTGGATTGGTGGAATGCTCTGCGCCGTGCAGTCAAGGAGGGCGGCGAGTGCGTTTTGATCGCTGACTCGACCCAAGATGTCTATGGGACAGCCGGAGCTTGGACCGATAGCGCGATGCGCGGGGCTGGTTTCAGCGGTGGCTGGGCACAGCTTGAGACCAGCTATCGACTACCGTACGACGCGATGGAGATGGCACGTATCTTTGCGCAGGAGTTCCTACCTCAGGAGACGACTGATCTCCCCAAACCCGAACAGGGTTCCCTTGCCCTGCATCCGTGCACGCTTCGATGGGTCCAACGTGATCCGGCAACGACTGCTACGGATAGCTGCGTGGCAGAGATCCTCTCGATGCTGAAGCGATCGGGACGGGATGGGCACGCTAACGCGGACATCTGCCTCCTGACGGATGACCAATATGTTGGTGCCGAAGTTATTCGGCTGCTCGGGGAAAAGAACATTCATTTCGTGTCGACGTTTGATGAGCGCGGGATGGAGTCTAAACGAAAAAAGATGGGATTCTGGATGGGAGATGCACGGTTAAAGGCGACAACAATTCACAGCTTCAAGGGCTGGGAGTCCCGTCTTCTCGTGGTCCATATCACACGCGCATTCACGGCTGACGCTTGCGCGCTGATCTATGCGGGACTTACGAGGCTGAAGCGCAGTGTCCAGGGTAGCCATCTTACGGTTGTGTGCACGGCGCCAGAACTTTCGGAGTTCGGCCGACAATGGCCGGAGCAAGGATAACGGATGTCCGTGTTCCCGTTGGTGATTTTGACGTGTCCCATGTTCGCCGTCCGAAACCACCAGATTCTGCAAGGCAGCGATACGGGAAGAGTGCCGATGTACCGCCCAAAGCCCCGCGCCGCGCGGCCGGCCGGGTCACGGCGGCAGGCCGGCCTCGGCGAGCAGCGCCGCGGCCGCTTCCGCAGCGAGACGCTTCTCCGCCTGTCCCGCGATGGGCACCCGGCCGACCTCGAGCAGGAGCGGCGCGGCGAAGGGCGTGACATGCGGCGCGGGCGCGACGTCGATGCGCCCGGCGACGCGGGCGAGCATCTCCTCGATGCGGCCGAAGTCGACGAGCCCGCGCACCGCCTCGATCCGCGTCACCCGCAGCATCAGGTGGTCCGGGTCGTGCCGGCGCAGGGTGTCGTAGAGGATGTCGGAGGAAACGGTGGTCTGCCGGCCGGTCTTGCGCAGGCCGGGCAGGTTGCGGTCGACGAGCCCGGCGATCCGGGCCGAGGTGCGGAAGGTGCGCTTCATCACCGCGTTGCCGCTGAGCCAGGTGTCGAGCCCGGCGCGGAGGTCGCGCGGATCGAGCAGCGCGGCCGGGTCGGGCGGCGCGGCGAGGCCCCAGACGAGCAGCGCGTAGTCGGTGGCGACGAAGCCGAGCGGGTCGAGCCCGGCCTCCTCCATCCGCCGGGTGACGAGCAGGCCGAGGGTCTGGTGGGCGTTGCGCCCGGCGAAGCCGTATATCGCCAGATGCGCCCGCCCGCCGCGGGGAAAGGTCTCGACGAGGAGCCGGTCCGGGCGGGGGAGCCGGCTCATGTGGGCTTGCAGGTCGAGCCAGTCGCGCAACCAGGGCGGCAGGTCCGGCCAGCGCTCCGGATCGGCGATCAGCCCGACGACGCGCCGCGAGAGCTGGGTCGAGGTGGCGAGCTTCGTGCCGTAGAAGACCGCGATCTTCGGCTCGCGCGAGGCCTGGCGGGTGACTTCGAGCGTCGTCTCGCGCAGGCGCTCGAAGCGCACGGTCTCGCCGCCGATCAGGAAGGTGTCGCCCGGGGTCAGCGTCGCGGCGAAGTCCTCGTCGACCTCGCCGAGGGCGGCCCCGCCGCGCAGCCGCACGGGCACGGTCTCGACCTCGGCGATCGTGCCGACGTTCATGCGGATGGTGCGGGCGCGGCGCGGGTCGCGCAGCGACCAGAGGCCGTCGCGCAGCAGCAGACGGCGCCAGCGGTCGTAGGCGCGCAGCGCGTAGCCGCCGGTGGCGCAGAACTCGAGGCAGGCGTCGAAATCCGCGCGCGCCAGGCGCGCGTAGGGCCCCGCCGTGCGGACCTCGGCGAAGAGCGCGTCGGCGGCGAACGGGCCGGCGCAGGCGGTGAGCAGCATGTGCTGGCAGAGAACGTCGAGCGGGCCGTCGCCGCGCGGCTCGCCGTCGAGGTCGTGCTCGGCGACGGCGTCGAGGGCGGCGCGGCATTCCAGCGCCTCGAAGCGGTTCGCCGGCACGAGGATCGCCCGCGACGGCGCGTTGTAGCGGTGGTTGGCCCGGCCGATGCGCTGGACGAGGCGCTTGACGTTCTTCGGCGCGCCGACCTGCACGACGAGATCGACGTCGCCCCAGTCGATGCCGAGGTCGAGCGAGCCGGTGGCGACGACGGCGCGGAGGCGCCCCTCGGTCATGGCGGCCTCGACCCGCAGCCGCGCCTCGCGCGACAGCGAGCCGTGGTGGAGGCCAATGGGCAGCGCCTCGGCGTTCTCTGCCCAGAGCGCCTGGAAGAACAGCTCGGCCTGGGCGCGGGTGTTGATGAAGACGAGGGTGACGCGGTTCGCCCGGATCAGGTCCATCACCGCGGGGGCGGCGTGGCGGCCGCCCTGGCCGGCCCAGGGCGGCGGCGCCTCGGTCTCGAGGATGGCGATGTCGGGGTCGGGGCCGGGGTCGGCGGCGAGGACGCGCGCGCCGCCGCCGAGGAAGCGGGCGAGCGCCGGCGGATCGTCCACGGTGGCGGAGAGCCCGACGCGGCGCATCGCGGGCGCGAGCCCTTGCAGCCGGGCGAGGCAGAGCGCGAGCTGGTCGCCGCGCTTGCTCTCGGCCAGCGCGTGGATCTCGTCGAGGACGACGCGCGACAGGCTGGCGAAGATCGCCGGCGCCTCGGGATAGGACAGCATGAGCGCGAGGCTCTCGGGCGTGGTCAGCAGGATGTGCGGCGGATCGACGCGCTGGCGGGCGCGGGCGGTGGCCCCGGTGTCGCCGGTGCGGTCCTCGATGCGGATGTCGAGGCCCATCTCGGCGACCGGCCGGGCGAGGTTGCGGCGGATGTCGGCGGCGAGCGCCTTGAGCGGCGAGACGTAAAGGGTGTGCAGCCCCGGCGGCGGCGCGGCCCCGAGCTCGACGAGCGACGGCAGGAAGCCCGCCAGCGTCTTGCCGCCGCCGGTCGGCGCGATCAGCAGCGTCGCCGGGTCGGCGGCGCGGGCGAGAAGCGCGAGCTGGTGCGGATGCGGCGTCCAGCCGCGCGCCGCGAACCAGCCGGCGAATGGTTCGGGCAGGCGGTGGGCGTCGAGGGGCATCAAGGACGATCCCGGCGCAATCGGCGTCAGGCAGGCGTGAACAGCAGCTTGAAGTACGAGCGCAGCAGCAGGATCTGGCGGGGCAGCAGGGCGGGGTCGCCCGTCGCCTTGGCCATGACGATGCCGCCCTCGACCGCGGTCGAGATCATGTCGGCGAGATCGGAGAGATCGGCCGCGTCGCGCGGCGGATAGCGCCTCGCCACGCCTTCCAGTTCGCCGAGGAAGCGGCGGCGCCAGCCGAGCGTCGCCTCGCGGTTGAGCGTGCGGACCTCGGCGTCGAAGAGCCGCTCCTGGTAGCAGATCGTCGCCACCATGCAGCCGGGATGGCCGTTCGGGATGTCGCCGAACAGTTCGGCGAACAGGCGGAGCGAGATCAGCAGGGCCTGGAGCGGGTCGTCGGAAAGCTCGTGGCCGCGTCGGAACACGTCGTCGAGGATGCGGTCGTCCTCCTCGACGTAACGCTCGAGCAGGGCGCGGGCGAGCTGGTTCTTGTCGCGGAAGTGATAGAAGAAGCCGCTGCGGGTGACCTCGGCGCCGGCGACGATTTCCTCGATGGTGGTGGCGTCGAAGCCCTTCGACAGGATCGCGGCGAGCGCGACGTCGAGCATGCGCGTGCGCGCCGGGCTGGGACGGGCTTTCGCAAGGCTCTCAACTGTACCCATGGTGCAGTCTCCCCATCGGGACGGGCCGCCGCCGCAAGGGCGCGCGCGGCCATGCCTTTGGAACAATTCCGGTTTCCAGAGAGCGCACCCACTGTACCGCAAAACGGCTATCGCCTCCACCGCGGAATGGGGATCATGCGCCATCAACGAACGATGGAGGACGTTATGGCAAAGGCGAAGTATCGGCACGCGCTGCCGCAGACGGGCGAAAGTATGTTCCTCGCAGATGGCGGGATCGAGACCACGTTGATCTTCCATCAGGGAGTGGAACTCAGGAGCTTTGCGGCCTTCGAACTTCTCGGCACCGAGGAGGGGCGGCGCGAGCTCTCGGCGTATTTCACGCCCTACGTGGCGCTCGCCCGGGCGCACGGGAGCGGGCTCGTGCTCGAGTCGGCGACCTGGCGGTCGAACCCGGAATGGGGCGCGGCGCTCGGCTACGGGGCGGAGGCGCTCGACGCGATCAACGCGGCGGGGATCGAGTTCCTCCTCGCGCTGCGCGCGGCGGAGGAGACGGCGGCCGGCCCGATCGTGGTGAGCGGCTGCGTCGGCCCGCGCGGCGACGGCTACGCCCCGGAGGTGAGCATGAGCGCGGACGAGGCGGAGGCCTATCACGGCCGGCAGGTCCGGGTCTTCGCCGAGGCGGGGGCGGATCTGGTGACGGCGATCACCATGACCTATCCCGAGGAGGGGATCGGCGTGGCGCGCGCGGCGCGGGCGGCGGGGATCCCGGCGGTGGTCTCGTTCACCGTGGAGACGGACGGGCGCCTGCGCTCGGGGCATACGCTCGCCGAGGCCATCGCGCTCTGCGACGCGGCGACGGAGGCGTATCCGGCCTATTACATGGTCAACTGCGCCCATCCGACGCATTTCGAGGACTGCCTCGCCGGCGAGGCCTGGCTGGAGCGGATCGGCGGCGTGCGCGCCAACGCCTCGAAGATGAGCCACGCCGAGCTCGACGAGGCGCCCGAGCTCGACGACGGCGACCCGGCGGAGTTCGGCGAGGACTATCGCCGGCTGCGCGCGCGACTGCCGCGACTGCGGGTGCTCGGCGGCTGCTGCGGCACCGACCACCGCCACATCGGCGCGGCGGGCCATGCGTGCCACGGCCATGCCCGCGCGGCCTGAGCCCGTCCGGCTGCGGCCGGCGCGGCGCGAGGACGCCGCCGATCTCGCGCGGCTGATCGACCTCGCGGGCGAGGGGCTGGCGCGGCATGTCTGGGCGGGGATGGCCGGGCCGGGCGAGGATCCGATGGCCGTCGGCGCGCGGCGGGCGGCGCGCGACGAGGGGGCGTTCTCGTGGCGCAACGCCGTGGCGGCCGAGGCGGCCGGCGCGGTGGCGGGGGCGCTCGTCACCTACCGCATCGCGGCGGCGGAGCCCGTCGAGGGGCTGCCGGCGCTCTTCCGGCCGTTGCAGGCGCTGGAGAACCTGGCGGTGGGGACGCAGTACGTGAACGCCGTTGCGGTCTGTCCCCGCTTCCGGCGACGGGGCGTCGGACGGGCGCTGATGGCCGAGGCGGCGCGGCGGTCGGCGGGCGCGGCGGGGCTGAGCCTCATCGTCGCGGACGCCAACGCCGGGGCGATTGTGCTCTACCGCGCCTGCGGGTTCGCCGAGGCGGCGCGGGAGGCGATCGCGATCGCTGACGGCTGGAGCGGTCATGGCGCGGACTGGGTGCTGATGCGCGCGCCCGCAGCGCGCGGGTGAGCGTGCGGCGTTTCCGCCTCGATCTGCGCGGTTGACGGGATTGCGGCATGTGGTTCCTATACCCGGCAACAGTGAGGCGAGGGGAAAACCCATGCGCGTTGTCCTGATGCTCGGAGCGTGTCTCGCGCTGGCCGCCTGCGACGCGCCGCCGCCGGCGGACCCGGTGGCCGACGACAGCGCCAGATGCGCCGCCGCCGGCTTCGCCCCGGGCAGCGAGGAAATGGCCCGGTGCATGCGCACCGCCTCGCAGGAGCGTCAGGGCGACGCCGACCGCGCCGCGTGGCAGGCGGCGCAGGACCAGCGCACCGCCGAGCGCGAACAGGCGCGGCAGGACCGCAAGGACGCCGCCGACGACGCGGCCTGGCGCAAGCACTCCGAGGAAGTCCAGGAGATGATGGGGATGCCCGCCGTCGGCTACGACCGGGACGCGATCATCGGCGACGACGACCAGCCGCCCACCGCCTCGCGGATCCCGGGCATGGAGTGCACCGGCATCGGCGACGACGAAAGCTGCGACGCCCTGTCGAGCGACTAGGGCCGCGGGGGGCCTTGCGGGGGCGCGGCGAGGGCGGAGCCCGGTCACGGCCGCACGGGTCGGGGCTCGTGCCGCGGCGGCGGCGGATCTCGTGACAGGCGCGCGGCGCGGCTTGCATCCCGGGCCGAGTGGGGCTATGTGCGCGCCACTCTAAATCCACAGGCGGGGCTCGGGCGCCCCGGGGGAGACATCCCCGCGCGTCCACCGGTTGGCCGACAGGCCCAATCCCCGCCGCGGCGAAACCGGAAAGGAAATACTGCCGTGGCTCTTCCCGAGTTCACCTTGCGTCAGCTTCTCGAAGCCGGCGTCCACTTCGGCCACCAGTCCCACCGCTGGAACCCGCGCATGGGGCCGTACATCTACGGCGCCCGCAACGGCATCCACGTGATCGACCTCACCCAGACCGTGCCGCTCCTCGACCAGGCGCTGCTCGCTGTGCGCAACACCGTGGCCAAGGGCGGGCGCATCCTCTTCGTCGGCACCAAGCGGCAGGCGCAGAAGGCCGTCGCCGAGGCCGCCGAGCGGTCGGCGCAATACTACATGAACCACCGCTGGCTCGGCGGCACGCTGACCAACTGGAAGACGGTCTCCCAGTCGATCGCGCGGCTGAAGTCGATCGACGAGAAGCTCGCCGCCGGCGCCGAGGGCCTGACCAAGAAGGAGCGGCTCGGGCTCGAGCGCGAGCAGTCCAAGCTCCAGCAGTCGCTCGGCGGCATCCGCGAGATGGGCGGCGTGCCGGACCTGCTGTTCGTGATCGACACGAACAAGGAGGATCTCGCGGTGCTCGAGGCCAAGAAGCTCGGCATCCCGGTGATCGCGGTGCTCGACACCAACTCGTCGCCGGACGGCATCAGCTTCCCGATCCCGGGCAACGACGACGCGGCCCGCGCGATCGCGCTCTACTGCGACCTGATCGCGCGTGCGGCGCTCGACGGCATGGCCGCCCAGATGGGCGCGGCCGGCGTCGACATCGGCGGGCTCGAGGAAGGCCCGGTCGAGGATGCGCTGATCGAGGAATCGGTCGAGTCCGAGGGCTGAGGCCCGACCGCCTTCAAGTTTGCGCCGCGGGCCCCGACCGAGGGGCCCGCGGCGCCGATTCCATAGCAAGAACAAGGAGAGCGGGCATGTCGATCACCGCGACGATGGTCAAGGAACTGCGCGACGTTTCCGGCGCCGGCATGATGGACGCCAAGAAGGCGCTGACCGAGACGAACGGCGACATGGAGGCGGCCGTCGACTGGCTGCGGACCAAGGGCCTCGCCAAGGCGGCGAAGAAGTCGGGCCGCACCGCGGCCGAGGGCCTTGTCGGCGTCGCGGTCAGGGGCGGCGTCGGCGTCGCGGTCGAGGTGAACTCCGAGACCGACTTCGTGGCGCGCAACTCGGACTTCCAGGAGATCGTGCGCGCGATCGCCCAGGTCGCGACCGGCTGCGCCGACATCGAGGCGCTCAAGGGTGCGAAGCTCGGCGACAAGACCGTCGAGGAGGCGGTGACCGAGAAGATCGTCACCATCGGCGAGAACCTTCACCTGCGCCGCATGATCGCGGTCGAGGGCGACACGGTCGCGTCCTACGTCCACAACGCCGTCGCCGACAACCTCGGCAAGATCGGCGTGCTGGTGGCGCTGAAGGGCGCGGACAACGGCATCGGCAAGCAGATCGCCATGCACGTGGCGGCGACCGCGCCGGCCTCTCTCTCCGAGAAGGATCTCGATCCGGCCGTGATCGAGCGCGAGAAGAACGTGCTGACCGAGCAGGCCCGCGAGAGCGGCAAGCCGGAGGCGGTGATCGAGAAGATGATCGTCGGGCGGATGCAGAAGTTCTACGAGGAGGTCACGCTCCTCAACCAGAAGTTCGTCATCAATCCCGACACCACGGTCGGCCAGGCGGCGAAGGAGGCCGGCGTCGAGGTCGTCGCCTTCGCGCGGCTCGCCGTGGGCGAGGGCGTCGAGAAGGAGACCGAGGACTTCGCGGCCGAGGTGGCCAAGACCGCCGGTCGTTGAGCGGATTCGCTGTCGGCGGCGCAACCGGTTGTGTCGCCGGCCGTGAACTCGACCCGGATTCGGCGTTGAAACTCCCGGACGCTTGCGCCATTTTGCGCGCGGTCGCAGCAGGACGAGGCAGGACATGACGGATGGCGTGGCGAGCATGACGGCCCCGCGCCCCCGACCGGCCTACCGCCGGATCCTGCTGAAGATCTCCGGCGAGGCGCTGATGGGGCCGCAGCAGTACGGGCTGCACCCGCCGACCGTCGAGCGCATCGCCGCCGAGGTCCGCGGGCTGCACGCGCTCGGCGTCGAGATCTGCATGGTGATCGGCGGCGGCAACATCTTCCGCGGGTTGCAGGGCAGCGCGCAGGGGATGGAGCGCACCACCGCCGACTACATGGGAATGCTCGCGACCGTGATGAACGCGCTCGCCATGCAGTCGGCGCTGGAGGCGCGGGGCGTCTATACCCGCGTCGTCTCGGCGATCCCGATGGACCAGATCTGCGAGCCCTACATCCGCCGCCGCGCCGTGCGCCACCTCGAGAAGGGGCGGGTGGTGATCTTCGCCGCCGGAACCGGCAACCCCTATTTCACCACCGACACCGCCGCGACCCTGCGCGCCTCGGAGATGGCCTGCGAGGCGATCTTCAAGGGCACGCAGGTCGACGGCGTCTATGACAGCGATCCGAAGAAGAACCCCGACGCCCGGCGCTACGACCGGGTGAGCTACGACACCGTCCTGCAAAAGCGCCTGATGGTGATGGACGCCTCGGCGATCGCGCTCGCGCGCGACAACCGGCTGCCGATCATCGTCTTCTCGCTCGACGAGCCGAACGGCCTCGCCGGCGTGGTGGAGGGACGGGGCCGGTTCACCATCGTCGAGCCGGGCTGAGAGGCGAGGGAGCCCATGACCGACACCGAGATCGATCTCGACGACATCGAGAAACGCATGGAGGGGGCGCTGTCCTCGCTCCGCAACGAATTCGCCTCGCTGCGCACCGGCCGCGCCTCGGCCTCGATGCTCGACCCGGTGACGGTGGAGGCCTACGGCTCGCCGACGCACATAAACCAGCTCGGCACGATCACGGTTCCCGAGCCGCGCATGGTGCTGGTGAACGTCTGGGACAAGAGCCTCGTGAACGCCGTCGACAAGGCGATCCGCAACTCCGGTCTCGGCATCAACCCGCAGATGGACGGCACCATCCTGCGACTGCCCATCCCGGAACTCAACGAGGAGCGGCGGCGCGAGTTGACCAGGGTCGCCGGCCAGTACGCCGAGCACGCCCGCGTGGCCGTGCGCAACGTGCGCCGCGACGGCATGGACATGCTCAAGAAGGCGAAGTCCGCCGGCATGGCCGAGGACGACCACAAGATGTGGCACGACGAGGTCCAGGAGCTGACCGACGCGGCGATCAGGAAGATCGACGCGGCGCTCGCACACAAGCAAGACGAGATAATGCAGATCTGAAGCGACGGTCGCTCGCTGTTCTGGAGTTGGAGATGTACGAGTTGATGGCCCCGCGCGAGCCGGCCGGGGAAGGTCCGCGCCCCGCGCACGTGGCGATCATCATGGACGGCAACGGCCGCTGGGCCGAGAGCCGCGGCCTGCCGCGGCTCGCCGGGCACAAGCGCGGCGCCGAGCGCGTCCGCGAGATCGTCGAGAGCTGCCCCGATCTCGGCATCACCCACCTGACGCTCTTCGCCTTCTCGACCGAGAACTGGAAGCGCCCCGCCTCCGAGGTGCTGGGCCTGTTCCGCCTGTTCCGGCGCTACATCAAGAAGGAGGGCGCCCGGCTCGTCGCCGAGGGCGCGAGGGTGCGCTTCATCGGCGGCCGCGAGCGGCTGGAGGCCGATCTTCAGGCGCTGATGGGCGGGCTCGAGGCGCAGACGCTCGACAACGACCGGCTGCACCTGACCGTCGCGATCAACTACGGCGGCCGCGACGAGATCCTGCGCGCGACCCGGCGCATCGCCGAGGCCGTCCGCGCCGGGACGCTGGCCGCCGACGAGGTGACGCCCGAGACGATCGAGGCGCATCTCGACACCGCGGGCCTGCCCGATCCGGACCTGATCCTGCGCACCTCGGGCGAATACCGCGTGTCCGGCTTCCTGCCGTGGCAGTCGGCCTATTCCGAGTTCGCCTTCGTCGATGCGCGCTGGCCCGACTTCACCGCCGAGATGTTCGCGGCGCAGGTCCGCGGCTTCGGCCGGCGCGAGCGCAGGTTCGGCGCCGTGGCCGGATGAGCGATCCCGCCCCGCGGCCGGTGCGCTTCGGCGATCTCGGCGCGCGGCTCGCCTCGGGGCTGGCGCTCGCCGTGATCGGGCTGGCCGCGGTCTGGCTCGGCGCCGCCGCCTTCGCCGCCCTCGTGGCGCTCGCCGCGGCGCTGATGCTGTGGGAACTGCATCGGATGGTGACCGGAATCGGCGGGATCGACGCCGCGCCGATGGTCGTGCTGGTCGTGGCCGGCGCCGGCGCGGTGGTCGCCACGCTGATCAAGGGCCTGCCCGCGGGCGCGGCGGTCGTCGCCATCGGCGTTCTCGCCGTCGCCCTGCTCGCCCCGAAGGGCCGGAGCTGGCTCGCGGCCGGGCTCGTCTACGTCGGCCTCGCCATGTGCTTCGCCGTGGCGCTGCGCGACACGCCGGGGACCGGCCTCGCGCTGGCGGTCTGGCTGGTGCTGGTCGTCGTGGCGGCGGACGTGGGCGCCTATTTCGTCGGCCGGGCCGTCGGCGGGCCGAAGCTCTGGCCAGCGGTGAGCCCCGGCAAGACCTGGTCCGGCGCGCTCGGCGGGCTCGCCGCCGCCGTCCTCGCCGGCGTCGCCGTGGCGCTCGTCCTCGGCTGGCCCGCCGCGCGCCTCGGGGCGCTGAGCGGGGCGATGGCCGTGGCGAGCCAGGCCGGCGACCTCCTCGAGAGCGCGGTCAAGCGGCGCTTCGGCTTCAAGGATTCCAGCCGGCTCATCCCCGGTCATGGCGGGGTGATGGACCGGCTCGACGCGATCATGGGCGCCCTCTGGTTCACGGCGCTCTGGGGCCTTCTCGGCGGAGGCGTCATCCCGTGACGCGGCGGCGGGTCAGCATCCTCGGAGCCACCGGCTCGATCGGGCGGAACACCGTGGCGCTCCTCGAGGCGCAGGGCGGCGCGGAGGCCTACGACGTCGTGGCCGTGACCGGCGCGACCGACATCGCCGGGCTCGCCGACATCGCCCGCCGGCTCGGGGCGCGCGCCGCGGCGACGGCGGATCCGACCCGCCACGCCGACCTCCGCGCCGCGCTCGCCGGCTCGGGCGTCGAGGCGCTGGCCGGGGCGGACGCAATCGCCGCGCTCGCGGCCGAGCCCGCGGACTGGACCATGTCGGCGATCGTCGGCGCCGCCGGCCTCGCGCCCAGCCTCGCCGCGGCGGCGCGGGGGGGCGTGCTGGCGCTCGCCAACAAGGAGAGCCTCGTCTGCGCCGGAGACCTGCTCAAGCGCGCCTGCGCCGCCGGCGGCGCCACGCTGATCCCGGTCGACAGCGAGCACAGCGCGATCTTCCAGTGCCTGCGCGGCGAGCGCGGTGCGGAGGTCGAGCGCGTGATCCTCACCGCCTCGGGCGGGCCGTTCCGCGACTGGACGCGCGAGCGCATGGCGCGGGCCACCCTCGCCGAGGCGGTGGCGCACCCGAACTGGAGCATGGGCCAGCGCATCTCGATCGACAGCGCGACCATGTTCAACAAGGCTCTGGAAATCCTCGAGGCCACCCACCTTTTCGACGTCGGGGGCGACCGGGTCGAGGTCGTCGTCCACCCGCAATCCGTCGTGCATTCCATGGTCGGGTTCCGCGACGGCTCGATCCTCGCCCAGCTCGGGCCCTCGGACATGAAGGGCGCGATCGGTTTCGCGCTCAACTGGCCGGATCGCGCGCCGCTGCCGGTGCGCCGGCTCGACTTCGCGGCCGTGGCCCGGCTCGACTTCGCGGCGCCGGACCCCGACCGCTTTCCGGCCCTGCGCCTCGCGCGCGAGGCGCAGGCGCTCGGCGGGCTCGCCGGCGCGGTGTTGAACGCCGCCAAGGAAGCCGCTCTCGACCGGTTTATCGCCGGCCGGATCGGGTTTCTTGACATGGCCGGGGTCGTCGAACATGTGATGACGAGACTGGGGCCCGAGGCCGCCCGTGCGGGCGGCGCCTACGGGCTCGACGACGTGACGGCGCTCGACGCCGCGGCGCGGCGCGAAGCTCATGCGCTGGCCGCGACCGGGGCAAGGATGGGCGCATGGAACTGATCGCAGGCATTCCGTTCTTCGGCGGGTTTCTGGCCACGGCGCTGCCTTTCGTGGTGGTCCTCGGCATCGTCGTTTTCGTCCACGAGTACGGCCACTACATCGTCGCCCGCTGGTGCGGCATCCGCTCGGACGTGTTCTCGATCGGCTTCGGCCCCGTTCTCTGGTCGCGCCGCGATCGGCGCGGAACCCTCTGGCAGGTCGCGGCGCTGCCGCTCGGCGGCTACGTGCGCTTCCACGGCGACAGCGACGGCGCGAGCCGCGCCGACGCGGAGAGCCTCGGCCGCATGAGCGCGGCGGAGCGCGCGCAGACCTTCCACGGCGCCAGCGTCGGGCGGCGGATGCTGACGGTGCTCGCCGGGCCGTTCGCGAACTTCGTTCTCTCCGTCGTGGTGTTCGCCGGCCTCGCGCTCGGCCAGGGCGTGCCGACCGAGCAGCCGATCCTCGGCGAGATCGAGGCCCTGCCGAACGTCGACCAGCCGCTCCGTCCCGGCGACCTCGTCGTCGCGGTCAACGGCAGGCCGGTCGAGCACATCCGCGACATCTACGCCGCCGCGAGCGAAATGCCGGCGCCGGGCCCGATGGAGTTCACCGTCGAGCGCGGAGGCGACCGGCTGACCGTCGAGGCGCCCTACGCCATGCCGCCGCTCGTCACCGGGATCGAGCCGCTCTCCCCGGCGAGCGAAGCGGGGCTCCTGCCCGGAGACGTCATCCTCAGCGTGGCCGGCAAGCCGCTGGTCTCGTTCGATGAACTGCGCCAGGCCGTGCTCGCCTCGGGCGGCGTGGCGATCGAGATCGAGGTCTGGCGCGACGGCGCCACCATGCCGATGTCGATCACGCCGAAGGAGCGCGACACCGGCGACGGCCAGGGCGGCTTCGAGCGGCGGGTGATGATCGGCGTCGCCGGCGCCTCGCTCTATCTCCCGATGACCGAGACGCCCGCGCCCTGGACGGCGCTCTGGCTCGGCGTCGAGCGCGTCGGCATGGTGATCGTCCAGTCGCTGAACGGCCTGCGCCACATCGTCGCCGGCACGCTCGGGGCGGACAACCTCCAGGGTCCGCTCGGCATCGCCCAGATCTCGGGAGAGACGGCGAGCCAGGGCGTCGTCAGC
Organism: Amaricoccus sp.; assembly: GCF_017995835.1. Taxonomy (GTDB): domain Bacteria; phylum Pseudomonadota; class Alphaproteobacteria; order Rhodobacterales; family Rhodobacteraceae; genus Amaricoccus. The sequence continues at coordinate 21,413 of NZ_JAGOID010000028.1, forward strand.
TTCGTGGCGCTGATCGGGGTGATCTCCACCGCGATCGGGCTTCTCAACCTCTTTCCGATCCCGATCCTCGACGGCGGCCACTTCGTGGCCTTCCTGATCGAGGCGGTGCGTGGCCGTCCGCCGAGCGAACGGGCGATGCAGGTCGCGATGTCGATTGGTCTTGGCTTGATCCTGCTACTAATGGTATTCGCTACCTACAACGACATCATGCGAATGGTGAGTTGAAAACAGGGCGGTCGAACCGCCCGCCGGGGCAGAAGGGCGACAGGCGATGGACCAGCGCGGAGGCGTGCGACGTGTCGGCCATGCGGTGAGCCGCGCGGTCGCCTTGCTGGCGGTGATGGTTCTTCTTCTCGCGCCGCCGCCCGCGCAGGCGCAGGGCGTCGCGACCTTCAGCCGCGTCGACGTCGCCGGCAACCACCGCATCGAGGCCGAGACGATCCGGGTCTTCGCCGGCATCCAGCCCGGCCAGGCGGTCACCCCCGAGCAGATGAACCTCGCGGTGCGCCGCCTGTTCGACACGGGCCTCTTCGAGGACGTGACGGTGATGCCGGAGGCCGGCCGACTCGTCATCACGGTCGTGGAGAACCCCTCGATCAACCAGATCGCCTTCGAGGGCAACCGTTCGCTCGAGGACGAGGAACTCGCCGAGGCGATCGAGTTGCGCTCGCGCCGCGCCTATTCCGCCGCCGCGGCCGAGGCCGACGCCCAGCGCGTCATCGACGCCTACCGCGCCGCCGGCCGCTATGGCGCGGAAGTGACGCCGGTGATCATCCGCCTGCCCGAGAACCGGGTGAACCTCGTCTTCCAGATCGTCGAGGGCCGCCCGACCCGGGTGCAGCGGGTCAACTTCGTCGGCAACGAGGTGTTCTCCGACAACCGCCTGCGGCGCGTGGTCGGCACCAGCCAGGCCAACCTCCTCAGCTCCGTGTTCGGGTCCGGCCAGTACGACCAGGACCGGCTCGAGGTCGACCGCGAGCAGCTGCGCCAGTTCTACCTCGAGCGCGGCTTCGTCGATTTCACCGTCCGCTCCGCGGCGGCCGAGCTGCTGCCGGAGCGCAACGGCTTCTTCGTCACCTTCGTCGTCTCGGAAGGCAAGCGCTACGACTTCGGCGAGATGGGCGTCGCCTCCTCGGTGCCGGGCCTGAACCCGGCCGACTTCGAGCCGCTGCTGGGGCCGGTGCTCGGCGGCGGGGTCTACAACGCCAAGCTGGTGGAGCGCGTCGTCGAGCGCCTGGCGTTCCAGGCCGGCCAGCAGGGCTACGCCTTCCTCGACGTGCGCCCGCGCGTCACCAAGAACGAGGCGGCGCGGACCGTCGACATCGTCTTCGAGCTTGTCGAGGGCCAGCGCGTCTTCATCGAGCGCATCGACATCACCGGCAACACCCGCACGCTCGACCGGGTGATCCGGCGGCAGTTCGACGTCGTCGAGGGCGACGCCTTCAACGCGCGCGAGATTCGCGACGCCGAGAACCGCATCAAGGCGCTCGAGTTCTTCTCCGCCGTCACCGTGGGCGTCAACGAGGGCACCTCGCCGAGCCGCGCGCTCGTCACCGTCGAGGTCGAGGAGCAGCCGACCGGCAGCCTCAACCTCGGCGGCTCGTTCTCGTCCTCCGAAGGCGCCGCGGTGCAGATCTCGATCACCGAGCGCAACTTCCTCGGCCGCGGCCAGACCGTCTCCGCCGCGCTGACCGCGAGCACGGAGTTCACCAACGTCGACCTGACCTTCGTCGAGCCGGCGCTCTTCGACCGCGACCTGCTCGGCGGGTTCAACGTCTTCTACCGCGACCGCAACTACAACGAGACCGCCTACAAGACCCGCGACATCGGCTTCGTGCCGCGCGTCGGCTTCCCGCTCAGCGAGAACGGCCGGCTGCAACTGCGCTACTTCATCCAGCAGACCGACATCTTCGACGTGAAGAACGACACCTCGCGGATCATCGCCGAGGAACAGGGCAAGCAGATCGCCTCGGGCCTCGGCGCGACCTACACCTATGACCGCCGCAACTCGCCGATCGACCCGACCGCGGGCTTCATCCTGACCCTCAGCCAGGAGTTCGCCGGCCTCGGCGGCGACGCCACCTACTCCAAGACCAGCGGCACCGCGCGCGCCTACACGAGCTTCTTCGACGAGGATCTGGTGCTCACCGCCACGCTCGAGGGCGGGGCGCTCTTCGCCAAGGACGGCTCGCGCGTCACCGAGCGATTCATCACCGGCGGCGACAGCTTCCGCGGCTTTGCCCGCAACGGCGTTGGCCCGCGCGACGTCTGCGGCTTCAACCGCCACCCGGACTGCACCTCGCCGCAGGAGACCCGCGAGGTCGACGATCCGCTCGGCGGCAACTTCCTCTCGGTGCTGCGCCTCGACGCCAGCTTCCCGCTCGGGCCGCTGTCGCAGTACGGCATCTATGGCGGCGTCTTCTCGGACATCGGTTCGCTCTGGGGCCTCGACGAGGACGCCGGCTCGATGGGCCACGTCGACAGCGATTTCTACCTGCGCGCCACCGCCGGCATCAGTCTCTTCGTCGAGACGCCCTTCGCGCCCCTGCGCTTCAACTTCTCGCAGCCGCTGCGCGACAAGGGCACCGACGAGACCGAGAACTTCCGGTTCACCGTCGCGACGCGCTTCTGAGGCGATGGCGCGGGCCTTGCCAGCCATCGCCGCCGCCGTCGCCTTCCTCAGCGGGGCGGCGCCGGCGCAGGAACTCCAGCCGCAGGCGCGCCCCGCGCCGGGCGCGAGGCTTCCCGAGTCGCTGCCGCCCGCTCCCGGGGCCGGCCCCGCGACCCTCCCCGACACGCGCGGCCCGACCTTCCTCTACGTCAACCAGGAGCGCATCCTGACCGGCTCCCGGCGCGGCCAGGCGCTGCTCGCCGAGGAGGACGCGGCGCGCGACGCGCTCCGCAACGACGCGCGCCGCATCGACGCCGCCTTCGAGGAGGAGGAGCGCGCCCTGAACGAGAAGCGCCGGGAGATGGACCCGGCCGCCTTCCGCAAGCTCGCCGACGATTTCGACCGCCGCGTGGTCGAGGCGCGCCGCCAGCAGGACGAGCGCGCCAGTGCCCTCGCGGCGGAATTTGACCAGAAGCGCCGCCAGTTCTACGCTGCGGTCGGACCGGCGCTGGTCGGGCTGATGGAACGGCGCGGGGGCCTGGCGATATTCGACGAGTCGAGCGTTCTCCTCGCCGACACGTCGATCAACGTCACCGACGAGGTGATCGCCGAGATCGACCGCCTGCCGCCCCCGCAGCCCGCCGGGAAGGAGCAGCCGACGGGGGCGCCCGCCGAGGCGGGACCGACAGAATGAGGGGGAAGTGGCCATGAGCCTGTCGATCGATCCCGCGCTGGGGCAAGCCGACATCCTCGCCATCAAGCGGATGATCCCGCACCGCTATCCTTTCCTGCTGATCGACCGCGTCGTAAACATCGACAAGGGCCGTTCGGCGGTCGGCATCAAGATGGTGACGGTGAACGAGCCGCATTTCGAGGGCCACTTCCCGATCCGCCCGGTCATGCCCGGGGTGATGATCGTCGAGGCGATGGCGCAGACGGCCGCCGTCCTCGTCGTCGAGACGCTCGATCTCGTCGGCAGCGAAGCGCTCGTCTACTTCATGTCCATCGAGGGCGCGAAGTTCCGCCAGCCAGTCACCCCCGGCGACCGGCTGGAACTGCACATCGCCATCCTGCGCGGGCGGGGCAAGGTCTGGAAGTTCACCGGCGCAGCCAAGGTCGACGGCGTCCTCGCCGCCGAGGCCGAGTTCACGGCGATGATCATACCCCCCGACGACAAGCGGCTGAAGGACTGACCCATGGCGATCGACCCGAGCGCCGAGATCCACCCCACCGCCGTCGTCGAGGACGGCGCGAGTATCGGCCCCGGCTGCCGCATCGGCCCCTATTGCGTCATCGGCCCCGAGGTGCGGCTGGGAACGGGGCTGTGGCTTCACAGCCACGTCGTCGTCTCGGGCGTCACCACCATCGGCGACGGCACCGAGATCTGGCCCTTCGCCAGCGTCGGTTCTGCCCCGCAGGACCTGAAGTTCCGCGGCGAGCACACCGAACTGATCATCGGCGCCCGCAACCGCATCCGTGAGTACGCCACCCTCAACCCCGGCACCGAGGGCGGCGGCGGCGTCACCCGCGTCGGCGATGACAACCTGATGATGATGTCGATCCATGTCGGCCACGACTGCCAGATCGGCAATCACGTCATCCTCGTGAACAACGCCACCCTCTCGGGCCATGTGATCGTCGAGGACAACGTCATCCTCGGCGGCCTTTCGGCGGTGCACCAGTTCTGCCGGATCGGGCGCGGGGCGATGATCGGCGGCATGGCCGGGGTCGCGGCCGACGTCATTCCCTACGGCATGGTCGTCGGCGACCGCGCCCATCTCGCCGGGCTGAACCTCGTCGGGCTGAAGCGTCGCGGCGTCGACCGCGCCGCCATCCACGGCCTGCGCGCCGCCTACGTCGAGATCTTCGAGGCGACGGACGAGGGCAGCCTTCAGGAGCGGGCCGCCGCGGTCGCCGAGGCGCGCGCCGACAACGCGCTGGTGCGCGAGGTGGCGGAGTTCATCGCCGCGGACAGCTCGCGCTCGTTCCTGACCCCACGGGCCTGATGACGGCCGGGGCCGAGGGCGGGCTCGCGATCGTCGCGGGCCGCGGCGTCCTGCCGCGGCTGATCGCCGAGGACTGCGCCCGCCGCGGCCGCGCCTATCGCGTCGTGGCCTTCGAAGGCGTGCCGCTCGACTGGACCGATGGCCACCCGGTTGTGACGGCGGCCTTCGAGAAGCCCGGCCGCCTCTTCGCCGATCTCCGCGCCGCCGGCTGCCGCGCCGTCACCCTTGCCGGCGGCATGGCGCGCCCCACCCTGAACCCGCTGCGCTTCGACCTCACCATGCTGCGCCTCGCGCCCAAGGTGCTTGGCGCCGTGCGCGGCGGCGACGACCGCACGCTCCGCGCCGTCGCGGAGGTCGTCGAGGGCGAGGGGTTCCTGCTCGTTCCCGCCCAGGCGATCGTCGACGGGCTCGTCGCCATGCCCGGCGTTCCCACCAGGGCGCAGCCCACCGAGGCGGACCGCGCCGACGCCGCGCGCGCCGCGGCGATCGTCGCGGCCATCGGCGCCGTCGATGTCGGGCAGGCGGCGGTGGTGGCGCAAGGGATCTGCCTCGGCGTCGAATCGGTGCAGGGGACGGATGAACTCCTCGCCTTCGTCGCGCGCACCGGCGGCGCCTTCCGTCCCGACGCCTCCGGGGCGCGCGGCGTGCTCCTCAAGGCGCCGAAGCCCGGGCAGGACTGGCGCATGGACCTGCCGGCGATCGGCCCCGACACCATCGCCGCCGCCGCCGCGGCCGGCCTCGCCGGCATCGTGGTGCAGGCGGGCGGCGTGCTGGTCCTCGGCCGCGAGGAAACCATCGCCGCCGCCGACCGCGCCGGCCTGTTCCTCTGGGGCCGCCCGCGTTGAGGCCGGGCGCGCGCGTCCTTCTCGGCGGCGGCGGCGTGGACCTCCGCGTCGGACGCTGGCGCGCGCGGTTCCGCGGCCGGATCCTGCCCTGCGCCATCGGCCGGGGCGGGATCGGCGAGAAGCGCGCCGAGGGCGACGGGATCACCCCGGTGGGCCGCCATCGCATCGACGAAGTCCGCGCGCGCCCCGACCGCCGGGCCTCTCCGGCCGGCGCGCGCGCCATCCGCCCCTTCGACGCGTGGTCGGACGACCCGCGCGACCCCGACTACAACCGCCTCGTCCGCCGCCCGCGCGCCTTCTCCCACGAGCGCATGTTCCGCGCCGACCGCCTCTACGACCTCGTCGCCGTCGTCGACTGGAACCGCGCGCCGGTCGCTCCCGGTCGCGGCAGCGCGATCTTCCTGCATTCCTGGCGCCGCCCCCGCTTCCCGACCGCCGGCTGCGTCGCCTTCGCCCCCTCGGACCTCGCCTGGATCCTCGCCCGCTGGACCCCGCGCAGCCGGGTGGCGATCGGGTAGCCGCCGGCCCCCGGACGCCGAAGGCCGGGCGCCCATGGCGACTGCCGTGCGCCCGAATCATGCATACGGGTTGTGCATGGGTCGTGCATGCCCTGTGCATCGGATTTTCGACGCAAGGTCAGGGGCTTGGTCTGCTACTCCGCCAGCGCTGCGATGATCGCCTGCGCGCTCTCGCCGTTCCAGTCGGCCTCGCCCATCAGCCGGGCGATCTCGAAGCCCTCGCGGTTCAGGATCAGCGTCACCGGCAGCCCGGGCGCCCCGGCGGCGCGGGCGAGGCGGCTCTGCGGATCGAGCGCCGTCGCCTCGCCCTCGAGCCCGATCTCGCCGAAAAACCGCTTGATCGCGGCCGGATCGTTGCGGCCGGTCGCGATCAGCAAGAGCTCGAAATCCTCTCCCGCCATCGCCTCGCGCAGGGCGGCGAGCGAGGGCATCTCCTCGCGGCACGGCGCGCACCAGGTCGCCCAGAAGTTGACGAGCCGCACCTTGCCGTTGGAGGCCGCGAGCGTCGTCTCGGCCCCGTCGGCGCCGATGAACGGCGTATCCGGCGCCGCCACCGGCTCCTCGTGGATCGTCAGCTTGCGCATGTCCCCGTCGCGCAGCGCCGCGATCTCGGCGCGGGCCTCGCCGTCGACCGCCTGCGCCCCTCCCGGGCTGGCGAGCCCCAGCGCGAGCGTGTAGACGACGAACGGGATCGCGAGGGCGCGGGGCAAGGCGGGACCTTTCGGACGAGGCGGCATGGACGACAACCGAGACGCGAACACGATGTGGGGCGGCCGCTTCGCCGCGGGACCGGACGCCGTCATGGAGGCGATCAACGCCTCGATCGACTTCGACAGGCGTCTGGCCGCCCAGGACGTCGAGGCGAGCCGCGCCCATGCCGCCATGCTGGCGGCGACGGGCGTCATCACCGATAGCGATGCGCGCGCGATCCGGGAAGGGCTTCTCACGGTCTTGTCAGAGATCGAGGCCGGCGGCTTCCCGTTCTCGAAGGCGCTCGAGGACATCCACATGAACGTGGAATCCCGGCTCAAGGCGCTGATCGGCGAGCCCGCCGGCCGGCTCCACACCGCCCGTTCGCGCAACGATCAGGTCGCGACCGACTTCCGCCTCTGGGTCCGCGGCCAGGCCGACGCGGCCATCGCCGGGATCGAGACGCTGATGCGCGCGCTCCTCGGACAGGCCGAGGCGGGGGCGGACATGGTGATGCCGGGCTTCACCCACCTCCAGGTCGCCCAGCCGGTGACCTGGGGCCACCACATGCTCGCCTATGTCGAGATGCTCGCGCGCGACCGCGGCCGCTTCGCCGACGCCCGCGCCCGCATGAACGAGAGCCCCCTCGGCGCGGCGGCGCTGGCCGGCACCTCGTTCCCGATCGACCGGCACATGACCGCGGCGGCGCTCGCCTTCGACCGGCCGATGGGCAACTCGATCGACGCCGTCTCCGATCGCGATTTCGCGCTGGAGTTCCTCGCCGCCGCCGCGATCTGCGCCGTCCACCTGTCGCGTCTCGCCGAGGAGCTGGTGATCTGGTCGACGGCGCAGTTCCGCTTCGTGACCCTGTCGGACCGCTTCTCCACCGGCTCCTCGATCATGCCGCAGAAGAAGAACCCCGACGCCGCCGAACTGATCCGGGCCAAGCCCGGGCGCATCATCGGCGCCCTCGTGGCGCTCCTGACGATCATGAAGGGCCTGCCGCTCGCCTATTCCAAGGACATGCAGGAGGACAAGGAGCAGGTCTTCGACGCCGCCGACGCGCTGATGCTGGCGCTCGCCGCGATGGACGGCATGGTCCGCGACCTGAAGCCCCGGCCGGAGGCGCTGCGCGCCGCCGCCGCCTCGGGCTTCTCGACGGCGACCGATCTCGCCGACTGGCTGGTCCGCCGCCTCGGCCTGCCGTTCCGCGACGCGCACCACGTCACCGGCGCGCTCGTGAAGACGGCCGAGGCGGCGGGGGCGGACCTGCCCGAACTCGATCTCGCCGCCATGCAGGCCGCGCATCCCGGGATCACCGCCGAGGTCTACGAGGTGCTCGGCGTCGACAATTCCGTGGCGAGCCGGACGAGCTACGGCGGCACCGCGCCCGCGCAGGTCCGCGCCCAGGTCGCCCGTTGGCGGGAGGCCCTCGGATGAGGGCCGCGCTCGCGCTGGCGCTCGTCCTCGCCACGCTCGCCGGCTGCGGGTTGAAGGGCGACCCGCGCCCGCCCGATCCACCCGATGTTCCCGATCCGGACGCAAGCACGGAGACACGCCGATGACCCCGTCCGCGCGCCGCCTCGCCGTGACGCTGGCGCTCGTCGGCGCGGCGGCGCTCGCCGGCGGCCTCGCGTCTGCCGCCGAGCCCGCGGCCGGGGTCGCGGGTCCCGCGCTGGTGACGGTGAGCGGCGCGATCGCCAATCCCGACCGCGCGCCGCTGGACGCCGCCGAGGACAGGCTCTTCGTCTTCAACGAGATCGCCTTCGACAAGGCCCGGGCCTTCGACGCGGTCGAGCTCGCCGCCCTGCCGCAGGCGACGGTTCGCACCGATTTCCCCATGGGCGGCCCGTTCGTCACCTTCACCGGCCCGACGCTCGCCGACGTGCTCGACGCGGCCGGCGCGACCGACGCGACCGACGCCGACAACGCGGTCGTGACCCTTCACGCCATCGACGGCTTCGCGCTCGAGGCGTCGGTGGCGGATCTCGTCGGGCGCGGCGCGGTGCTCGCCACCGCCCGTGACGGTCGCCCGCTCGGGATCGGCGATCTCGGCCCGGCGCAGCTGGTCTTTCCGCGCGCCGATCGCCCCGACCTCGCCGAGATGAACGACGACTGGTGGATCGGCCAAGTCTTTCACATCGCGGTCGAGTGAGCACGGGTCATCTTCGGGCTTGAGGATTCCGCCGAAACGGGGAACCTGCGCGGGCGGATCGACCGCGATGACGCGGGCCCGACCGTCCAAGAAACGGAAAGACAGCGGAGGAAGACCATGAAGACGACGTGTTGGAGGCTTGTGGGCGCGGCGGCACTGGCGCTGTCGGCGGGGGCGGCGGTGGCGGCGGATGTCGAGGTGCTGCACTGGTGGACCTCGGGGGGCGAGGCTTCGGCGCTCAACGTGCTGAAGCAGGACCTGGAGGCGCAGGGGATCGGCTGGCAGGACATGCCGGTCGCCGGCGGCGGCGGCACGCAGGCGATGACGGTGCTGCGGGCGCGGGTGACGGCGGGCAACGCGCCGGCGGCGGTGCAGATGCTGGGGTTCGACGCGCTCGACTGGGCGAAGGAAGGCGGCGTGCTCGCCGACATCACCCCGATCGCCACGGAGGGCGGCTGGGGCGCGGTGGTGCCGGAGGCGCTGCAACGCTTCACCGTCTACGACGGCAAGTGGATCTCGGCGCCGGTCAACGTGCACTCGACCAACTGGGTCTGGGCGAACAAGCCGCTGCTCGACGAGCTCGGCATCGCGGTCCCGACGACCTGGGACGAGCTGGTCGCGGCGATGCAGAAGGTCAAGGACGCCGGCAAGGTCGCGGTCGCGCATGGCGGCCAGCCCTGGCAGGACGCGACGATCTTCGACGCCGTCGTCATGTCGACCGGGGGCCCCGACTTCTACAAGGCGGCGTTCATCGACCTCGACGCGGAGGCGCTGGGCTCGGACACCATGGTCGAGGCCTTCGACCGGATGACGGTGATCCGCGGCTTCGTCGACGACAACTTCTCGGGGCGGGACTGGAACCTCGCCTCCGCCATGGTGATCAACGGCGAGGCGGCGTTCCAGTTCATGGGCGACTGGGCCAAGGGCGAGTTCCTGAACGCCGGCAAGGTTCCGGACCAGGACTTCCTGTGCTTCCGCTTCCCCGGGACCGAGAGCCAGGTGACGTTCAACTCCGACGTCTTCGTCATGTTCGACCAGGGCGGCGCGGTGTCGCCGGAGCAGGCGGCGCTGGCCGAGGCGATCATGTCGCCGGAGTTCCAGGTCGCCTTCAACAAGGTCAAGGGCTCGGTTCCGGCGCGCACCGACGTCTCGGTGGCCGAGTTCGACGCCTGCGGGCAGAAGGCCTACGAGCAGCTGAAGGCGGCGTCGGCCTCGGGCAACCTGCTGGGCTCGATGGCGCATGGCCACGCCAACCCGGCGGCGGTGAAGAACGCCATGTACGACGTGGTCACCGCCCAGTTCAACGGCGAGTACGACAGCGCCACCGCGGCGCAGGAGCTCGTCTCCGCCGTCGAGATGGCGCAGTAGCGGGCCAAGCGGGGCGGGCGGCGCCGCCGC
>NZ_JAGOID010000118.1 GCF_017995835.1 Amaricoccus sp.
CGGGTCGATGGCGAGCGTGCCTGGGTCGGCGGCGATGACGTAGTTCGCCGCCGCCAGCCCGCCGCCGGTGATGGCGTAGTCGCCGACGTCCGACGTCGCGGTAGCGGAGGTGGCGAGCGCGCCGGTGATGACGCGCGCGTCCTGCCCGAGGACGAAGCCCGAGGCGGTGAAGCCGCGGCCGTCCAAGGCCGAGGAGCCATACGTGCGCGACTGGTCGGCGATCGCCACGCTCAGCCGGGCGGGGTCGATCTCCAGCCGGCCGCCCTCGACGGTCAGGACGTAGTTCTTCGCGGCGAGGCCGCCGCCGGTGATGGCGTAGGTTCCGACACTGGATGCCGCGGCCGCGTCGGTCGCCACCTCGCCCGAGATGACGGACCCGTCCTGGCCGAGGACGAGGCCGGTCACCGAGAAGGCCCGGCCGTCGAGCGCGGCGGAGCCGTAGGTGCGGGACTGGTCGGCGATCCGCACGCTCGCCCGCGCGGGGTCGATGGTCAGCTCGCCCGCGACATAGGCGATGTCGTAGTTGCCGCTGGTCAGGCCAGCGGCGGCGAGGCCATAGACCCCGACGTCGCTCGCCGCCGTTGCGTTCGTGTCGAAGCGCAGCCGGCCGCCGAGGACGGCGCTGCCCTCGCCGTTGACGAAGCCCCGGTACTCCGCGCGGAAATCGGGATCCGGGCCGCCATAGGTCCGGCGCGCATCGAGCGTCGTAACCGTCAGCGGCGCACGACCGACGGAGATGGCGCCGGCGACCGTCTCGACGAGATAGCCCTGCGCCGAGGCGACGGCGGCGATGTCGAGGGCGTAGGGCGTCGTGGCGGCCGGGGCGAAGGCGCTCGCGCCGTCGCTGGTGGCCACCGGCGCGCCGTCGAGCGCGGTGGTGAGGCTGTCGCCGGGGCGAAGGCCGGCGATGGTGTAGCCGTCGACGCCGAAGCCGAGCGGGATGCTCTGGCCATAGGTCTTGGCGAGGACGTCGCCGGTCAGCGTGAGCGTCGGGCGCTCGCCATAGACGATGCGGTCCCCGTCATAGCCGAGGTCCAGCGGGCCCTCGGCGGTGTAGCTGCGGCCATAGAGGTCAAAGTCCCGCGGCCCCGGGGCAGGGCCGTCGACGCCGTCGAAGCGGTCGACATAGAGGAGCCAGCGCCCCTCGGGGTCGTCGAGGGCGAAGGTGCCGGTTCCGGCGCGGGTCTCGTTCAGGAACTGCGCCCCGGCCGCGACCACGAGGGCGTCGCCGCCGCCGGTCGCGGTCAGGCTCGCCTGCGGACCGAGGCGGACGCCGGCGATGGTCTCCAGCGTGATCTGCGACGCCGTCACCGGCGCGTCGATGTCGATCCGGCCCGTCGAGTTCGGCTTCGGCAGGGTGGGGATGATGTCGACCGCGAAGGGCTCGGTCGAGACGTAGGCCGAGACCGTGCCCCCGGGCGCGGCGCGGCGCAGCGTGAAGTCGGCGTCGGGCAGCAGGCTGAACTGCGGCTGGAAACCGACGCTGATGTCGCCGGCGATCACCACGGCGCCGCCGTTGTTGCCGCCGGTCCCGGAACGGACCGGGCCGTTCCAGACCTGCCGCTCGCCCAGAAGGGTGAGCGTGGCCCCGTCGCCGGCCTGGATGCGGCCCTGGTCGCCGACGCCGTTGGCGACCTCGATCTCGTCGGCGGTCATGGTGATCGAGCCGCCGGCGCCGGCGACGACCTCGGCGAAGGCGTTGCCGGCCGAGCCGCCGCGGATGCGGATCGCCCTGGCGTCGAGCCGGACGTCGGAGGCGTCGCCGGCGCGCCCGAGGCGCACCCAGCGACCGCCGGACGCGCCGCCCTGCAGGATGATCTCGTCGCCCGCCACGACGTCGACGCCGCCGGAGGCGGAATGGACCTGGATGCCGTTCGGCTGGACGTTCAGGCGCTCCAGCCGCACGTCGCCCTCGCGGGCCTCCAGCCGCAGGGCGCCGGTATTGGTGGACACCACGCGCGCGCCGCTGCCCGAGCCGATCTCGACGTCGCCCGTGCGCGCCAGCAGCGTCAGGCCGCCGGCGCCGGTCGCCTGCACGTTTGCGGCGACGTGGATCGAGCCGTCGGCGTCGAGCGTCAGGTCGCCCGCGCCGCTCCAGCTCAGGCCGTTCGCCACGGTGATGTCGCCGTCGTGGGAGAAGGCGGGCTGGAACGTGGTGATCGTCACGTCGCCGCCGCCGTTGAGCGCCGAGACGATCGTGCCGGCGTTGATGAAATAGGGCCCGGCGCCGGTTCCGCCCGGGCCGTTCACGCCTGCGCCGGCGCTCGCGCCTGCCCCGGAGACGATCGTCACGTCGCGCGGGTCGAGGAGCCAGTCGCCGCCGGCGCCGACCTCGACCGTCGCCGCGAGCCCGATCGTCAGCGCCGTCGCGCCGGAGGTCTCGACCGAGCCGCCCGCCGTGGCGCCGCCGGCGCGAATGACGCCGTCGAAGGTGGTGAGGCCATTCGACCAGAGCGTCACCTCGCCGCCGCGTCCCGTGCCGCCGGTCGCGTGGATCCAGGCGCCCTTGTCGACCGTCGCGCTGTCGGCCCGGCGCAAATCGCCCGCGCCGCCCCGGTCGCCGCCCAGCCGGACGCGGCCGCCGTCCTTGCCGCCGGAGACGTCGATGCCCGCGCCCGCGCCGATCTCGATCCGTGCGCCGGTAGCCGTCACGTCGCCGCCGCGCGTCGCGCCGGAAGCGTCGATCGTTCCGCCGACGCGGACCGCGCCGGCGCCGCGGCCAACGAGCTCGACGACGCCGCCCGCGCCGTTGGCGGAGGTGGCGCGGATCAGGCCGGTGGTGTTGATCGCCGCGTCGAGCGCCCGCGACGCCGCGCCGGCGCTGAGCATGACGCGGCCTTGGCCGACGTCGATCACCCCGGAATTGCTCACGCCCGCGCCGTCGCCGGCGCCATCGCCGTCGACGGCGATGCGAAAGACCCCGTCGCCGGCAAGGTCGAGCGTCGTCCGCGCCCCGGAGGCCAGCGCCACCGTGCCGCGGTTGGCCATGATGACGCCGGCGTTCTCGACCGAGCTTCCGACCAGCGCCGCGAGACCCTTCTCGCCGACGGTGATCCTGCCCTCGTTCGTCACGCGGGCGCCCGCCGCCTCGCCGCCGCCGATGACCAGCCGTCCCTGCTTCTGGAAGCGCGCCGCGTCGATGTCCTGGCTCGCCGCGACGAGCCCGCCGACGTCGACCCGGGCCCCGCGGGTGAACAGCACGCCGGCGCGGTTCTGGATCACCACCGTCCCCGGGGCGCGCAGCGCGCCGTCGATGACGCTGCGCCCGCCGGTCGTGACCCGGTTCAGCGTCGCGGCCTTCCGGCCTGGCTGGTCGAAGACGACCGTGTGGTCGCGCGCGACGTCGAAGCGCTTCCAGTCGACGATGGCGCGGCGGGAACTCTGGCGGACGGTCGTGCGCCCCGTCGCGGACGAGATCGTCGCCTTGCCGCGGGCGACCGTACCGCCCGTGGGCCCGTCGGCCGCCGCCGGCGCGCCGAGCGCGAGCACCGAGGCGCTGACTAGGAGCAGGGCGCGAAGCGGCGCGCGGAGGTGTCCGGGGACGGGCGGCGTGGGCATGCGGGTGTCTTCCTCAACCAGGGCGGCCGGGCGAGAGGACTGCGGCCTGCCGCGGCCTTCGCGCGTAATCAACCGTAAATTGATTCTGCTTTCTCTCTAATTAGTTAACGTCGGTTAACGTTGCGCTTTATTCATGCCGGCCGCCGCCGTTAGGCGGACGGAAAGGCCGCGCCCGCCAGGGTGGGCACGGGTGGCGCCGGCCGGGGGGCCGGCGCTCGGGGTGGAGCGGCGCATGGTTCTCCGGTCGGGGGCCGTCGACGCGGGCGGGAGCCTGCGACCGGCGGCGCGGTTTCTCGTTGCGGTTGCGGCGGCGTTCGCCGCCTGCGTCTGGGCCGGCGCGGAGGCGCGCCCCGCGCGCGGGCCGATCGACCACCACGCGACGGTGCGCAACGGCGAGGTCATGGGCTCGGCCTTCCTGATCGCGCCCGGAATCGCAGTCACCAACGCCCATGTCGTCGCCGGCCTCGCACCGGGCGCGCCGCTCGCGCTCGCTGCGCCGGGCGCTGCGGCCGCCGGGCGGCTGGTCGCCGTCAGCCCGAGGATGGATCTGGCCGTGCTGCGCGTGCCCGCCGGGTTCGTCGCGCCGGTCCCCGCGACGGACGCCGACGAGCGCCGCGGCCTCGCCGTCCGCGCCGCGGGCGTCGACGCCAGCGGCGGGCCGCAGGCGGGCGCGCGGATGGAGCTCGCCGGCGCCGTCATCGGCCCGCGCCAGCGGCTCGGCGCCTACGGCCCCGGCATGATCGTGCGGATGCCCGGCGTGCGCCCCGGCTTCTCGGGCGGCCCGGTGTTCGACGCGGGCGGCCGGCTCGTCGGCATGATCGCCGCGATACGCAGCAGCCCCGCCACCCTCGCCGCCGCCGCTTCCGGCCTCGCGCCCGCCGGCGCGCGCTACGCGGACGAGGCCTTCGTCCTCGGCGCCGGCGACATCCGCCGCGAGGCCGCCCGCCTCCTCGCCGCCGCCGACGATTGAGCCTCCGCCCCTCGCCCGGCTAGGATCGGCGCGGATGGCGGCAGGGGAGGCGAGGGATGGAGATCGCGGTGATCGGCGGCGGGATCGGCGGGCTCGCGGCGGCCGTCGCGCTGGCGCAGCGCGGCCTCGGCGTCGTCGTCCACGAGCAGGCCCCGGCGCTCGGCGAGGTCGGCGCCGGGTTGCAGCTCGCGCCGAACGCCGTCGCCGTGCTCGAGGCGCTCGGCCTGCGCGACGCGGTGGAGGCGGTCGCGTCCGCGCCAGAGGCGGTGGAGCTTCGCGACGGGCTGTCAGGCCGCCCGGTCGCGCGCGTGCCCCTCGGGTCCACATGCGTCGCCCGCTACGGCCGGCCCTACTGGCACGTCCACCGCGCCGACCTCCTCGCCGCGCTCGCGGCCGCCGCCGCCGAGGCCGGCGTCGCGATCCACCTCGGCAGCCGGGTCGCCGCCATCGCCGACGCAGGAGGCCCGGTCAGGCTCGAAGGGACGGCGGCGCAGCATGCCGACGCCGCGATCGCCGCCGACGGCGTCCGCTCGGCGATCCGCGGGGCGCAGTTCGGCGGGACGTCGCCGCGCTTCACCGGCAACGCCGCCTGGCGGGCGCTTGTCCCGGCCGGTCGCTTCGGCGCGCCGCCGCTGCCGCGCGCCGCCACGGTGTTCATGGGCCCGGGCCGCCACCTCGTCGCCTATCCGCTGCGCGGCGGCGCGGTCTGGAACCTCGTCGCCGTCGAGGAGCGCGCCGCCTGGACCGAGGAGAGCTGGAGCGCGCCCGGCGACCGGGATGCGCTGCGCCACGCCTTCGCCGGCTGGGCGGAGCCGGTCCCGACGCTGCTTGCCGCCGTCGAGGACTGCTTCGTCTGGGGGCTCTTCGATCACCCGCCGCTGCGGTCCTGGGCGAAGGGCCGCATCGCGCTCCTCGGCGACGCCTGTCATCCGATGACGCCCTTCCTCGCCCAGGGGGCGAGCATGGCGCTCGAGGACGCCTGGGTGCTCGCCGCCGAACTGGCCGCGCGGCGCAACGACCCGGCCGCCGGCCTCGCCGCCTACGAGGATCGCCGCATCGCCCGCGCCACCCGCACCCAGACCGCCGCCGCGCGCTCCGGCCGGGTCTATCACCTCGCGAATCCGGCGCTGCGCGGCGCGGCGCATCTCGCGCTCGGCGCCGCCTCGCGGCTCGCGCCGGGCGCGCTCACCGGCCGTTTCGACTGGCTCTGGCGGGCCAATGTCGTCGGCGCCGCGGCCACGGACTGAGCCGCCGGGCCGTCGCAGGGGCCGCTCGGGTCTGGCGACCGCGGCCCGGTCCTGCTAACGGGACTCAGTCCGCGCGGAGCCTCCCATGTTCGATACCGCCCTCCTGAGCGCCTTCTTCCAGGTCGTGATGATCGACCTCGTCCTCGCCGGCGACAACGCCGTGGTGATCGGCATGGCCGCCGCCGGGTTGCCGGCCGAGCATCGGCGCAAGGCGATCATGATCGGCATCCTCGCCGCGACGGTCATGCGCATCTGCTTCGCGCTGGTCGCGACCCAACTCCTCGCCATCACCGGCCTGCTGCTCGCCGGCGGCCTGCTGCTGCTCTGGGTCTGCTGGAAGATGTACCAGGAGCTGCGCGTCTCCCACAAGGAAGAGGCCGCCGCGGTCGAGGCGCTCGCCGAGGCCGACATCAACGTCGACGGGACCATCTCGGCTGGCGCCCCGCGCAAGACCCTGCGCCAGGCGGTGATCCAGATCATCGTCGCCGACGTGTCCATGTCGCTCGACAACGTGCTCGCCGTCGCCGGCGCGGCGCACGAGCATCCGAGCGTGCTGATCATGGGCCTCGCGCTCTCGGTCGTGCTGATGGGCGTCGCGGCGTCCTGGATCGCCAGCCTCCTCAACCGGCACCGCTGGATCGGCTGGGCCGGTCTCTTCGTGATCCTCTATGTCGCGCTCAACATGATCTACCATGGCTGGGAGGACATCTCCGTCCATGCCTTCGCGCCGGCCGCGGAGGCTCCGGCCGCTGCAGCGGATCAGTAGGCGCCCTCGGCGCCGGCCAGCCGGAACGGCGTCAGCGCCAGGATGCGCAGGTCGAGCCAGAGCGACCAGTTCTCGATGTAGTGCAGGTCGAGCTCCACCCGCCGGCGCAGCGCCTGCGGGTCGGCGATCTCGCCGCGGGCCCCGTGGATCTGCGCCCAGCCGGTCACGCCGGGCCGCACCTTGTGCCGCGCCGCGTAGCCGTCGACGATCGCCTCGAAGGCTTCCTGCCGGCTCGACACGGCGCCGACGACATGCGGCCGCGGTCCGACCAGCGACAGATCGCCCCGGAGCACGTTGAAGAGCTGCGGCAGCTCGTCGATCGACCAGCGCCGGATGAAGCGACCGACCCGCGTCACGCGCGGGTCGTCGCGGACGACGACCCGGCGCGCCGCCGGATCGCATTCCGTCGCCTGCATCGAACGGAACTTCCAGACCTCGACCGGGCGGTGGTTGTAGCCGTGGCGCGGCTGGCGGAACAGCACCGGTCCCGGGCTGTCGAGCCGGATCGCCACCGCCGTCGCGACAAGCACCGGCGAGAGCAGGACCAGCGCCGCCGCCGCGCCGATGACGTCGAGCGCCCGCTTCGCCACGCGCTGCGGCGCGCGCAGGGGCCGCGACATCAGCTCGACGAGCCCGCCGCTGCGAGGGGCGTCGTTACGCCGCGGCAGCGCCGGATCGTCGGCGTAGTCCCAGAGCCGGACGTCGACCGGCAGAACCTCGACGGCCTTCAAAACCTCGCGGATGCGTCGCTCGGCCGCGAGCGGCAGCGTCACGATCAGCATGTCGATCTCGGCCGCCCGCACGAAGGCGACGAGGTCGGCCACGGTCCCGAGCTTCGGCACGCCGCGGATCACCGCCGGCGAGCGGCTGTCGTCGCGGTCGTCGAAGACGCCGCAGACCCGGATGTCGGCCCCCGCCGCCGCGAGCGAGGCGATGGCCTCCCTGCCGCGCTCGCCGCCGCCGACCAGCACCGCGCGCCGTTCTGTCAGCCCGAAATCGAGCGCCGCCGCCGCCATGGCCGCGGCGAGGCCGCGCGCGGGCAGGGCGAGCGCCGCCGCCAGCGCCGCGCCGGGGGCGCCCGCGCCGACGAGCCAGGCCGCCGCCGCCCCGAGGCCGATGGGCCCGATCGCGCCGCGCGCGAAGCGCCGGAGCCGTCGCAGCCGGTGCCCGCCCGCGACCGCCACGACGCCGGCGACCGCCAGCCCCGCGCCGGCCGCGACGGCGGCGGCCCCGAGCGGCGCCGCGCCCGCCACGACGAGCCCGCCCCAGATCCCGAGTGCGACCGCCGCGGCGTCGAGCCCGAACCCGACGCCGGAGACTGCGCCCGGAGCCAGCGACGTCCGCCGCAACCCGGCGGCGACGGCGCGTGCGTTCTCGGAAAGCGCCGCGCCGTCGGGCGGCGTCGGGGCGGAGGCGGGGATTTCGGCTCTGGCGGCGTGCATGCGCGCCTGAATGACGGGCGAACCTTAAGGAACGGCCACCATCCGCCCCGCGCCAGCGGTTCAACGCGCTCGCAATGAACGGGATTTCCCGCGCATTCGAATCATACCGGCGGGCTCATGAAACGACTCGCGGGCGCTTTTTGGCCTTTGACGCTTTTATCGTTTGTACTCAGGTAGTTACCCTATCTATCACGCGTGTTAGCCCGTGCTGCGCCGGGCGGCCTGGTAGACTCGCCGGTATCAGACGCGCGGCTGGCCGGTCGGGGGGGGGGCGGGCGCGGGGACCGGCTG
>NZ_JAGOID010000029.1 GCF_017995835.1 Amaricoccus sp.
CCTCGTAGCATTGCAGACGGATCAGCTTGCGGCCCAGCGCGGCGGCGAGCGCCTTGGCGATCTCGGTCTTGCCGACGCCCGCCTCGCCTTCGAGGAACAGCGGCCGCCCGAGCCGCAGGCTCAGGAACACGACGGTGGCGAGCCCGCGGCCGGCCACGTAGCCCGCCCCGGCGAGCAGATCCCTCGTTTCGTCGATAGAGGCAGGCAATGGACGCATCGCAGTCTCCGGCGCTCGCGCCATAAGGCGCGCAACATCGCGAAAATCAACCCGTCTGGCGCATCCCGCGACCCTCGCCCGGTCGGCGGCGGCGTTTGCTTCGCGTCCGCCAGCCGCTATATCCGGCGGGAGCCAGGAACGAGGACCGCATGAGCATCCCTGACCTCGCCGCCGTCCCCGACGCGATCCCCGAGGCCGCGCTCGCGTGGGCGAGGGCGGGACGGGGCGCGGCGCTCGCCACCGTGATCGAGACATGGGGCTCGGCCCCGCGCCGAACCGGCTCGCAGCTCGCGATCTCCGGCAACGCCGAGATGGCAGGCTCTGTCTCCGGCGGCTGCGTCGAAGGCGCCGTCGTCGCCGAGGCGCTCGAGGCGCTGGCGGACGGCAGGCCGCGGACGCTCACCTACGGCGTCAGCGACGCGGACGCCTTCGCGGTCGGCCTCGCCTGCGGCGGCACGATCCGGGTTCTCGTGGAGCCGGTCGGCGTCGGCGAGGGGCCCTCCGAGGCGCTGCTCGCCGAACTCGTCGCCGCCCGCGCCGCCCGGCGGGCGGTCGTCTACGCCGTCGACCCCGCCAGCGGCGAGCGCCGCATCGTCGCCGGACCGGGCGATCCGCTCTGGCCCGAGGCCGCGGCCGCGCTCACCGCCGACCGGGCGGGCTTCGCCGGCGCGTGGTTCCTCGGCGTGCACAACCCGCCCTTGCGCATGGCCATCGTCGGCGCCGTTCACATCACCCAGGCGCTGGCGCCGATGGCGCGGCTCGCCGGCTACGATGTGGCGGTGATCGACCCGCGCGCGGCCTTCGGCTCGCCCGCGCGCTTCCCCGGGATGCGGCTCCTCGACGGGTGGCCCGACGAGGCCCTGGCGGAGATCGGGCTCGACGCCCGCACCGCCGTGGTGACGCTCACCCACGACCCCAAGCTCGACGACCCGGCCATCGCCGCGGCCCTGCGGGCGCCGGTGTTCTACCTCGGCTGCCTCGGCTCGACGCGGACGCACGCCAAACGCGCCGCGCGGCTCGCCGAGGCCGGGTTCACGCCGGAGGACGTCGCGCGCATCCATGCCCCCGTCGGCCTCGACATCGGCGCGAGCACGCCCTCCGAGATCGCCGTCGCGATCCTCGCCCAGGCGACCGAGCGGCTGCGGCGCCCGGAAACCCGGCCCTGACATGCGCTTCGGCCCCGTTCCCCTCGCCGAGGCCGGGGGCGCCATCCTCGCCCATTCGCTGACCGCCGGCGCCACACGGCTCAAGAAGGGCCGCCGGCTCGGGCCGGCGGAGATCGCGGCGCTGGCCGAGGCCGGCGTGGCCGAGGTCATCGTGGCCCGGATCGAGCCGGGCGACCTCGGCGAGGACGAGGCGGCCGCCGCCGTCGCCCGCGCGCTCGCGCCCGATCCGCAGGCGCAGGGCGTGACGGTCTCCGCGCCGTTCACCGGGCGGGTGAACCTCTTTGCCCGCGCGGCAGGAGTGTTGCGCATCGACGCCGCCGCGGTCGACCGGCTGAATGCGGTGGACCCGGCGATCACGCTCGCCACGCTGCCCGACTGGTCCCGCGTCGAGGCCCGGCAGATGGTCGCGACGGTCAAGATCATTCCCTATGCCGTTCCCGCCGCCGCCGTCGCCGCCGCGGCGGCGGCCGCAGGCCCTATGCGGATCGCCGCGTTCCGGGGTGGGCGGGCCAGCCTGATCCTGACCCGCACCCCCGGCATGAAGGAAAGCCTCATCGCCAAGGGCGGCGAGGCGGTGGCGGCGCGGCTGCGCGCCCTCGGCATCGACCTCGCCCCTCCGGTGGTCGTCGCGCACGAGACGGCCGCGGTGGCGACGGCGCTGGCCGCGGCGCCGGCGGGGATGGCGCTGATCCTCGGCGGCTCGGCGACCTCGGACGCGGCGGACGTCTGCCCCGCCGCGGTGGTCGCGGCGGGCGGGCGGCTGATCCGCTTCGGGATGCCGGTCGATCCGGGCAACCTGCTCTTCATCGGCGAGCAGGCCGGAAGGGTGGTGCTCGGCCTGCCCGGCTGCGCCCGGTCGCCCGCGCTCAACGGCGCCGACTGGGTTCTGGAGCGCCTCGCCGCCGGTCTCCCGGTCGGGGACGCCGAGATCGCGGCGATGGGGGTGGGCGGCCTCCTCAAGGAAATCCCCGCCCGGCCGCAGCCGCGCGCCGGGCGCCCCGCCCCCGGGCCGACCGGACGACCGCGCATCGCGGCGATCGTGCTCGCGGGCGGGGCGTCGCGGCGCATGCGCGGGTCCGACAAGCTGCTCGAGCCCGTCGCCGACGGCCGGCCCGTGCTGCGCGCCGCCGCCGAGGCGGCGCTGGCGAGCCAGGCCGACGCCGCGGTGGTCGTGCTGCCGCCGGACGCGGACGCTCGGCGCGCCGCGCTCTCCGGCCTCGGGATTGCAATCGTCGAGGCCGCCGACGCGGCGGAGGGCATGGCCGCCTCGCTCCGCGCCGGCCTGCGCGCCGTGGTGGACGGCGCGGACGCGGTCGTGGTTCTTCTCGCCGACATGCCGGAGGTCGCCGCGGGCGACGTGGACCGGCTGATCGCGGCCTTCGACCCCGCCGAAGGCCGCGAGATCTGCCGCGCCACGACGGCCGACGGCCGGCCCGGCCATCCCGTCCTGTTCGGCCGCCGCTTCTTCGAGACGCTCGCCGGCCTGACCGGCGATCGCGGGGCCCGCGAGGTGCTGCGCGACGCGGCCGAGTTCGTCGTCGACGTGCCCACCGGCGGCCGCGCCGCCGCCATCGACCTCGACACCCCCGAGGACTGGGCCGTCTGGCGCGCCGGATCGGTGGCTTGACGCCGCCACGAGCCGACGGCCCGAGCGGCGGGCTCGCGCCGAAGCCTTTCCGAACCCCTCGTACCGGCGAGTCTGCCAGGCCACCCGGCGCAACACAGGCTAACACGCGTGATAGATAGGGTAACTACCTGAATACACACGATAAAAGTGTTAAGGGTCAAAAGGCCTGCGAGTCGTTTCGTGAGCCCGCCGGTGGAAAGTGGCAAGCCTGGTTCCAGCCCGATTCCAGCCGCGGTCCAGCCAAAAAAAGCCCAGCCGGTTTAGCCGCTTGGCCCGCCTTGGCCGGGCAAACGGGCTTTCGATCGTCCTTGCCCCGGCCGCGGGGCCGAGGGCCGCAAAAGCGCGCGGGCCGTTCGGCCCGCCGCCGCCGTCAGGAGAAGAACTGCGCGCCGTTGGCGCTGATGGTCGAGCCGGAGATGAACCCGGCGTCGTCGGAGGCGAGGAACACCACGCACCGCGCGATTTCCGAAGGCTCGCCGAGGCGGCCGACCGGAATCTGCGGGATGATGCGCTCGTTCAGCACCTTCTCGTCGATGGCGCGGACCATCTCGGTGCCGATATAGCCCGGCGCCACCACGTTCACGGTGATGCCCGCCTTGGCGCCTTCCTGGGCCAGCGCCCGAGTGAAGCCGATGTCGCCGGCCTTGGCGGCCGAGTAGTTCGCCTGCCCCGCCTGACCCTTCTGGCCGTTGACCGACGAGATGTTGATGACGCGCCCGAACTTGCGGTCGCGCATGCCGCCCCAGACCGGATGGGTCATGTTGAACACGCCCGACAGGTTGGTGTCGATGACTTCCTTCCACTGCTGGGGGGTCATCTTGTGGAACATGGAATCCCGGGTGATGCCGGCGTTGTTCACGAGGATCTCGACCGGGCCGAGATCGGCCTCGACCTGCTTGATGCCCGCGGCGCAGGCGTCATAGTCGGCCACCGACCACTTGTAGGTCTTGATCCCGGTCTCGGCGGTGAACTTCTTCGCCGCGTCGTCGTTGCCGGCGTAGTTGGCGGCGACGGTGTAGCCCGCCTCCTTCAGCGCGATCGAGATCGCCGCGCCGATGCCGCGCGATCCGCCCGTGACAAGCGCCACACGTCCCATGGTAGTCTCCCCCTTCGTTCAACGTTGAGTAGGTCGAAGCCGCCCGTTCGGGGCCGGCTTTTGGAGGCCGGGGCACGGAGACCGCGCGCCGGCCGCGGGCTGGACGCGCGCCGCCCCGAGGGGAGGCTGACACGCGCCATGAGTCCGGGTCAGGGCCGCTCCACGCAGAGCGCGACGCCCATGCCGCCGCCGATGCAGAGCGTCGCGAGGCCCTTCTTCGCGTCGCGCCGCTTCATCTCGTAGAGAAGCGTGTTGAGCACCCGCGCGCCCGAAGCGCCGATCGGGTGACCGATGGCGATGGCGCCGCCGTTGACGTTCACGATCGCCGGATCCCAGCCCATGTCCTTGTTGACCGCGAGCGCCTGCGCCGCGAAGGCCTCGTTCGCCTCGATGAGGTCGAGATCCTCGACCTTCCAGCCGGCCTTGGCCAGCGCCTTGCGCGAGGCGTAGATCGGGCCGACGCCCATGACCTTCGGGTCGAGGCCGGCGGTCGCGTAGGCGGCGATCCGGGCCAGCGGCTCGATCCCGCGCTTTTCTGCGTTCTCGGCGGTCATGAGCACCGCCACCGCCGCGCCGTCGTTGAGGCCGGAGGCGTTGCCGGCGGTGACCGTGCCTTCCCTGGAGAAGGCGGGCTTCAGCTTCTGCATCAGCTCGAGCGTGGCGCCGTGGCGGATGTACTCGTCCTTGTCGACGACCACCTCGCCCTTGCGGCCCTTCACCGTGACGGCGGCGATCTCCTCGTCGAACCTGCCGGCCTTCTGCGCGGCTTCGGCCTTGTTCTGGCTGGCGACGGCGAACTCGTCCTGCATCTCGCGGGTGATCTGCCACTCCTTGGCGACGTTCTCCGCGGTCGTGCCCATGTGGTAGTCGTTGAAGGCGTCCCAGAGCCCGTCCTTGATCATGGTGTCGACGAGCTTCATGTCGCCCATCTTCTGACCGCCGCGCATGTGCTGACCGTGCTGCGACAGCGACATGCTCTCCTGGCCGCCGGCCACCACCACCTCGGCGTCGCCGAGCATGATGTGCTGGGCGCCGAGCGCCACCGCGCGCAGGCCCGAGCCGCAGACCTGGTTGAGGCCCCAGGCCGCGCTTTCCTGCGGCAGGCCGGCGTTTATGTGCGCCTGCCGGGCGGGGTTCTGGCCCTGGCCTGCGGTCAGTACCTGACCGAGGATCGTCTCGGAGACGTCGGCCGCCGGCACTCCGGCGCGCTCGAGCGCCGCCTTGATCGCCACGACGCCGAGCTCGTGCGCGGGAACCGACGCGAAGGAACCGTTGAAGCTGCCCACGGGAGTCCGCGCGGCAGACGCGATCACGATATTGGTCATATTCCCCTCCTGAGCCGCAGGAAGCGCTTGTGAGTGTGGAGAATCGCTTCCCGGCGCACGTGTCGGCGCCTCTCGTGGCACAATCCTGCGCGCGGCTCAACCGCGATGCGGCACGGATGCATGGGCTAGAGCAGGCTGCCCTGCTCGGGGCCGGGCCCCGGCTCCGCCCGCCCGCGCCGCGGCGTGGGCCGCGCGTCAGGGCGCGCCGCGACCCGCCCGTCGGAGAGTTCGATATCGAGGGCCCGCGCGCTGCGGACCGCCTCGGCGCGGGTCAGCACCCGGCCCGCCTCGTCGCGGACGATGGCGAAGCCGCGCGCCAGCGTCGCCTCGGGCCCGAGCGTCAGGAGGAGCCGCGACCAGCCGTCGAGCACGCCCCGCGCCGCCTGCACGCGGGCGGGTCCGGCGCGGTCGAGCCCCCGGGCGAGCGCGTCGAGACCCGCCCTCGCCTCGCGCGTCGCGGTCGGGCCGGCCCGGTCGAGGCGGATGGCCCGCGCGGCGAGCCGTTCCTCCAGCCTACGTATCTCGCGCTCCTGCCGGCGCGGATCGAGCCCCCCGGCGATCCGGCTGAGCCGCTCGCGCTGGCGCGCCACGGCGCGGCCGAGGAGATCGGGCGTCAGTCGTGCGGCGACGCCCTGGGCAAGGCGCAGGTCGCCATGGCGGACGATCGCCTCCACGGCGCGCGGCAGCCGCGCGGCGAGCGCCGCCACGCCTTCGCGCCGGCGCTCCACGGCCCGCGCCAGCAACGCCGGGGTCAGCCGTCCCGCCGCGCCCTGGGCCAGTCGCAGCCGGCGGTCGCGGGCGAGCGCCGTCAGCGCGCGCGGCAGCCGCAGCGCGAGCCCGTCCAGCCGCTGAACGCGCTCGGCGAGGAGCGCCTCCGGCCGCGGCAGGCCGCGCGCGAGATCGCGCAGCCGCTGGCGGCGCGCGTCGAACCCGCGGGCGAGCGCGCCGCGCCGCCGCGTCTCGAGGCCGGCGAGCCCGGCGAGCAGGTCGAGCCGCACCGGCACGGCCATCTCCGCCGCCGCTGTCGGCGTCGGCGCCCTCCGGTCGGCGACAAGGTCGATCAGCGTGGTGTCGGTCTCGTGCCCCACCGCCGAGATCAGCGGGATGGCGCTCCCGGCCGCGGCGCGCACGACGATCTCCTCGTTGAACCCCCACAGATCCTCGATGGAGCCCCCGCCGCGCGCGACGATCAGCAGGTCTGGTCGCGCGACGGGGCCGCCCGGGCGGATGGCGTTGAAGCCGCGGATCGCCGCCGCGACCTCGGCCGCGCAGTTCGGGCCCTGCACCGTGACCGGCCAGACCAGCACCCGCCGCGGGAACCGCTCGCCCAGCCGGTGCAGGATGTCGCGGATCACCGCGCCGGACGGCGAGGTGACGACCCCGATCGTCTCCGGCAGGAACGGCAGCGGCCGCTTGCGCGCCGCGTCGAACAACCCTTCCGCTGCGAGCGCGGCCTTGCGCTTCTCCAGCATGGCGAGAAGCGCGCCCGCGCCGGCATGGGCGAGCGCCTCGATCACCATCTGGTATTTCGAGGCGCCGGGGAACGTGGTGAGCCGCCCGGTGGCGATCACCTCCATCCCCTCCTCCGGCTGGACGGCGAGCCCGCGGACGGAGGCGCGCCAGATCACCGCGCCGAGCGTGGCGCGCTCGTCCTTGAGGTCGAGATAGACATGCCCCGATCCCGGCCGCGACACCCGCCCGACCTCGCCGCGCACGCGGACATGCCCGAAGCCGCCCTCGATGGCGCGCTTCACCGCGCCCGAGATCTCGGAGACGGTGAACTCCGGGGCGTTGCCCCCGGGCGCCGGGTCGTCCGGCTCGAAGAGGTCCATGGGCCGGCCTCGCTTGCGGCGGGAAGGCCGCGACCTTAGAACGCCCGCGCGGCAAGGCCAAGCGCGGGAGGGCGC
Source organism: Amaricoccus sp. (assembly GCF_017995835.1). Classification (GTDB taxonomy): domain Bacteria; phylum Pseudomonadota; class Alphaproteobacteria; order Rhodobacterales; family Rhodobacteraceae; genus Amaricoccus. The sequence goes on from NZ_JAGOID010000029.1 coordinate 7,339, forward strand.
ATGAACATCCTCATCCTCGGCGGCGGCGGCCGCGAGCACGCGCTGGCCTGGGCCTTCGCGCAGAACCCGAAGTGCGACCGGCTCTGGTGCGCGCCCGGCAACGCCGGCATCGCCGAGGTGGCCGACTGCGTGGCGCTCGACATCCTTGACGGCCGCAAGGTGCTCGACTTCGCCCGCGAGAACGGCGTCGACTTCGTGATGATCGGCCCCGAGGCCCCGCTGGCCGAGGGGGTGGCCGACGTGCTGCGCGCCGGGGGGCTCCTCGTCTTCGGTCCCGGACGCGAGGCGGCACGGCTCGAAGCGTCCAAGGCCTTCACCAAGGAGATCGCGAGCGCCTGCGGCGCGCCGACCGCGGCGAGCCAGACCTTCACCGACGAGACCGCCGCGCGCGCCTGGGTCGCCCAGCAGGGCGCGCCGATCGTGGTCAAGGCCGACGGCCTCGCCGCCGGCAAGGGCGTCACCGTGGCGATGACCGAGGCCGAGGCCCAGGCCGCCCTCGACGGCATCTTCGCCGAAGGTCCGGGCGCGCGGGTGGTGATCGAGGAATTCATGACCGGCGAGGAAGCGAGCCTCTTCGTGCTCGCCCACGGGACCGAGTTCCTCGTCGTCGGCACCGCGCAGGACCACAAGCGCGCCCTTGACGGCGACGAGGGACCGAACACCGGCGGAATGGGGGCTTATTCTCCTGCGCCGGTGATGACGCCGGAGGTGACCGAGCGGGCGCTGGCCGAGATCGTCCGGCCGACGCTCGTCGAGATGGCGCGGCGCGGCACGCCGTTCCAGGGCGTGCTCTTCGCCGGACTGATGATCGAGGACGGCCGGCCCCGGCTCGTCGAATACAATGTCCGCTTCGGCGACCCCGAGATCCAGGCGATCGCCATGCGGCTCGGCGCGCAACTTCTCGACGCCATTCTCGCCTGCGCCGAGGGACGCCTCGGGGCGGCGCGGATCAACTGGGCCGCCGACCACGCCATGAGCGTGGTCATCGCCGCCCGCGGCTATCCCGGCAGCTACGTGCGCGGCGAGCCGATCGGACTGCCGGCGCTCGATGACCCGCGGGCGCGGATCTTCCACGCCGGCACCAAGATCGAGGGCGGAGAACTCGTCTCGAACGGCGGGCGGGTGCTGAACGCCGCCGCCCGCGGCGCCACCCTCGCCGAGGCGCGCGCGCTTGCCTATGCCGTCGCCGCGGCGGTAGACTGGCCGGGCGGCTACTTTCGCCGGGACATCGGCTGGCGCGCGCTCTGACGTACGCCGCGGAGGACGCGGGAGGCTGCGGCCGGCCTGTCGGCGAACCGTCCGGGGCCGAAGTTGCCGGGAGCCGCGCGCGGGACCGACGAGCCCTTCCCCGCACGCAATCTCCGCGCGGACTTCCGGGAGGCTCTTGGCGGCACGCCGGCCTCAGGCGGAGGGACAACGATGGACGCGGAGTTCTGGCGGCGCAAGTGGGAATCGGGCTCGATCGGCTTCCACCGGGCCGATCCCAACCCGATGCTCGTGCGCCATTTCGCGGCGCTCGGACTGGCGCCGGGGGCGCGCGTGTTCCTGCCCCTGTGCGGCAAGACCCGCGACGTCGGCTGGCTTCTCGCCCGCGACTGCGCGGTGGCGGGCGCCGAGTTGAGCGCGCTGGCGGTGGCCGAACTCTTCGAAGAGCTCGGGCTGGCGCCGCGCGTGACGCGGGAAGGACCGCTCGAACGATGGGAGGCGGAGCGCCTTGTCGTCCATGTCGGGGACATCTTCGACCTCGGTCGCGCCGCGCTCGGGGCGGTGGATGCAACCTGGGACCGGGCGGCGCTCGTCGCCCTGCCGGAGCCGACGCGGCGGCGCTACGCCGCCCACCTCGTCGCCGCCACGGCGGCGGCGCCCCAGCTTCTCGCGAGCTACGAGTACGACCCGGACGCGCGAACCGGGCCGCCCTTCCCGGTTCCCGAAGCCGAGATCCGGGCGCTCTACGCGGGCGCCTACCGCGTCGTCAGCCTGGAGCGGCGGCTGGCCGACGACGCCATCGGCGCCGCAGGGGTGACGGAATCGGTCTGGCTGATGACGCCGCGGGGCGCTCCGGTCACGTCCAGGTGAAACGCAGCTTCTCGAGGACTGCGCCGGCGACGTGCTCGCGGGCGCGGCCGGTCTCGCGGCCGCCGAGGGCGCGATAGAAGTCGAGGCCGACGAGGTTGCCGGCAAGGCACCACACCGTCAGCGGGACGGCGCCGCGGCTGTCGAGTTCGGCACGGGCCGCGGCGAACAGGCGCGACCCGAAGCCGTTCCCGTGGCATTCGGGGCGGACGTAGAGTTCCTGTATCTCGCCGCCCGGCCCGGACCGGCAGCGCCCAAAAAGCGCATAGCCGACGATGTCCCCGCCGAAGACGGCGACCAGCGCCCGCGCCCGCCCGTCATGGAGCCGCCGCCACCAGCCGGGACCGCGCCGCCCGATCATGCGGGTGAGCCCCGGTTCGGGGATGACGCCGGCATAGGCATAGCGCCAGGCGCCGGCATGGACGACGGCGAGCCCCTCCGCGTCCGCCGCCGTCGACCAGCGCGTCGTCAGGGTGAAGCTGTCGGACCCGGGCTCCATGACCTGAACCTACGGCCGCGCCCACGCCGCCACAAGCCGCCCGCGCCGAGAGAATTAACCGCGTCCGCCATCCTTGCGGGGTCCCGGCCGGGCGCTATCATTCCCGCCCACCATCCCGCGGAGGAACGCAATGGAAGAAACCGCTGTGCAGGGGACCAACATCCTGGTCTCGTTCATCATCTGGCTGATCGTCGGCGGCGTCGCCGGTTGGCTCGCCGGCAACATCGTGCGGGGCGGCGGCATGGGCCTGATGGGCAACATCGTCCTCGGCATCCTCGGCGCCATCGTCGCGGGCTGGCTGTTCCCGCTGCTCGGCTTCGGTTTCGGCGGAGGCATCCTCGGCGCGATCCTGTCGGCCATGGTCGGCGCGATCATCGTGCTGCTGGTGATCGGCCTGATCAAGCGGGCCTGACCGAACCGCCCGGGCGCCCGGGCCTACACCGCGTAGCGCTCGGCGTCGCGCAGCAGCCGCGTCTCGAAGGCGTGGCTGATATGTTCGCGGATCGCGGCATCCGCGGCCCCGCCGTCGCGATCGCCGATGGCGCGGACGATCGCCTCGTGCTCGTCGACGGACTGCGGACCCCGGCCCGGAGCGGCGAGCGAGGTGTGCGCCATGAGCGCCATGGCGCGATGCACCATGTCGAGCTGCTGGATCAGGTAGCGGTTGTGCGAGGCGAGGTGGATCTGGCGGTGGAACCGCTTGTTGGTCCGCGCCAGCGCATCGGGGCGGTCGACCAGTTCGCGGTCCTTGCGAACCATCTCCCACAGCACCCGCACCTCCTCCGGCGCGGCGTGCTGGGCGGCGAGGCGGGCGGCGAGGCCCTCGAGCTCGGCCCGCACCACGTAGAGTTCGCCGAGCTGGTCGTGGTCGAGCGAGGACACGACGAGGCTGCGCCCGTCGCGCGACAGCACCCCTTGCGTCTCCAGCCGTTGCAACGCCTCGCGGATCGGCGTGCGCGAGACGCCGAAGCGTTCCGCCAGTTCGCTCTCCACCAGCCGGTCGCCCGGGCGGAACTCACCCTGGTCGATCGCCTCGAGCAACAGCTCGTGCGCGTCCTTCGGGCCTGTCCCGGTAGCCATGTCCTGCGGGTTCCTGCTGTGTCCGCCCGGATTCTAGTGCGGCCGCGCGGAAGAATCCACGCCGGTTGCCGCGGCGCGCGCGACGGAGTAGATCGGCCGTCATGCCCCGCGCCCATTTCGTCGCCGTCGAGACTTGGGTCTTCGACCTCGACAACACGCTCTACTCGCCCCGGTTCCGCCTGTTCGACCAGATCGAGCGGCGCATGACGGCGTTCGTCTCCGAGACGCTGGGCGTCGATACGGAACGCGCGAGCGAACTTCGCGCGGCGTATTGGCGCGAGTACGGCACGACGCTCGCGGGCCTCATGGCCGAGCACGGCGTCGCGCCCGGACCGTATCTGGCCGCGGTGCACGACATCGACCTGAGCGGCATGGCCCCCGCCCCGGACCTCGCCACGGCGATCGCACGGCTGCCGGGGCGAAAGGTCGTCTTCACCAACGGTTCGCGCGAGCACGCCCGCCGGGTGACCGCGGCGCTCGGGATTTCCGGCGCCTTCGACGCCCTCTACGGCGTGGAGGACGCGGGTTATCTGCCGAAGCCGCGCGAGGCGGCCTATGCGCGAGTGTTCGGCGCCGAGGGGCTCGACCCCCGACGGGCCGCGATGTTCGAGGACGACCCCCGCAACCTCGAGGCGCCGCATCGCCTCGGAATGCGGACGGTTCTGGTCGGCGCCGTCACCGGCGAGGCGCCGGCGCATGTCCACCACCGCACGGACGATCTCGCGGGGTTCCTCGCGCGGCTGTTCTGACGCCCGGACGGCCTCAGGCGGAAACCTGCGCCCGGCCGGGCGCGCCGGCGCGGCGCGGGCGCCATTCGCTGACGAGCACGGCGGCGACGATGAGCGCGCCGCCGATGAGCGCGAGGGCGGGCAGGCGGTCGCCGGCGAGACGGCCCACGACGCCGCCCCACACCGGCTCGCCGGCGTAGATCACCGTCGCCCGGGTGGGCGAAACGGTGCGCTGCGCCCAGTTGATGGTGAGCTGGATCACCGCGCTGGCGAGGCCGAGCGCGACCGCCGCCGCGAGCCACCAGCCCGAGGCCGGCAGCGTCTCGCCGGCGGCCGGCGAAAGGAGGAAGGCGAGCCCGCTCGCGGTGAGAAGTTGGACGACGGTGATGCGCCGGACGTCCACCGTTCCGGCGAAACGGCCGATCAGGATGATCTCGGCGGCGATGGCGACGGCGCCGAGGAGCGTTGCCGCCTCGCCGACGCCGAACTCGCCCCCGCCCGCCTGCGGGCCCGCGACGAGTACCAGCCCGACAGTGGCGAGCGCCACGCCGGCCCAGGCCATCGGATGGGGCGGCCGACGCAGCACGAGAACCTGAAGGAGCGGGACCAGCGGCACGTAGACCGCGGTGATGAAGGCGGAACGACTGCTTGAGATCGTCTGCAGACCGACCGTCTGGAGCGAGAAGCCGAGGAAGATGCAGAGCCCGATCGCCCCTCCGGCCGCGACCTCGCGCAGCGTCAGGCCGCGCATGGCCCGCCAGAACAGCAGCAACGTCGCAAGCCCCGCCGCCGCGAAGCGCAACCCGACGAAGGCGAACGGCGCGCCGCCCTCGCGCATGGCGATCTGCACGACGAGGAAGGTCGCCCCCCAGACCATGGTGATGGCGACGAGCGCGGCCTCCGGGCGGGAGAGCGCGAACGGGTTGCGGCGGGCGGCGGCGGCGTGCAACATAGTGCGCAGGTCCATATGGGAAATATAATGCACGAGCAAGCCCCCCGTGGCGACGTCCTTGCCCATGTCGGGCGCAACCTGCGGCGGTTGCGGCAGGCCTCGGGCCTCAGCCAGCAGGCGCTGGCCGAAGCCTCGGGGATCAGCCGGCGGATGATCGTGGGGCTCGAGGGCGGCGAGACCAATGTCAGCCTGTCGAGCCTCGACCGGCTGGCCGCGGCGCTCGGGGCCAGCTTCGTCGAGATGGTGAGCGATCCTGAGGCGACGCGCGAGCGCATCGGGGCGCTCGCCTGGCGGGGACGGGGCGCCGAGAGCGAGGCGACGCTGGTCGGCAGCGTTCCGGCCCGGCGCGACGCACAGCTCTGGGCCTGGTCGCTCGCGCCCGGCGAGCGCTACGACGCCGAGCCCGACCCGGAGGGTTGGCACGAGATCATCCATGTCTCCGAAGGCGTGCTGACCGTCGAGACCGAGTCGGGCCCGCTGACGGTCGGCCCGGGCGGCCACGCCCTCTACGGCAGCGCCCAAGCCTACGCCTACGTGAACCGGGGCGACGTGGTCGCGCGGTTCGTGCGGGTGGTGGTGGCCTGAGCCGGCCTCGTCGGCGCGCCGGGCGCGCGACCCCGGCGCGCGCCGGTCCTAGTCGGGGAAGCGCCGCAGCAGGGTGATCTCGATCCGGCGGTTGCGCGCGTCGTCCGCCGTGTCCGAGACCGGGCTGCGGTCCGCCTTGCCCGTCACCCGCGCAAGCCGCTCGTCGGTCACCCCCGCCCCGACCAGCCGCGCGCGGGCGAACTGCGCCCGGTCGGAGGACAGCGTCCAGGGATCGGGCCGGCCGGCGCCGACGTCCGGCCCCGCCAGGTGGCCAGCGATCGCCACGGCATTGCCGGTCCGCTTCAGCACCCGCCCGATCATGTCGAGAAGCCGCTCCAGGATCGGGTTCGGCGTGGCGGCGTCGGTGGCGAAGAGCGGCGAGCCGGGAATGTCGAAGACGTCGATGATCAGCCCCTCGTCGGTGATCCGGGTGCGGATGTGCGCAAGCAGCGGATCGGCTTCCACCGCGTCGCCGCTCGCGCCCTGCAACTCGTTGGCGAGGTCGTCGAGCGCCGCGTCGCCCGCCTCCGCTTCGGCCGGCAGGCCCTCGCGCAGGCCCGGCTCGCTCTCGCGGCCGGTCTCGTCGCGCGCCAGGATGTCCTGGCTGAACATCGTCGCGCCGGCGAAGGGCCCGTCGCCGCCGCCCCGGCTCGAATGGATCGGGATCGTCGGGCTGAAATAGTCCGCGAGCCCCAGCCGCGTCTGGTCGTCGGTCACCGAAAGGAGCCACATCAGCAGGAAGAACGCCATCATCGCGGTCACGAAGTCGGCGTAGGCCACCTTCCAGGCCCCGCCGTGGTGGCCGCCCTCGACCACCTTCGGTCGCTTGATGATGATGACGCTCTTCTGGTTCCGGCTCATCGCGAAGTCCCCCGACCCGACGCTCTTCTAGGGCCGCAAGTCTTGAACCCGGGTTACCCGGCCGCGAGACGGCGCAGGCTTTTGTCAACGATTGACGGGGTTTCGTTCACCCTCCGGCAACCATTGCCCCGGATCCTCGCCGCGCCGTCCGCCGCTGGAGATCCGGATGTCCGCCGCCGCCGTCCTGTCCAAGAAGCTGCGTCAGGGCCGGGCGGCGCGCTCGCCCCTGCCCGACACCGACGTCGTCGCCGAGACGCTGGCCCGGGCCGTCGAGGATCGCCTGCGCCCCCTCGTCAAGACGACGCTCTCGGCCGAGGTCGCGCCGCCGCGCGTGACGCGGCTTGCGGATGCGACCGCGGCGGTGTCCACGCCCGGGCTCATCGGGATCGTCGAGGTCGAGGACGCCGACATTCCGGCGCTGATCGCGATCCATGCCGACCTCGCCTGGCACCTGACCGACCTGACGCTCGGCGGCGACCCGCTCGCGGCGCCCACGCCCGCGCCGCGCGGGCTCAGCGCCATCGACATGGCGCTCGGGCGTCTGCACCTCGAGGCGACGCTCTCGGCCTTCGGCGCGGCGATCGGCGCGGCGCTCGGCCGGCCGTTGCCGAAGGAGATGCGCATCCGCGACCAGCGCCAGCAGGTGTCCCAGCTCCGGCTCGCGCCCGACTACATCGACGTGCTGGTCATCCGCCTGACGTTGACCCTCGCGGAGGCGGGGCGGCCCGGCGCCTGCGACCTCATCCTGCCGCTCTCGACCCTCGACGTCATCCGCGCCTCGATCGAGGCGCGCGCCAGCCAGGTGGCGCGCGAGCGGCCGAACGACCTGTGGCGGACCCTGATGCGCCGCGCCGCCGCCGCCGCGCCCGTGCCCGTCGACGCCGTCCTCCACCGCCACAGCCTCAGCCTCGCCGCGCTCCAGGGCCTGAAGGTCGGCCAGACGATCGAGATCCCGCGCCAGGCTGCCGAGACGATCGCGCTTACCATCGCGCAGCCCGGCGGGCGCGCAGCACTCGTCGCGTCGGGCCGGCTCGGCGCCTTCCAGGGCCGCAAGGTCGTCAAGCTCGAAACCCCGCTCGACCCGCGCCTCGTCCAGCACGTCGCGCGCGCGCTGCGCCCCGCGCCCGCCCCCGCCGACACGGCCGAACCCGCGCCTGCCCCCGCCGCCGAGCCGGAATGACCGCTCAGCTCATCGCCTGAAACTCGACGCGGCGGTTTTCGGCGGCGAAGGGATCCTTCGCGTTGAGGGGATAATCCTTGCCGACGCCGACCGCCTGAAGCCGCTCCGGGACGACGCCGCAATCGTCCACGAAGAAGCGCTCCACCGCCTCCGCCCGCAACACGGACAGCTGCTGGTTGTAGCGCGCGCCGCCCGTTGCGTCGGTATGGCCGATGATGCGGAACACATTCACGCCCACCTCGTCCATCGCCTTGCAGAGCTGGCGCAGGGCCGGCTTCTGGTCGTCCGCCAGCACCGCGGAATCGAAGCCGAAGGTGACGCGCACGAAAACCTGCTCGTCCTCGGGCAGAGACACGTGCTGCGTCGACGCCAGCGTCAACGACGATCCATCCGCCGGCGCGAGGGTGGCCCCCCCCGCCGTGTCCGTCCCGGCGACCGTCGCCCCTGCGGCAGGCGCCGGCCGGTTGGTCAACACGAGCCCCCGCGAAGCGCCTAGCTCGCGAAAGGTGTCCATCTGGCTTTCGAAACGTTGCCGCAGTTCCTGATCGGTCCAGTCCTGCGCGGTGACCGGCAGCGGGACCGCCAGAACGGAGACGACAAGCGCGGCGATGCGGAATTGCGCCATGACCGGGCTCCATGAAATGCTGTATCGCCCTGCCCGATAATATTCTAGACTGGCCCCCAGCGCAATCGCCCGGCGCTCCCGATGGCGCCGCCGGCTCCATTCCGAGGTGCGCATCCGATGTGGCAAGCCCGGCGATGGCCGACCCGGTGACCCGCATTCCCACGGCGCGTGCGGCGCTGCGTGCGGTGGGCGCCGGTTTCACCCATGCCGGGCGGCGGCGCAGCACGAACGAGGACGCGATCCTGACCGATCCGGCCGGCGCGCTCTGGGCCGTGGCCGACGGGCTCGGCGGACTCGGACACGGCGACGTCGCAGCCGACATCGTCATCGACGCGCTCGCCGGGCTGCCGCACGGGACCGACCCGTCCGAACTCGAGGCCGCGCTCCGCTCCGCCAACGCCGCCATCCGCCGCCGCGCCCGCGACGACGGTCTCGGCGAGATGGCCGCCACGGTCGTCGTGGCGCAGATCGACGGCGAGCGCGCAATCCTTGCCTGGGCGGGCGACAGCCGCGGCTATCTCGTCCGTGGCGGTCACGCCGAACGGGTGACGCGCGACCATTCCGTCGTGCAGGAGCTGATCGATCGCGGCGCCCTCTCGGAGGCGGACGCCGAGACCCACCCCCAGGCCCATGTCGTCACCCGCGCGGTCGGCGCCGGCGACCGCCTCGACCCGGACCTGCGCGAGATCGCGCTCTGCGCCGGCGACGTGCTGCTGCTCTGCTCCGACGGCCTGACCCGTTGCGTCGCCGACAGCGAGCTCGCGGCCACCCTTGCCCGCCGGGAGCCGCCCGAGTCGCTCGCCCGGACGCTGATGATCGCGGCGCTGGATCGCGGCGCGCCCGACAACGTCTCGGTCATCGTCGTCCGCATCGAGGCGGCAGGATGAGGGGCGCGAGCCTCGCCTCCGCCGCCGTGCTGGGCGCGAGCCTCGTGCTCGCCGCGGCGACCTTCGCGCTCGTCACCGAGCTTCTGCGCAACGCCGGCGCGACGGGGCCGGAGGCGGAGATCGCCCGGCTCGACCGCGAGATCGCCGCGCAGGCCGACGCGCTGGCCGGGCTTCGCCGCGAGACGCGCAGGCTCGCCGACGCGCAGGAGGCGCTGCGGGCCGCACAGCCGGCGCCCGCCGCGTCGACGACGCCCCCCGAGGCCGCGCCGCCCGCCGCCGACGTCTACGAAGGCGAAGGCGCGCCGCCCGCGACCGAGGAACTCGTCCAGCAGATGCAGCTCGCCGCGGCCCGGTTCAACCGCGGCATCGAGCGCCCGCGCCCGGAGACGCTGCGCGCCCTCGTCGGCGAGCCGAGGACGAGCTACGGCCAGGACTGCCAGCCGGTGACCAACCCGCGCATGGTCGACCGGCTGGAGACCCGCGAGATCGCCGGCTTCCGCGTGACCATGCTGCGCCCGGCCCTCGACTCGCTTGCGACCGTCATGAAGCGCCTCGATACCGAGGAGCCCGAGATCTACCGGGCGATCGGCACCGCGGGCGGCCTTTGCGCGCGCTTCGTCCGCGGCTCCGACCGCGTGGTCTCCTCCCATGCCTGGGGCCTCGCGATCGACCTGACCCTGACCGGCGATCTGGACCGCATGGGCGACGACAGCACCCAGTTCGGGCTCGTCGTCCTCGCCGAGTTCTTCAACGACGCCGGCTGGTACTGGGGCGCCGGCTACGGTCGCGAGGATTCGATGCATTTCGAGGTCGGCGAGGCGATGCTGCGGCAATGGGTCGCCGACGGCGAGCTGTGACGCATGGCGAGGCGTCCCGAGCCCGGCACCGTCGTTCGCCCGCCCCCCGTCGCGGCCGCGACCTGGGCCGGCCTCGCCCGGCCGGTCGTCGCTTGCGCCGACCACCTTGCCCGCGCGACGTCGCCGGACGCCCCACGTCTCGCCGCGGAGGCCTGGCGCACGCTCGGCGACTTCGCCGCCGCGGCCGCCGCCGCCGGGCTGCCGGCGCCGCAAACCACCGCCGCCCGGTCGGCGCTGGCGCTGCTCCTCGACGCCCGCGCGCGCGGCAACCCGGCGCTCGACGCGCGCGCCTGGACGCGCGGCTTCGCCCAGGCCATGCGCGGCGCCGACGCGGCGGAACTGCGCGCCGCCGCCTCGACCGCCGACCGCGATCTCGCCCGGTTCCTCGGCCACTGCCTCGACGCCGCCGCGGCGGTCCGCCCGCCTTCGCGGCCGCGCCGCGGGCTCGGCGCCGCGGCGCTGGCGCTCGCCTTCGTCGTCGCCCTCGCCGGCTGGGCGGGCTGGCTCGAATGGCGCTACGCGAGCCGCCTCTCCGCAACGATGTTCTCCGCCGACGGGGCGAGCCTCGACACGCTCGCCGCCACCGCGGCGCGCATCGAGGCCGAGGCGGGGGCCTCGCCTCTCGGCGTCGTCGCCCGGATCCCCTGGCTCGACCCCGGCGCCCGGGCGCGGCGCGTCTATGCGGCGGCGGCCGACGCGCGCATTCCGGGTCCGCTCGCTGCCGCGATCGACGGCGCGCTCGCCGCCGAAGGCGACCCCGCCGCGCTCTACGACAGCCTGCGCGCCCGCGCGATCCTGTCGGGCGAGGCCGAGTGGCGTCCCGACTGGCTCGCCGGCTGGATCGCCGACCGCGCCGCCGATTTCCCCGGCCTCGCGCCGCTCGCGCCCCATGCGGCGGCGCTGAGCGGACCGCCGGCGGATCTCGCGGCCACCGACCCGGCGACCCTCGCCGAGGCCCGCCGTTTCGCCGCGGAAGGCGACCCCGCCGACCGGGCCTTCGTCGAACTGCGCCGCGACCCCGGCGCGGCGGCGCTGCCGGTCTGGTCGGCCGCCGACGCCGCCCCCGTGCTCGCCGACATCCTCGTGAGGCGCTCCGGCCGCCCGCTCGCGGCAGGCGTGCCCGGCCTCTACACCGCGGCCGGCTGGCGCTACGCCCGCGATGGCGGCGCGGCGGCGGCGGCCAATCGCGCCGCCGTCGAAGCCGACCGCCTGGTCGGAAAGCCGGAGGCCGCCGTGCCGGAGGCGGTGCTCTCGCGGCTTCAGGGCGCCACCCTCGCCGCCTTCCACGCCTATCTCGCCGACCTTCGCGTCCGACCCTTCGCCGACCAGCCGGGCGCGCTCCTCGTCAGCGGCAGCCTCGCCATGCGCCCCTCTCCGCTCGAAGCGCTGGTCCGCGCCGTCTGGCGCGAGGTCGGCGGCGGCGACCGCAGCCGCGACTACGCCGATCAGATCCGCGTCGCCGCCGCCTTCTCGCCCGCCATCCGGTTCGTGGAAGCGGGCGGCATGGGCGAGATCTCGCGCATCTTCGCCAGCCTCAACGTCGCGGTCGCGACGCTCGACGCTGACGCGGAACTCGGGGCCGAGGCGCTGATGGGCGTGCAGGAGCGCGCCGCCGGCGTCATCGCCCTGAACCAGGCCCCCCCGGTCGTCGCCCAGATCGTCGTGGACACGCTGGCGCAGACCGCCGCCTCGAACGAGGGGCTCCTCCGCAGCAGGGTCGCGCTGCGCTGGGAGGCGCAGGCCGCCGACGCCTGCCGCGACGCGATCGACGGACGCTATCCGTTCGGGACGGGTCCGGACGCAGATCCCGCGGCGGTTGCGGCGGTCCTGGGGCCCGGCGGGCTCGTCGACGGCTTCTTCGCCCGCGAACTTGCGCCGCTCGTCGACGCCGCCGGCTCGCCGTGGCGCTGGAAAGCCGAGGCGCGCCTGACCGGCCTTTCGCCGGAGAGCGCGGCCTTCTTCGAGCGCGCCGCCGCGATCCGCGCCCGGCTGCTGCCCGCCGGCGCGCCGCAGGCGACGCTCACCCTGACAGCCCTCGCCCAGAGCGGTCCGGCCTCGGTCACCCTCGGCGGCGCGACAGCGGCCCTCGACGCGCGCGACGACCGGCCCGTCGCGTTCGCATGGCCGGGCGCGATCCCGGCCCGCGGCTTCGCCCTCTCCTTCGGCGATAGCCCGGGGGACCGCCGCGACGCAGCCGGTCCCTGGGGCCTGCTGCACTTCCTGGACGGCCTGCGGTTGCGCCCGCGCGAGGACGGCCGCCGCTTCCTGGTCGACGCCCGCCTCGGCCAGTCGCGCGCCTATTTCGAGATCGGCTTCGACAGCCCGCTCAACCCCGTCGCCGCCCGCCCGCTGATGCGCGGCCTCGCCTGCCCGGCGCGTCTGTGACGCGTCGGCCGCGCCTGGGGGGCGTCGCCCGGCGAGACGGGCCCTTATACCGGCGAGTCTACCCGGCCACCCGGCGCAACACGGGCTATCACGCGTGATAGCAGGGTAACTACCTGAATGCACACGATAAAAGTGTTAAGGGCCCAAAAGGTCCGCGAGTCGTTTCATGAGCCCGCCGGTATCAGTCCTCGCCGATGATCTGGTTCATGGTCTTGGAGGGTTCCGCGCAGCCGGCCTCGCCGACGATGCGGGCGGGCACGCCGGCCACGGTCTTGCAGGGCGGCACCGGCTCCAGCACCACCGACCCGGCAGCGATGCGGCTGCAATGGCCGACCCGGATGTTGCCGAGCACATGGGCGCCCGCGCCGATCAGCACCCCGTCCTCGATCTTCGGATGGCGGTCGCCGTCCTCCTTGCCGGTGCCGCCGAGCGTCACCGAATGCAGCATTGAGACGTTGTCGCCCACGACCGCGGTCTCGCCGATGACGATCGAGTGGGCGTGGTCGATCATGATCCCCTGCCCCATCCGCGCGCCGGGATGGATGTCGACCCCGAAGGCCTCGGACGTGCGCATCTGGATGAAGCAGGCCAGGTCACGCCGCTCGTGGCCCCAGAGCCAGTGGCCGATGCGGTAGCATTGAAGAGCCTGGAACCCCTTGAAGAACAGGAGAGGCTGGAGGTAGCGGTGGCACGCCGGGTCGCGCTCGTACACGGCGAGGATGTCCGCGCGCGCCGCCACGCCGAGGGACGGGTCGGCGGCATAGGCCCCGTCGGCGATCTCGCGCAGGATGAGGTCGCTCATCTCGCTCGACGCAAGCTTCTGGGCGATGCGGAAGCTCAGCGCCCGCTCGAGGCTGTCGTGGTGGAGGATGCCGGCATGGACGAGGCTCGCCATCAGGGGTTCGTCACGGGCGACGTCGTGCGCCTCGTCGCGGATGGTCTGCCAGATCGGGTCCAGTCGGGCGACCTGCGGCTTGACCTGGGCCATGGTGCATTCCTCTCCGTCGTAGGGGCCGGAGATACTTGCGTTCCGGCCAGCGGAAAATCAAGCCGTCGCCGCGCAGGCGGGCGAAGATTTGCACAGCGGAGTGTCAGTCAAGTGTCTGAAATTCATCGAATTAACATGAACGCGTTTTCGAGGGGGCGGTCGCGCATCCGGCCCGCGACGGGCGCGGGCCGGAGGGCGAGGCGGGCGGCCCTCAGGCGGCGAGCGCCTCGGCCGGGGGCTGCTTCGCCCCGGTCATGAACGCCACCGCATCCGACATGGTGTAGTCCTTCGGGTCGATCACGCAGAGCCGCTTGCCGAGACGATGGACGTGGATGCGGTCGGAGACCTCGAAGACATGCGGCATGTTGTGGCTGATGAGCACCACCGGCATGCCGCGTTCGCGCACCTGGAGGATCAGCTCGAGCACCTTGCGGCTCTCCTTGACGCCGAGGGCGGCGGTCGGCTCGTCGAGGATCACCACCTTGGAGCCGAAGGCGGCGGCGCGGGCGACCGCGACGCCCTGGCGCTGGCCGCCCGAGAGCGTCTCCACCGCCTGGTTGATGTTCTGGATAGTCAGCAGCCCGAGCTCGGAGAGTTTCTGGCGGGCGAACTTCTCCATCGCCGGCCGGTCGAGCTTGCGGAACCACGCGCCCATCACGCCCGGCGCTCGCAACTCGCGACCCATGAACATGTTGTCCGCGATCGAGAGCGCCGGCGAGAGCGCGAGGTTCTGGTAGACGGTCTCGATCCCGGCGGCCCGCGCCTGCATCGGCGAAGTGAAGCGGACCGGCTTGCCCTCGAGCCGGATCTCGCCCTCGTCGGGCGTGACCGCCCCGGAGATCGCCTTGATCAGGCTCGACTTGCCGGCGCCGTTGTCGCCGATGACGGCAAGGATCTCGCCCGGCATCAGGTCGAAATGGGCGTTGTCGAGGGCGGTGACGCGACCGTAGCGCTTCACCAGGTTGCGGGCGGTGAGGATAGGCTCGGCCATGGCGATTACCCCGCGACTTTCCGGATCCACTGGTCGACGGCGACCGCGGCGATGATGAGGACACCGATCAGCAGGTAGGTCCACTGCGGGTCGGTGCCGAGCAGGCGCAGGCCGAGGCCGAAAACGCCGTCGATGAGCGCGCCGAAGAGCATGCCGAGGATCGAGCCGCGGCCGCCGAAGAGCGAGATGCCGCCGATCACCACCGCGGTGATGCTCTCGATGTTGGCGAACTGGCCGGAGGTCGGCGCCACCGAGCCGATGCGGCCGATCAGCACCCAGCCGGCCAGCGCGCAGATGAGCCCGGAGATCATGTAGATCTGGATCAGCATCTTCTGCACCTGCACGCCCGAGAGCTCGGCCGCGTCCGGGTCGTCGCCGATGGCGTAGACGTGCCGTCCCCAGGCGGTGTGGGTGAGGATGTAGTTGAGCACGAGTACCAGCAACAGCATGACGACGATGCCGAGGGTCAGCGAGCCGACGACCGTCCAGCCGAACAGCTTCAGCAGCGGCGCCTGGGCGTCGAGGTCCTGGCTGCGGATCGTCTCGTTGCGGGAGTAGAGGAAGTTGGTCGCCAGCACGATCTGCCACATGCCGAGCGTGACGATGAAGGGGGGAAGCTTGATCCTCGCGATGAGGAAGCCGTTGATGTAGCCGATGATCGCCCCGACCGCGAAGCCGCAGAGGATCGAGATCGGCGCCGGCAGGCCGTAGCGGAAGGTGAACTGGCCCATCACGACGGAGCATAGCACCATGATCGCCCCGACCGAGAGGTCGATGCCGGCGGTCAGGATGACGAGGGTCTGCGCCGAGCCGACAATCCCGACGATCGCCACCTGCTGCAGGATCAGGGTCATCGCGAAGGGCGAGAAGAACTTCGATCCGAGGGCAATGCCGAAGATCGCCACCGAAAGCACCAACACGATCAGCGGCACCAGCGCCGGGTTGGAGTGCAGCACGTGCTGGATACGCTCGATCAACGGCTTGTCGTGCCGCTCGAAGGAGGCCACCTCGGTGGCGCTGTCCTTGAGGATCTTCTCGAATTCCTGGGACGGGTGGGTCTTGGCCTCGGCCATCGCGTGTCCTCCCCCAAAGGTGGCGGCCCGGCTCCCCGGCCGCATCGGGCGGAGGGGCCCCCGCGGGGGCCCCTCCCCAACGGCGACGGGTCAGCCGGTCAGCCCCAGCACTTCTCCAGGCCCTCGGCGGTCGTGATGGAGGGAACACCGTCGACCGGCTTGTCGGTGACCAGCACCGCGCCCGTGTCGAAGAAGTCGAGCCCCTCGGTGACGCCCGGCTTCTCGCCGGTGTCCGCGAACTTCTTGATCGCCTCGATGCCCATCGAGGCCATGAGCAGCGGATACTGCTGCGAGGTCGCGCCGATCACCCCCGCCTGGATGTCCCTGACGCCCGGGCAACCGCCGTCGACCGACACCACCAGCACGTCCGTCCTCCCGGCCGCCTTCAGCGCCTCGTAGGCGCCGGCGGCGGAGGGTTCGTTGATGGTGTAGACGACGTTGACCTCCGGGTCCTTCTGGAGGCAGTTCTCCATGGCCTTGCGGCCACCCTCCGCGTTGCCGTTGGTCACGTCGTGGCAGACGTTGCGGGCATCGGTCTCGTCGCCGATCTTCTTCGGGTCGCCGAGGTCGATCCCGAAGCCCTGCATGAAGCCCTGGTCTCGCAGCACGTCCACGGTCGGCTGGGACGGCATCAGGTCCATATAGGCGATCTTGGCGTCAGCCGCCTTGTCGCCCAGTTGCGCCTTTGCCCAGGCGCCGATCAGTTCGCCCGCCTTGAAGTTGTCGGTGGCGAGGGTCGCGTCGGCGGTGTCGATCGGATCGAGCGGGGTGTCCAGAGAAATCACCAGGATGCCGTTGTCACGGGCCATCTTGACGGTGTCGACGATGCCGACGCTGTCGGTCGGAACCAGCAGGATGCCGGTCACGCCGTCGGCGATGCAGGACTCCATGGCTGCGATCTGGCCTTCGAGGTCGCCCTCCTCACGGCCGGCAAGAGCCGTCAGCTTCACGCCCAGCTCGTCGGACTTGGCCTGCGCGCCTTCCTTCATCTTCACGAAGAAGGGGTTGGTGTCGGTCTTGGTGATCAGGCAGGCCGAGACGTCCTGTGCGACGGCCGGAGCCGCCGAGATCGCGGCGAGGCCCGCGGCCGCGAGAAGGCACGTCTTCACGGTTTTCGGCGTCATGCTGTGTTTTCCTCCCTGTTTGGTTGTCGCCCCCGGGCCCGCTCTACGGACTCCGGCCTGATACACGGAACCGCAGAATCGCGTCTCTGTCAATAAATAAATCACTCTGATTTATTTTTTGGTCATAGCTTGCCGGCGAGGACGGGAGGCCCCGAGGGAGAGCGGATGCGGTCCGAGGTCGAGCAGAAGTCGCCGGAGGCGGCGCAGGCGCAGGCGCGGGGGACGAATCAGGCCGGGATGCGCGCCTACAACGAGCGCCTGGTGCTGAGCCTCGTGCGCCGGCACGGCGCGCTCGCCAAGACGGAGATCGCCCGGATGACGGGACTTTCGGCGCAGACGGTCTCTGTCATCATGCGTCACCTCGAGGCCGACCGCCTGCTGCGCCGGGGCGAGCCGCAACGCGGCCGGGTGGGCCAACCCTCCGTGCCGTTGTCGCTCGATCCGGAGGGCGCGTTCTTCGTCGGAGCGAAGGTCGGCCGGCGCAGCCTCGAGATCGTCCTCGTCGATTTCGCCGGCGCGGTCCGCTGGCGGACGCAGCGGACCTACCGCCACCCGAGACCCGGCGACACCGTGCGCGCGATCGTCGAGGGCGTCGCGGCGGTGGAGGCGCTGCTCGGCCCCGCGGCGGCGCGGCGCATCGCGGGGATCGGTCTCGCCACGCCCTTCGCGCTCTGGAGCTGGGCCGAGGCGATGGGCGCGCCGGAGGCGGAGATGGCCGCCTGGCGCGACGCCGACCTGCGGGGCGAGCTGGCCGCGCTGCTGCCCTACCCCGTCTATCTGCAGAACGACGCGACCGCGGCCTGCGGCGCCGAACTCGCCTTCGGGGCCGGGGTCGACCTCAGCGATTTCCTCTATCTCCATGTCGGCGCCTTCGTGGGCGGCGGGCTGGTGCTCAACGGCGGGCTCGTCGCCGGGAGGACCGGCAATGCCGCGGCGCTCGGCTCGATGCCGGTGCAGGACGCCGGCGGGCGGATGGTGCAGCTGATCGAGATCGCCTCGCTCGTGGTCCTCGAGCGCCGGCTGAGCGCGGCGTCCGCGCCGGTGAGCGCGCTCTTCGACCTGTCGGGAGACTGGTCGATCTTCGAGCCCCATCTCGGGCGCTGGATCGCCGAGGCCGGGCGCGGCATGGCACAGGCGATCGCGGCGGCCTCGGCGGTGATCGAACTCGAGGCGGCGCTGATCGACGGCGCCTTCCCGGCGCCGGTCCGCGCCCGGCTCATCGTCGCGATCGAGGCGTCGCTGGCCGAAATCGACCTCTCGGGCGTTGATCCGCCGGCGATCCGCGCGGGCACGCTCGGTCCCATCGCCCGCGCCATCGGTGGCGCGAGCCTGCCGCTCTTCGACCGCTACCTCGTCGGGCGACACGCGCCTGCCGCAGTCTCCGGGCGACCGCAGCCCGGCCCCGGCTGACGGCGGACCGCCGGCGGCCGGGGCCGGGTTGACAGCGGACAGGTCGGGGGGGAGGTTCGCTCACCCTGCCCGACCACCCTCGGAGAAACGCGCATGCTCGTCGACGGCGTCCCCTATCGCACGATCTGGCCCGCCGACGACGGGCGGACGGTCCGGATCATCGAGCAGCGACGCCTGCCGCACGAGTTCGTCATCGCCGATCTCGTCACGCTGGACGACGCCGCCGTCGCCATCCGCGACATGGCGGTGCGCGGCGCGCCGCTGATCGGGGCGACCGCGGCCTGGGGCATGGCGCTCGCCATGGCGGGCGACCCCTCCGACGCCGGGCTCGCCGCCGCACGCGAGACGCTGGCGGCGACCCGGCCGACCGCCGTCAACCTGCGCTGGGCGCTCGACGCCATGCGGGCGACGCTCGCACCCCTCCTCCCCGGCGCGCGCCGCGACGCGGCGCGTGCCAGGGCCGCCGCGATCGCCGACGACGACGTGGCGATCAACCGGGCGATCGGCGACGCGGGCCTGCCGATCCTCGCCGAGATCTCGCGGCGCAAGGGCGGGCGGCCGGTCAACGTGCTCACCCACTGCAACGCCGGTTGGCTCGCCACCGTCGACTGGGGCACCGCGACGGCGCCGATCTACCGCGCCGTCGAGGAAGGGATCGCAGTCCATGTCTGGGTGGACGAGACCCGGCCGCGCAACCAGGGCGCGGCGCTGACCGCGTGGGAGATGGCCCGGCACGGCGTGCCCCACCACCTGATCGTCGACAACGCCGGCGGCCACCTGATGCAGCGCGGCGAGGTCGACGTGGTGATCGTCGGCACCGACCGGACGACAGCGCGGGGCGATGTAGCCAACAAGATCGGCACCTACCTCAAGGCGCTCGCCGCGCGCGACAACGGCGTGCCGTTCTACGTGGCGCTGCCCTCGCCGACGATCGACTGGACGCTGGCCGACGGCTTCGCCATCCCGATCGAGGAGCGCGACGAGGGCGAGGTCACCCATGTCTGGGGCCGGACCGAGCGGGGCGGCGGTCTCGACCGCGTGCGCATCTGCCCCGAGGAAACTCCTGCGGCCAACCCGGCCTTCGACGTCACCCCGGCCCGCCTCGTCACCGGCCTCATCACCGAGCGCGGCGTCTGCGCCGCCACCGCGGAGGGCCTCGCCGGGCTGTTCCCGGACCGCGCCGTGGCGTGAGTGGACCCGGCTCCAACTTGGGACAGCGGCCAATCTATCACTAACGGCGCAAATCCCGGCTCGCGGCAGGCGCGCCAAGCCTGCGCTCGGCGTGCTTGGGGGTTCAAGCTCGTAAGATGCGATCTTCTTCAGTAAGTAACCTGCCACGCTTTTGGCAGACGCTACAAACGGTTGCAATCCCACCAAACCGGCCACCCGGCGGAGGCCTCATATGGCGACTCCTACCCGGGCGCGCCCTACAGCAGCCCCAAACTCCGGAAAGACGCATCCGTCTCCCTGCCGATCACCACGTGGTCGTGGATGGACACGCCGATCGCGGCGCAGGCCGCCTCGACCGCCTCGGTCATGTCGATGTCGGCCTGGCTCGGCGTCGGGTCGCCCGAGGGGTGGTTGTGCACGAGGATGATGGCGCTCGCGTTGAGCTCCAGCGCCCGCTTCGCGACCTCGCGGGGATAGACCGGGACGTGGTCCACGGTGCCCCTGGCCTGCTCCTCGTCGGCGACCAGAACGTTCTTGCGGTCGAGGAACAGGATGCGGAAGGCCTCGGTGTCGCGATAGGCCATCACGGTCTTGCAGTAGCGCATCAGGGCGTCCCAGGACGAGATCACCTCGCGCTGCATGACCTTCGCCCTGGCCATGCGGTGCGCGATGGCCTCGACGACGCGCAGCTGGACATGCACCTGCGGCGTGATCCCGGGCACCGCCATCAGCCGCGGCTCGGGCGCGGCGATCACGCCGTTGAGGTCGCCGAAGGTGGCGAGCAGCGCCTTGGCGAGCGGCTTCACGTCGATGCGGGGGATGGCGTTGAAGAGCACGAGCTCGAGCAGCTCGTATTCCGGCATCGCGGCGTGGCCGCCCTTGAGGAAGCGCTGGCGCAGCCGCTCGCGATGGCCCCAATAGTGTGGCCGCCGGTCGGGCTCGGGCCGGCCGTCCGGCGCCGGCCCGGCGGGCTCCGGGCCCCCCGGCAGGATGCGGGCGAGCGGCGGCAGACGGCGCTCCAGCTCGTCGAGGCCGCGCATCGCCTCTTCCGAGAACCCCTGATTGCGCGGCCCGTCGCCCATGCCCGCCTCCTGCGAACGCCAGCGCAAAGGCTTGGCAGGGCACGGTTAACGGCGGGTTATCGAGGGCGCGGCCCGGCCGGCGGAACCTGACTGGTGCGGGCGGTCGGACTCGAACCGACACTCCTTGCGGAAAGGGTGTTTGAGACCCTCGTGTCTACCATTCCACCACGCCCGCGCGCGGCGCGCGAATCGCCGTCACGGCCGCATTGATAGTGGATCCGGGCGGCGGCGCCAGTGGCGGAATGCAGAAGTGGAGGTGCGAGCGCAGGTTGACATCGTTTGCGCTCACCCCCTAGTCATGCCCCGACCAGCTCGCAGCCTGGACCCGGGGACGCCAGCCAACCATCCGAACCTTCGTTGGTGGCTGATATGCGTATCGCTTTTCTCGGTCTGGCCAGTTCGCTAGCGCTCTTCGCCGCGGGCGCGCGAGGCCAGGAGGGCGGCGGCTCGTTCGTGCTCGACACGATCACCGTCGAGGGCGGCTTCGAGGAAGCGAGGGGGCCGTTCGAGGGATGGCTCGCCGGGCTGACCGCCACCGCGACGAAGACCGGCACGCCGCTCCTCGAGGTGCCGCAGTCCGTCTCGATCATCGGCCAGGCGGAGATGGAGGCGCGCGGGGTCACGCGGCTGAACGAGGCCTTCCGCTACGCCCCCGGCGTCTCGGCAGAGCTCGACGGTATGGACTCGCGCTTCGACGCGGTGACGTTACGAGGCTTCAGCACCGAGGGCGTGACCTGGCTCGACGGACTGCGCTTCCAGGGCGGGGGCGGGGCGGGGAACAACTGGACGATCCCGCAGATCGACCCCTTCACGCTGGAGCGGGTCGAGGTGCTGAAAGGTCCGTCCTCGACCCTCTTTGGCCAGATGTCTCCCGGCGGGATGATCAACCAGATCTCGAAGCGGCCACAACCGGCCGCGGCGCGGCGCGGCGAATTCACCCTTGACGGCTATGGCGAGCCGACCGTCGCGGTTGATCTGACCGGACCACTCACGGGCGCCGCCGACTACCGGCTGATCGTCAAGGGCGGCGTCACCGGCTCCGAGGTCAAGGACGGCGACCGGGACGAACTCCTGCTGGCGCCGTCGGTCGCGCTGACCATGCTCGAAGACGGGCGCCTCACCCTCTACGGCCAGTGGAGCCGCGACACGGGCGGCATCGACTATGCTTGGCTGCCCGCCTATGGCACGCTCTACGACAATCCCAACGGCGAGATCGACCGCGACCTGCTCGTCGGCGATCCCAACTTCAACCGCTACGACCGCGACCAGGCGATCGGCGGCCTCGAATTCGAGAAGCCGCTTACGCCATCGCTGACGCTGCGGAGCGCGCTGCGGTTCTCGCGAATCCACTCCGAGATCGACACCCTGCAAAGCGACATGTTCGCCTTCGACGACCCCGTGGCCGTGCCGGGCTCGTGGGACTGGCGTACCATCGAGCGCTACGCCGTGCAGGCGGAGGGGACGGCCAGGGCCGTCGCGGCGGACGCCTCGCTCTACTACAACGTCGCTATCGGAGCGGCGGAGCATCGGGTCGTCGCCGGCATGGACTATTTCCGCACCGACTTCGACGCCAGTCGCTACTCCGGCGAGGTTCTCGGCGGTCGGGCGGGAATCGACGTCTTCGACCCGTCCTACGGCGCCTCGGTCGGCGAGTTCGGCCTGCTCAGCGACCTGGACTCGCGGCTGACCCAAGTGGGCCTCTATGCGCAGGACCAAGTCGCGTTCGGCCGTTGGCGGTTCGTCGCAGGACTGCGCGGCGACTGGTCGCAGAGCGAGGCGACAGCGGTCTACGGCTATGGCGGAGTCGAGGAAAGCGACCAGACCGACCGCGCGCTGAGCGGCCGGCTTGGGGCTGTCTATCTCTTCGACAATGGCGTCGCGCCCTATGTCAGCTGGGGCACGTCATTCGAGCCGGTCATCGGCGCCACCGCCGAGGGAGACGCCTTCGAGCCGATGCGCGGCGAGCAGGTCGAGGTCGGGGTGCGCTATGCGCCAAGCAACGACATCCTGCTTTCCGCCTCGGCCTTCGACATCCGACAGACGAACAGGCTGACCGACGATCCGGTGAACGGCTGGCCCGACCAGGTGCAGACCGGCGAGGTGCGGGTGCGCGGCGCCGAGGCGGAGCTGCGCGCCGACTTCGCCAACGGCTGGTCGACGACGATCGCCTATACCTATCTCGATCACGAGGTGACAGCGAGCGAGATCCCCGAAGAACTAGGCCAGCCTCTGCTCGCGGCGCCGAACCATCAGGCCTCGGCCTGGGCCAACTACCACGTGCCATCAGGCACGCTCGCCGGCTGGCAGTTCGGCCTCGGCGTCCGCTATACCGGGCCGACGCGCGGGGGTGACATCGAGACGGCCTCGGGCTATGCTGGCATGTCCATTCCCGGCTATACGCTGGTGGACGCGCGCGTCTTCATGCCGCTGGCCGCGCTGGCGCCAGAGCTAGGCGAGGGCGCGGGACTGAACCTCAGCGTGAGCAACCTCTTCGACAAGACCTATGTGGCAGGCTGCGGCAGTATCTGGACCTGCGGCTACGGCTACGGTCGAACCGTGGAACTGACGCTGCGGGCGATGTTCTGACGGGCAGACAGCGTTGCGGGACCGGTCGCGACCGGCGCCAACGGCGGCCAGCGATTGCACGGGCTGGATAGGGGGCCGCACGGTGGCGGCCCCCGGGAGATCGCGTCACGCGGGAGGTCAGCGCCCGAAGGGGGCTGTCTCCTCGCCGGCGGCGCCGCCGATGTCGTCGAAGAGCTCCTGGATGTCGAACTCGGCCGCGGCGTCGGCCTCGGCCTGGAGTTCCTGGATCGTCTTGCCGGAGGCCTGCATGTCAGCCTCCTCCTGGCTGCGGGCGACGTTGATCGTGATCGTCGCCTCCACCTCCGGGTGGAGCGTGACGGTCAGTTCGTGCAGCCCCAGCTCCTTGATCGGCGCGTTCAGCTCGACCTGGCGGCGGTCGAGGCTGAAGCCCCCCGCGGTGGCGGCGTCGGCCGCGTCACGGGTGGTGACCGAGCCGTAGAGCGCGCCGCCGTCGGAGGCGGAACGGATCACGACGAAGGTCTGGCCGTCGAGACGGGCGGCGACCTTCGCGGCCTCCGCCTTGAGTTCGAGGTTGCGCGCCTCGAGCTGGGCGCGCTCGCCTTCGAACCGCTTCATGTTCGCGGGGGTCGCGCGCAGCGCCTTGCCCTGCGGCAGCAGGTAGTTGCGGGCGTAGCCCTGCTTGACCTTCACCACCTCGCCCATCTGGCCGAGCTTGGCGACGCGTTCGAGAAGAACGACTTCCATCTCTCAGCTCCTCACTTCACGGCGTAGGGGAGCAGCGCGACGAAGCGGGCGCGCTTGATCGCCCGCGCGAGCTCGCGCTGCTTCTTGGAC
>NZ_JAGOID010000030.1 GCF_017995835.1 Amaricoccus sp.
CGGCGGCGGCCTGCGTGCTGTCGGGCTGCCAGGGCGGCGGGCTCGCCGGGTTCCTGCGGCGCTCGGGCGTCGGATCCAGTCCGGACGAGTTCCTCGTCCTGCCGACCAAGCCACTGGAAATGCCCACGGATCTGGCGGCGCTGCCCCCGCCGGCGCCGGGTGCGGCGAACCTCGTCGATCCCAATCCCGACCTCGAGGCCGTGGCGGCGCTGACCGGGCACGAGCAGCCGGCGGGCACGGCGAGCGCCGCGGCGCTGGTGGCGCGCGCCGGCCCGGTGGATCCGCAGATTCGCTCGCGGCTCGCGTCCGAGGATGCGACCTATCGCGCCGAGAACCGCGGCCTGTTCCTCGAGCGGATCGCCAACAAGGACTCGCCGGACTGGTCGATCTACGAGGACATGCGGCTCGACGCGAATGCGATGTTCATCCTGTTGCGCAACCGCGGCGTTCGGGTGCCGGCGGCGCCGCCGATTCTCGACTGACGCAACCCCCCGGAGATCGGCGGGGTCATCTGGCTGAAAACGCTCGAAAAATCCTGGCTGGAAGGCGGCTGGAATCGGGCTGGAATCAGGCTTGCCACTTCTTTACGGGATGCTAACGCACGGAGGTCCGGAGCCTGCGGCCCGAGGGCCTAGCCGTGCGGCGGGGCCTTGTCGCGCCGCTCGGCGGCGCGGGCGCGGATGCGCCGGACCATCAGCCATACCGCGACCACCACGGGAACGGTCAGGAGCGCGAGGATGGTCGGCTTCTCCAGCCCGACCCGCTCGCCCGCCGGGCCGAAGAGCCCGGCCGCGAGGTTGACGGCGTAGTAGCTGATCGCCACCACCGACAGGCCCTCGACCGTCTCCTGGAGACGCAACTGAAGGGCGGCGCGGCGGTCCATCGCCCGCAGGACCTCGACGTTCTGGGCCTGGTTCGCCACGTCGACGCGGGTGCGCAGCAGGTCGGAGGCGCGCTCGGCCCGGGCGGAAAGCTCGTCGAGCCGCTCCTTGGCCGAGCGGCAGGTCCGCATCGCCGGGTCGAAGCGGCGCATCATGAACTCGGAGAACAGCTGGCGGCCGTCAATGCGCTCCTCGCGCAGGACCTGGATGCGCTGGTTGACGATCGCCTCGTAGGCCCCGGCGGCGCCGAAGCGGAAGGCCCCGGCCGAGGCGAGATTCTCGATCTCCGCCGCCATGCGCAGGAGCTGGTCGAGCGACTCGCTCTCGCTGCCCTGGCGTGCGGCCATCTGCGCGACGATCCCGGACAGCTCGCGGTCGAGCCGCGCCACCGCGCCCGCCACCGTCCGCGCCTGCGGCAGGGTGAGCATGGCCATCGCCTTGTAGGTCTCGATCTCGACCAGCCGCTGGATGATCCGCCCGAGCCGCCGCCGGCCGATGCCCGGATGGGCGAAGATGCCCATCCGGCTGTGGCCGCTCTCGTCGATGCGGAAATCCGCCATGATGACGGCGTCGCCGTCGAGAACCCGCGCCACGGCGAGGCTTTCCGGCACGAACCAGCGCCCGGCATCGGCGTCGAGGCGGCGCTTCAGGTCGTCCGGCGCCACGGACTCCACCCGCACGATGGCCGAGGTGACGCAGGCCCCGGGCGCCGCTGCGAGCCAGTCCGCGGGAAAGATGTCGAAGAGGGGGGTCGAGAAGGGCTCGTCGGTCACGTGGTCGAGGAACACAGTGTAGGTGACGAACTCGGTGTGCATCTCCCACTTGAGAAAGCCGCGCCCGACCTTGCCGGAATAGTGGCTCGCCCCGGGCGCCGGATGCGGCGCGCCGTAGCGGTCGAGGAGCGCGACGAGATGCCCGAGATCCAGCGCCCTGTCGCGGTCGGCCGCGTTCTCGGTCTTCTTTATCGCGAGATGGATGGCGCTGCACGGGGGCGCGATCTCGGGGAACGGACGGGCGTGCAGCTCGTTGGCGAGCGCGTAGCGGTTCGGGTGGTCTGCGAGTGCGAGCTGCGCCATTGTCGGTCCCGGTGCCGGCTGAAACGTTCGGCGTCTTGGGGCGTCCGCGTCAAGACGCCGCAGCCATGTTGCGCTGCAACGTGATCGGGCGACCACAGTCGGCCACGCCTGCCGGAACGGCGTGTCGGCGGGTCAGCGGATCACCCGGGACTGTGCCGGCGCCGGCGCCGGCGCAGTGTCCTGCTCCTCGCCGAAGTCGAGATCCTCGAGCCGTCGCGCCCGGGTCGCCGCGCGGCCGGCGGAGGTCCGGATCTCGGCGAGGTCGGTCGCCGCCTGCCCGAAGTGCCGGTCGAGGTTGCCGACGCGCTCGCCCAGCCGCTCCAGATCCCGCCCGAGCAACCCCAGTTCGCGCCGGATCGCATGGGCCTCCGCCTTGAGCCGCGCGTCCTTCAGCACCGCGCGCAGCGTGGTCAGCGTCGCCATGCAGGTGGTCGGCGACACGATCCACACCCGCAGCGCGAAGCCTTCGCGCACGAGATCGCCGAAATTCGCGTGCAGCTCGGCGTAGACCGCCTCCGAGGGCAGAAACATCAGCGCCCCCTCGGCCGTCTCGCCCTCGATCACGTACTTCTCGGCGATGGCGCGCAGATGCGCGCGCACCGCCGTGCGCATCCGTCGCGAGGCCTCGGCGCTCTCTGCCGGGGTGCGCGCGGCGCGCAGCGCCTCGTAGGCTTCCAGCGGGAATTTCGCGTCGATCGCGATCGGTCCCGGCGGCGCCGGCAGGCGGATCAGGCAGTCCACCCGGCGCCCGTTCGAGAGCTGCGCCTGGAACTCGGCGACGCCGGGCGGCAGCGCCTTGGTCACGATGTCGCGCAGCTGGATCTCGCCGAACGCCCCCCGGGTCTGCTTGTTCGACAGGATGTCCTGGAGCCCCAGCACGTCGCCCGAGAGCTTTTCGATCTTGACCTGCGCGCGGTCGATCGCCTCCAACCGCTGCTGCAACTCGCCGAGGCTTCGCGCGGTGCGCGCAGCGCTTTGCCCGAGCCCGGCCTCCATCGCCTGCATAGTCCGCGCCTGCGCGGAGGCGTGGGCTTCCGCCACCTGCGCCAGCCCGCCATGCAGCCGGTGCTGGCCCTCGTTCAGGCTCCGGACAGCCCCGCCCAGCGCCGCCAGCCGGCGGCCGGTCGCGAAGGCCAGCCACAGGAGCGTCGCCGCCGCGGCGGCGACCCAGAGCCGCGGGTCGCCGAGCGCGACCTCGTGCCCGGCGATCTCGATCATCGCCGTCCGAAAAGCCGCTCGATGTCGGCGAGCTTCAACGCGATGAAGGTCGGCCGGCCGTGGTTGCAGGTTCCCGAGAACGGCGTCGCCTCGATGGCGCGCAGCAGCGCGTCCATCTCGGCATGGCCCATCCGCCGCCCGGCCCGGACCGAGCCGTGGCAGGCCATCCGGCTCAGCACCGCGTCGATCCGCGCGCCCACGCCGTCGGCGCCTTCCGCCAGCGCGTCGGCCACGTCGGCGAGCAGGCGGCGCCCGTCCACCTCGCCGAGCGCCGCCGGCGTCTCGCGCAGGCAGATCGCCCCCGGCCCGAAGGGTTCGACGACGAGGCCGAGCGTCGTCAGCGTCTCCGCTTCGGCCGCCACGCGCGCGCAGGCGCCGGCGTCCATCTCGACCACTTCCGGGATCAGCAGCATCTGCGACGGCGCCCGGCCGCCGGCGCGCTCGGCCTTCAGGCGTTCGTAGACCAAGCGTTCGTGCGCCGCGTGCTGATCGACGATGACGATCCCGTCCGTCGTCTGGGCGATGATGTAGGCGTCGTGCACCTGTGCGCGCGCCGCCCCGAGCGGCGCCGCCATGTCGTCTGCGGCGGGGGCCGTGTCGAAGGTTGGGTCGGGGGCCGGGGCAGGGGGCGCCGACAGGCCGATCGGCGCGCCTCCCGGCTCGGCGAAGCCGCGCGCCGGGGCCTGCCACGCCCGCGCCGCCGCCAGCATCGCCGGGCCCGGCCGGCGCTCCTCCGGGCGGAAGGCCCCGAGCATCCCGACCCCGTGCGTCGTCGCCGCCCGCACCCCGGCCTCGGCCAGCGCCGCCTTCAGCGCCCCGATCACCAGTCCGCGCACCAGTCCGGGCTCGCGGAAGCGCACCTCGGCCTTGGCCGGGTGCACGTTCACGTCGACCTCGGCGGCGGGCAGGCCGACGTCGAGCGCCGCCGCCGGATGCCGGTCCCGGGCCATCAGGTCGTGATACGCGGCGCGGAGCGCCCCGATCAGCAGCCGGTCGCGCACCGGCCGGCCATTCACGGTGAAATGCTGCGCCACCGCGGCGCCGCGCGAGTAGCTCGGCAGGCCTGCGAGCCCGGTCAGGCGGACGCCGTCGCGCTCGGCGGCCACTTTCACCGCGTTCTCGACGAATTCCGGCCCGAGCACCGCCCGGAGCCGCCCGCGCAGCCCGTCGAAGAGGTCGCCGGTCTCCGCCTCGAGCCGCAGCGTTTCGCGCGGGGCGTCCGGGTCGCTCACGTCGCGCAGCGTGAACGCCACGGCGGGGGCGGTCATGGCGAGCCGGCGCACCACCTCGCCGATCGCCTGCGCCTCGGCGCGGTCGGTGCGGAGGAACTTGAGCCGCGCCGGCGTCGCGGCGAAGAGACCCTCGACCTCGACGAGCGTTCCCCTGGCCCGGGCGGCGGGGCGCGCCGGCCCCTCGACGCCGCCGCGCACCGTCACCGAGGCGGCCTCGGCCGAGCCCGCGGCGCGCGACGTCACCGTCAGCCGCGCCACCGCCCCGAGCGATGGCAGCGCCTCGCCCCGGAACCCGAAGCTGGCGATGTTGACGAGATCGTCGCCGTCGAGCTTGGAGGTCGCGTGCCGCGACAGCGCCAGCGCGAGTTCGCCGGCCGGAATTCCCCAGCCGTCGTCCGAGACCCGGATCAGCCGCTTGCCGCCGTCGGCATAGGCGATCTCGATCCGCCGCGCGCCGGCGTCGAGCGCGTTCTCGACCAGCTCCTTCACCGCCGAGGCGGGGCGCTCCACCACCTCGCCGGCGGCGATCCGATTCGCCGCGGCCGCATCCAACTGGCGGATCGGGCGACGTTCTGCCGCTATATAGGGGCTCTCG
Source organism: Amaricoccus sp. (assembly GCF_017995835.1). GTDB lineage: Bacteria > Pseudomonadota > Alphaproteobacteria > Rhodobacterales > Rhodobacteraceae > Amaricoccus. The sequence goes on from NZ_JAGOID010000030.1 coordinate 5,003, forward strand.
GCCTGCATACCCCAAAGTGTAGCAGGCTCGCGCGGGCTGCGCTACTCCCCGATGCGAGGCGGATCCGCCGGCGACGCCTCCGGTTCGCCGAGCGCCGCGGCGGCGAGGGGGACGGTGATTGGCCGGCCCTGTGCGAGGCCGGCGCGGTCGAGGCGGGCGACGATGGCCTCGGCGGCCTCGAACGAGCGGTCGATGCGGGCGACGAGGAAGCGGATCACCGCCGGGGTCACGCCCACGCCGCGGTCGCCGAAGAGCTTGACGAGGACGGCGGCGAGGAGCGCGTCGTCCGGCGGCGCGAGCGTCGCCACCGGCGCGACGGCGAGGCGGCTCGCGAGGTCGGGAAGCGCGAGACGCCAGCGCGTCGGCGGCGTCTGGCCGCTGACCATCAGGCTGCCGCCGCCGGCGGCGAGCCGGTTGCAGAGGTGAAAGAGCGCCTCCTCGGCGGCGCGGCCCGTGGGCGCGGGAAGCCCGGCGAGGCGGTCGACGTCCTCGACGGCAAGGGCGGCGTCGCCCGCAATCCCGCCGGGGTCGACGCCGGCGAGGCTCGCGGCCGACAGGATGCGCGCGGCGGCCCGGCTGGCCCAGACATGGGCGAGATGGGTCTTGCCCGAGCCGGGCGGGCCGGCGACGGCGAGCCTGCCGGAAGGCCAGTCGGGCCAGGCGTCGATCTGGGCGAGCGCGAGCCGGTTCGGCTCGGACACGAAGAAGTCCTCCCGGCCGAGCGCCGGCCGCGAGGGCAGGTCGAGCGCCATCTGCCCCGGACCGGTGGGCATCGCCTTCAGACGAACTGTTCGCGGATCAGCCGCTCCTCGAGCCCGTGCCCGGGGTCGAAGAGCAGGCGGTGCGCGATGCCCGCCGCGCTCTCGATCGCGATCCGCACCGGCTCGCGCACTTCGAAGCTGTCGGCGACCGCCGCGACCGGCCGCTTCTCGGGCTCGAGCACCTCGAAGGCCACCCGCGCGGCCTTGGGCAGGATCGCCCCGCGCCAGCGCCGCGGGCGGAAGGCCGACATCGGCGTCAGCGCCAGCACCTCGGCGCGGATCGGCAGGATCGGCCCGTGGGCGGAGTAGTTGTAGGCGGTCGAGCCGGCGGGCGTGGCGAGCAGCGCCCCGTCGGCGACGAGTTCGGCCATGCGCTCGCGGCCGTCGACGAGAATGCGCAGCTTCGCCGCCTGCGGGCCGGCGCGCAGGATGGAGACCTCGTTGATGGCCAGCGCCTCGACCTCCTCGCCGTCGGCGCGGCGGGCGCGCATCCTGAGCGGGTGGATCAGGGCCTCCTCGGCCGCGCCGAGGCGTTCCGGAAGCCAGTCGGCGGAGAAGTCGTTCATCAGGAAGCCGACCGTTCCGCGGTTCATGCCGTAGACCGGCAGGTTGCGCGTCCGGGTCTCGTGCAGCGTCGCGAGCATCAGCCCGTCGCCGCCGAGCGCGACGATGACGTCCGCCGCCTCCACCGGGGTCTGTCCGTGGCGGGAGATCAGCAGCTCGCGCGCCGCTTCGGCGATCGGCGCCTGGCTCGCGATGAAGTGGATGCGGTCGTAGGACACGTCGGGCCTTTCCCATGCCGCGGGAGGCGGAGCCTGCCGCACGCCCGGGCGTTCCACAAGCGCAAGGCGTCGCTTTCCGGTTTGCTCGCGCCCCGTGAAGGCGGTATGAGCCGCGACGACACCCCGACCGCAGGAGGGCTCCATGAGGGACGGTTTCGCGTCGAACGGCTTCTTCACCGCCGCAATCGCCGACAGCGACCCCGCGATCGCCGGCGCCATCCGCGACGAGCTCGGTCGCCAGCGCGACGAGATCGAGCTGATCGCCTCGGAGAACATCGTCAGCCGCGCGGTGCTGGAGGCGCAGGGCTCGGTCCTGACCAACAAGTACGCCGAGGGCTATCCGGGCCGGCGCTACTACGGCGGTTGCCAGTTCGTCGACGTGGTGGAGACGCTGGCGATCGATCGCGCCAAGCAGCTCTTCGGCGCCGGTTTCGCCAACGTTCAGCCGAACTCCGGCAGCCAGATGAACCAGGCGGTGTTCCTCGCGCTCCTGAAGCCCGGCGACACGTTCATGGGGCTCGACCTCAACTCGGGCGGGCACCTCACGCACGGGTCGCCGGTCAACATGTCGGGCAAGTGGTTCAACGTCGTCTCCTACGGCGTGCGCCAGCAGGACAGCCTGCTCGACATGGACGCCGTCCGCGACAAGGCCCGGGCGCACCGGCCGAAGCTGATCCTCGCCGGCGGCACGGCCTATTCCCGCGTCTGGGACTGGGCGGCGTTCCGCGAGATCGCCGACGAGGTGGGCGCCTGGCTGATGGTCGACATGGCCCATATCGCCGGGCTGGTCGCGGGCGGGGTCCATCCCTCGCCGGTGCCGCACGCCCATGTGTCGACGACCACCACCCACAAGTCGCTGCGCGGCCCCCGCGGCGGCATGATCCTGACGAACGACGAGGACATCGCCAAGAAGATAAACTCGGCGGTGTTTCCTGTCCTCCAGGGCGGGCCCCTGATGCACGTGATCGCCGCGAAGGCCGTCGCCTTCGCCGAGGCGCTGCGGCCGGAGTTCCGGGACTATGCGGCGCGGGTCGTCGCCAACGCCCGCGCGCTGGCCGAGGCGCTGATGAAGGGCGGCGTCGACATCGTCTCCGGCGGCACCGACAACCACCTGATGCTCGCCGACCTGCGGCCGAAGGGCGTCACCGGCAAGGCCGCCGAGGCGGCGCTCGGCCGGGCGCACGTCACCTGCAACAAGAACGGCATCCCCTTCGACCCCGAGAAGCCGATGGTCACCTCGGGCGTGCGTCTCGGCACGCCGGCCGGCACCACCCGGGGCTTCGGCGCGGCGGAGTTCGAGGAGATCGGCGCGCTGATCGTCGAGGTTCTCGACGGCCTCGCGGCGAACGGCCCGGACGGGAACGGCGAGGTCGAGGCCTCGGTCAAGGCCCGCGTCCAGGCGCTCTGCGACCGGTTCCCGATCTATCCGGGGCTGTGAGCGGTTCGCTGCTGCGGACGCAGGCGCGCCCGCCCGCTCGGCGCGACGGCGTTGGTCGGAGGGGGGCGAGGTGGTAGGGTCGCGGATCGGGGCCATCGACCGGACCAGACGCCATGACCGTCGCGACGAAGTTCATTGCAGCCAAGGACGGCCGCAAGCTCGCCTATGTGGAGGTTGGCGATCCGAAGGGACCGCTGGTCATCCACAACCACGGCGGGCCCAGCAGCAGGCTCGAGGCGCGCCTCTTCGCGGCCGCGGCGACCCGGCAGGGCCTACGGTTCGTCGGGGTTGACCGGCCCGGCGTCGGAGAATCGAGCCCGCAGTCCGTCCGCAGCTACAAGGGATGGGCCGATGACATGACGGCCCTCGCCGACGCGCTCGGACATGGGACGTTCGGCGTGACCGGCTGGTCCGAGGGCGGCCCCTGGGCGCTCGCGGCGGCGGCCTATATCGACCCGAAGCGCCTGCGGCATGTCACCAGCATCGCGGGCGGGAGCTACGGCGCCTTCGGCGACAACTCGGCCGCGAAGTATCTCTCCAAGGCGGATGCGCTGGGGGGATTTCTCGCCATGCATTTCGAGCCCGGCTTCCGCCTCATGTACGCGGCGATCGACCTGACCGCCACGCATTTCCGCGAGAGGTTCTATCAGGAGCTGCTGAAGGCGGTGAACGACTATGACCGGCGGGTGCTGCTCCTGCCCGATGTCGCGGAGCTGTTCTGCGCCTCCTGTGCGGAATGCTTCGCGCAGGGAAGCGAGGGCCTCGTGCGCGACAGCGAGCTGCTCTACCGGCGGTGGGCCTTCGACGTGGCGACGATCGAGCGGCCTGTCCATATGTGGCAGGGGCTCGACGACACGCTCGTGCCGGCGCCCATCAACCGGGAGATCGCCGACCGGATGCCGGGAGCGGTCTGGCACGCAGTCGAGAAGGCGGGCCACTTCGTGGCCCTCGGCGCGGCGGACGAGGTGCTCGGCGTCGTCGCGAGGGATCTCGGCGCGACATAGTCGCCGCGAAGGACTGCGGCGCCCGGACAGGGGAGCGGGGCGCTCAATCCCGGACGACGTCCGCGCTGGCGCGGACCAGCGCGCGGGCCATCGCGAGGTATTGCTCCTCGATCGCCTCCGGCCCGAGGCGGCCTCCGGGGCGGTACCAGGTGTTGACGCCGGTCAGCATGGCGATCAGCGCGAAGGTGGCGAGCCTGGCGTCGCCGAGGCGGAAGTCGCCGCGGGCGACGCCGGCGACGAGGATGTCCGTCAGCACCGCCTCGTAGCTGCGCCGCAGGGTCTCGACCCGGGCGAAGTTCTCGGGCTCGAGGCTGCGCAGTTCCATGTAGGACAGGAACACCTCCGCCGCCCGGGTCAGGTGGTGGCGGATGTGGAAGCGGACGAACGCCTCGAACATCGCCGGGGGGGTCGGGTCGGCGGGCTTCGGATGCTCGGCCCAGGCGGCCAGCAGATCCTCCATGTGCCCGGTCATGATGTCGGCGAGCAGCGCCTGCTTGTCGGGCGTGTAGAGATAGAGCGCCCCCGCCTGCACCCCGACGGCGGCGGCGATCTGGCGCATCGACACCGCGGCATAGCCGTGGGTGGCGAAGAGCCGCAGCGCGGCGCGCCTCAGATCCTGCGCCGTCTTCTCGCCGTTCGATCCGCTTTTGCGCGCCATGGCGCGACGTTAAATGAACGATCGTTCAAATGCCAGCGTTGCATTCGTTCCGGCTGCGTTCGCGCGGTGTCACGGCGCCGGCACGCCGGCGTCACGGGCCGGGTGGCAGAAAGCGGCATGTCGGACGGAGCGGGCATTGAGGTCGCTCCCGCCGATCGCCCGGAGGCAGGAGGCCCCGGGTCGACACGATCGAAAGGCATTCGGGATGAAGTCCTGCATTTTCGCGGCTGCGGCCGTACTGACCATTGGCGCAACCGCCGGGTTCGCGGACACGGGCCAGATCGCGGCCTCCGCCGGGCTGCAAGGGGATGAGGCCGCCGGCCTCACGCTGACGGAGATCGCGCGGCACAAGTTCAACGCCGACACGCGGCCGGACGACCGCATCGTCGTCGTCATGTCCGGGGGCGGCGCCTCGGCCGCGGCGCGCAGCCAGCTCGCCGCAGCCGGCGGGATCGACGCCGCCACGGCGGCCGGCATGTCGCTGTCCGAACTCGCCGCGGCGAAGTTCCGCGCCGAGGCGCGCGGCGACGACCGGCAGCCGCTGGTGGTCGCGAGCCCCGGGGCCGTCGCGGCAGGCGCGCAGTTCGCGGCCAGCGCGGGCGTCCGCCCGGAGGTGGCGCGCGGGAAGTCGATGAACGAGATCTTCCTCGAGGGGATCGTGCGCCGTTCGGACGACGAGTGATCGATGCGACGCCCGGGATCCGCGCGACGGACCCCGGGCGCGTCCCTCCGGGTTTCGCTCAGGGCTGGATGGCCGCCAGCGGCGCGTCCTCGGCCTTGTCGAAGCGGACCCTGACGTAGGCGCCCGGCGCCGGCTCGATCGATCCGTTCTTCTCGCCGGGCGTGCGCGCCGCGACGAGGCGCCCCGAGCGCGTCTTGAGCCAGGCTTCCCAGTCCGGCCACCAGCTGCCCGCGGTTTCCTCCGCGCCTTCGAGCCAGGCTTCGACCGTCGGCGCGGTCATGTCCGGGTTGGTCCAGTACTGGTACTTCCCCGCCGCCGGGGGATTGATGACGCCGGCGATGTGACCCGACCCCGACAGGACGAAACGAACGTTCGCCCGCGTCATCTCCTTGGCGCCGCGGTAGACCGAGGCCGCAGGGGCGATGTGGTCCTCCTTGGTGGCGACGTGGTAGACGGGTCCGCCGATGTCGGACAGCGTCACCGGCCCGCCCTCAAGGTCGAGTTCGCCCTTGGCGAAGGCGTTCTTCACATAGAACCGGTCGAGGTAGAAGTGGTGCACCCGGGCCGGCATCGCGGTGGAATCGGCGTTCCAGTAGAGAAGGTCGAACGGGAACGGGTCCTTGCCGAGCATGTAGTTCGAGACGACGTAGCCCCAGATCAGGTCGTTCGCCCGCAGCATGTTGAAGGCGTTCGCCATGCGGTCGGCGGGCATGAAGCCCTGCTCCATCTCCTCGCCGATCAGGTCGATGGTCTTGTGGTCGACAAAGATCTGTAGTTCGCCCGCATCCTCGAAGTCGAGCTGGGCCGTGAAGAAGGTCGAGGAGGCGATCCGCTTGTCCTTTCGCCGGCCTGCGCTGGCGAGGATGGTGCCGGCCAGGGTGCCGCCGACGCAGTAGGAGGCGAGGTTCAGGCTCTTCTGCCCGGTCTCGGCGAGGACGGCGTCGATGGCGTCGGAGGCCCCCTTCATGTAGGTTTCCCAGGTCTCATTCGCGTGGCGCTGGTCGGGGTTGACCCACGAAACCATGAAGACGGTGAAACCCTGCTCGACGAGCCACTTCACCATCGACTTCTTCGGGTTGAGGTCGAGGATGTAGTACTTGTTGATCCAGGGCGGCACGAAGAGCAGCGGGCGCGCGTGGACCTTCTCGGTCAGCGGGGCGTACTGGATCAACTGGAGGATGTCGTTCTGCCAGATCACCGCGCCGGGCGAGACGGCGGTGTTGCGGCCGACCTCGAAGGCGTCCATGTCGGTCTGGCGGATCAGGAGCTTGCCCTTGCCGCGATCGAGGTCGGCGAGCATCATCCGCAGTCCGCGGACGAGGTTGTCGCCCTTCTCGTCGACGGTGGCCTGCAACACTTCCGGGTTCAGCGCGAAGAAGTTGGCCGGGTTCATCGCCTCGACGAACTGGCGGGTGTAGAACGAGGCCTTCTTGCGTTCCTTCGGATCCATCTCGCCGACGGAGGCGACGGTGTCCTGAATCCAGCCCGATGTGAGCAGGTAGCTTTCCTTCAGGTAGTCGAAGATCGCGTTCTCCGACCAGTCCTTGTGGGCGAAGCGCTTGTCCGCCTTGGCCTTGAACGGCGCCTCGACCGGCTCGCCGGCGTCCTTGGCTCCGAGCCATTTCAGCATCGACTGCTGCCAGAGCTGATTCTGGGCGGACCAGTACTCGAGCGTCATGTCGGCGACCTGCTTGGGATTGTCCCACATGGTCCGGTAGAGCTCGGCGAAGGTCGGCCAGGCGTTGAGCGGGTCGGGGTGGCCGGGAGCGGCGGCGCCTCCCTCGATCTGGCTGGACAGGAACCGCTTCCAGATCTGGCCCGAGATGTCGAGGACCTCGGCCATGTTGTGGGCGACGTGCTGGCCCTGCTCGGCAAGGGTATGCGTTTCCTTGGACTCGCTCACTTCGCGTCTCCCTTCCCCCTGCGGCCGCGCGGCGCCGCCGTTGCGGGGCGATATTAGCGTCGGTTCCGCGGCTTGCACACGATTCGCGAACGAAGATGTCGCGGCGCCGCTGCGGCTCGACGCGGGGGTGGGGGCGGGGTAAACCGGGGCGTCGGCGGGCGAGGCGGATCTCGTTGCGATCGCAGCGGCTTGGGGGAAATGGCGTATGCACGATCCATGCACAACCCATGCACAACCCATACGCATGGAGAACAGGTCCGGAGGGCCGCGGCGGGCGGGGCTGGGCGCGGTTCTGGTGGCGGCCCTCGCCATCGGCGGTTGCGCGCCCGAGGAGGCGGACGCGCCGGTTTCCGAGTTGGTCAGGACCGCGCCGCCGCCCCGGCTGGCGCCGACCGCCACGTTCGAGGCGCCGCGCGTCGAGGGGGTGGCGGCTTCCGTGCGCGTGGCGGGCGAACGGGATGCGCTCGCCGCCCGCGCCGCGGCGCTGCGGGCGCGGGGCGCCGCGCTTTCGGTCGAGCCCGTGCTCGTCGAGGACGAGCGCGAGCGCCTGACGTCGGCGGCGGATGGCGAGGGGGAGATGGATCCGTAGGACGGCGCGCGCCGGCGCGCCGCGAGATCGTGACTCGCGGCTACACGCCGCCCATCAGGACGTCGACAGCCCTGGTGATGTCGTCGCCCTGATCCGACGCGCTCCCGGCCCGGCGCAGGCTCGATCGGCGGACGGCGGCGATCAGGCGCGTCGCAAGGACGAGGCGCCGGTCGCCATGGCGGATCACGGGGTTGAGGTGTCGGACGGCGGGATAGTCCGGAAGCAGGGGAATGACGACGACCGCGGGATCCGGCGGGAGGAGGTCGCTTTCGACGACGACCATCGCAACGCCGAGGTGTTCGGCGATGTCGAAGCGGCTCAGACGTTCCACGCTGCCTTCCCGGGAGTGGCGAGGATGTCGGCCAGAGGATGGCCGTTGCGATCATGCCATTCCGCCTGTCTGGCGAAGGCGTCGGCATTCTCGTCGAGCCAGCGTGCGCGTCGGGCTTCGGTCACCGCCTTCCGCAGCGCCGCATCCGCAATGGCGGAAACATTGATGCCGAGGTCATGGGCGGCATCGAGGGCCGCTGCGTCGAGGGTCACGGAAGTCTTTCGTCTTGCGGCCGGGGGCATGGATGCTCCGTCGGGTTGAATGCGCATTTCCGGGTGGATCATACCGACATTCCATACCGACATCCATCCGCATCAGGGCGGTTGGATCTGGCGCAGGTCGGCGGGGAGAAAAAGCGCCGCCACCCGGGGCGGGCCCGGGGGCGGCGTCAGGGAAGCGGCGCGGCCGAGGCAGTCGGCAGGCAGGACGGGCAGGTGTCCGGCAGATCCGCGCCGCCGGCGGTCAGGCGGCAGGTCCGGGCGAAGCCGGGTTCAGGCGAGGGCGGGCACGAAAAGCCCGGCCAGGATGGCGACGACGAGGGCGGAGAGGCCGAGCGCCTCGCGCAGGACGGCGTCGGGATCGGAAACGAACAGGCGGCGATAGGCGTCTATCATGGCGTTGTTTCCTTTATGTTCGATAAACGTTCGCACCCTGTTAACCACGAGTCAAGCGATTCGCGAACGAACGAGGAACGGTTGCCGCCGGGGCGTGACGGACGGGAAGGCTCAGCCGGGGCGGGTCAGCCGACGCCGCGCAGGAGGATCGCCTTGTCGCGTTCGAGCAGGTGCAGGAGCACGCGGGCGGCGCCGCCGCGGGGGCTGGCGAGGTCGGGGTCGCGGGCGAGGAGCAGGCGGGCGTCCTCCTGGGCGGCGCCCATCAGCTCCGCCTGCGTCTCGAGGTCGGCGATGCGGAAGCGCGGCAGGCCGGACTGGGCGGTGCCGAGGACGTCGCCGGCGCCGCGCAGGCGCAGGTCCTCCTCGGCGATGCGGAAGCCGTCCTCGGTGTCGCGCATCACCTCGAGCCGGGCGCGGGCGCTCTCGCCGAGCGGCGGGTCGTAGACGAGCAGGCATTGCGAGGCGGCGCCGCCGCGGCCGACCCGGCCGCGCAACTGGTGGAGCTGGGCGAGGCCGAAGTTCTGCGCCCCCTCGATCACCATGATCGAGGCGTTCGGCACGTCGACGCCGACCTCGATCACCGTGGTGGCGACGAGAAGCCGCGTGCGCCCGGCGGCGAAGTCGGCCATCGCCGCGTCGCGCTCGGAGGGCGGAAGCTGGCCGTGGACGAGCCCGACGCGGTCGGCGCCGAGGGCGAGGCGGAGCGCGCGGGCGCGTTCCTCGGCGGCGGTCAGCTCGGCCGCCTCGCTCTCCTCGACGAGCGGGCAGACCCAGTAGGCCTGGCGTCCCTCGTCGAGCGCATGGCCGAGCCGGGCGACGATGGCGTCGAGCCGGCCGGCGGAGACGAGCGCCGTCTCGACCGGGGTGCGGCCGGGCGGCTTCTCGTCGAGGACGGAGAGGTCCATGTCGCCGTAGGAGGCGAGCGCGAGCGAGCGCGGGATCGGGGTCGCCGTCATCACGAGGAGGTCGGCCGCGGCCCCCTTGGCGCCGAGGTCCATGCGCTGGCGGACGCCGAAGCGGTGCTGCTCGTCGACGATGGCGAGGCGGAGGTCGCGGAAGGCGACGTCCTTCTGGAAGAGCGCGTGGGTGCCGACGACGATCCCGGCGGCGCCGGAGGCGATGGCGGCGAGCTTGCCGGCGCGCTCGGCCCCCTTGTCGCGGCCGGTGAGGAGTTCGATGCGCACGGCGGCCGCCCCGGCGAGGGGGGCGAGCGAGCGGAAGTGCTGGCGGGCGAGGATCTCGGTCGGGGCCATCATCGCCGCCTGGCCGCCGGCCTCGACGGCCGCGAGCATGGCCATGAGCGCGACGAGGGTCTTGCCGGCGCCGACGTCGCCCTGGAGCAGGCGGTTCATCCGGCGCCCCTCGGCCATGTCGGCGGTGATCTCGGCGACGGCGCGGGTCTGGGCCCCGGTGGGCGCGTAGGGCAGCGCGGCGCGGGCGCGGGCCCGGAGTGTTCCGTCGCCGCGGGTCTCGAAGCCCTTGGGCCGGCGCATGCGGGCGCGGGCGAGCGCGAGGGTCAGCTGGTGGGCGAAAAGCTCGTCATAGGCGAGACGTTCTCGCGCCGGGGCCTCGGGCGCGACGTCGGCGGGGCCGGCGGGGGCGTGGGCGGCGCGGACTGCCGCGGACCACGAGGGCCAGCCGCGCGCGGCGAGGACGGCCGGGTCGATCCATTCCGGCAGGTCGGGGACGCGGGCGAGCGCGTCCGCCGCCGCCCGGGCGACGATGCGCTGGGTCAGCCCCTGGGTGAGCGGATAGACCGGCTCGAAATCCGGCAGGTCCGCCTCGCCGCCGGGGCGCAGCACGTGGTCCGGGTGCACCATCTGCGCGACGCCATCGAAAAGCTCGACCTTGCCGGAGACGATGCGCCGCGCCCCCGAGGGGAGCGAGCGGCGCAGCGAGTCCTCGTGGGCGCGGAAGTAGACGATCAGGAACTCGGTCGCCGCGTCGCGGACATGGATGCGGTAGGGCCGGCCGCGGGCGGCGGGGCGCTGGTGCATGCCGACCGCGACCTCGACGGTGGCGACGGCGGGCAGCGCGAGGTCGCGGATCGTCGCGCACAGGCGGCGGTCGACGACGGCGTGGGGCAGCAGGAACAGGAGGTTCGCCGGCCGCTCGACCTCGAGGCGCGCGAACAGCTTCGCGACCTTGGGCCCGACGCCGTCGAGCGCCGTCAGGTCGGCGAAGAGCGGGTAGAGGATCTCCGGGCGTGGGCTCATCGGGGCGGGATCGGGCCGCCGCGGGAGAGGGCGGCGTCCGGGCTTCCGGCGCCGGCCGGGGTTTGTCAACCGCGCGGGTGCCTCGCGGACAGGGCAATCGCTCGAAGCCTTCAGGCGCGCCGGCCGAGCCGTCCCGCCCGGCGCCCGACGCCGGGCGGCGGCCCCCCGGCGAGCCGCTGCCCTCCTCGCGGGCGGATGCCGGGTGCGGGCCTGCCGCGTCCGGGGCGCGCGGGCGTCGGTCAGCCGTGGCGTGCGCGGCGGCGCGGGGCGGGCCGGGCGAGGCCGTCGAGGATGGCGCAGTCGGCCCGGCCGTCGCCGCGGCAGCGGCTGACGAGGGGCGCGAGGCCGTCGCGCATCGTCTCGAGCTCGGCGATCTTGCGCTCGATCTGGGCGAGATGCGCCTCGGCGAGCTGCTTGACGTCGGCGCTGGAGCGGTCCTCGTTCTCGCGTAGCGCCATCAGGGCGCGGCATTCCTCGATGGTGAAGCCGAGCGAGCGGGCGCGGCCGAGGAAGGCGAGCCGGTCGATGTCGTCGGCGTCGAAGGCGCGGTAGCCGTTCGCGCCGCGCCCGGGCCGGACGAGGCCGATTTCCTCGTAGTAGCGGATCGTCTTGGCGGGCAGGCCGCTGCGCTCCGCCACGTCGCCGATGTTCATCGCGCCGCCCCCTTGACCTTCCAGTTGCCGGAAGCCGCATATGGGGTGCGGATCGAGAAAATGCGAGGCCCGCGATGAGCAGCTGCTGTCATTCCCCCGCCCCGGCGGCGGCCGCGCCCGGCGCCATGCCCGGCGCCATGACCGACGCCATGGTGGAGGTCGTCCGCGACCCGGTCTGCGGGATGATCGTGGACCCGGCCGCCGGCAAGCCCGAGCATGAGCACGCGGGACGCGTCTTCCATTTCTGCTGCGAGGGTTGCCGGGCGAAGTTCGCCGCCGCGCCGCAGGACTACCTGGTCGCGTCCGATCCGGTCTGCGGCATGAACGTCGACCGGGCGAGCGCGCGGCATGTCGCGAAGGTGGACGGCGTGCGGCAGTACTTCTGCTCGGCGCGCTGCAAGGAGAAGTTCGAGGCCGATCCGGCCGCCTATGCCTCGGGTCGGCCGGCGCCGGAGCCGATGCCGGCGGGGACGATCTACACCTGCCCGATGCATCCCGAGATCGAGCAGGTCGGGCCGGGGGATTGCCCGCTTTGCGGCATGGCGCTGGAGCCGAAGGGCGTGCCGGCGGCGGATGCGGGGCCGAACCCGGAGCTGGTCGACTTCCGGCGGCGGTTCGCGGTGGGGGCGGCGCTCGTCGTGCCGCTGGTGATCATCGCCATGGGGCCGATGGTCGGGCTGTCGATGGACTGGCTGGGCGGCGCGGCGCGGTGGCTGGAGCTCGTGCTCGCGACGCCGGTGGTGCTGTGGTGCGGCTGGCCGTTCCTCGTGCGCGGGTGGCGGTCGTTCCGGACCTGGCGGCTCAACATGTTCAGCCTGATCGCGATGGGCGTCGTGGCGGCCTATGCGTTCAGCGTCGTGGCGGTGCTGGCGCCCGGGCTGTTTCCGGCCGGGTTCCGCGATCACCATACCGGGCAGGTCGGGGTCTATTTCGAGGCTTCGGCGGTCATCGTGGTCCTCGTGCTGCTCGGGCAGATGCTGGAGCTCGGGGCGCGGGAGCGGACCGGTTCGGCGATCCGCGGGCTGATGGAGCTGGCGGCCAGGACGGCGCGGGTGGTGCGGCCGGACGGGCGCGAGGAGGAGGTTCCGCTCGAGGAGGTGCGGGTCGGCGACCTGCTGCGGGTGCGGCCGGGCGAGAAGGCGCCGGTGGACGGGGTGGTGGTCGAGGGGCGCTCGGCGGTCGACGAGTCGATGCTGACGGGCGAGCCGGCGCCGGTGGAGAAGGTCGTCGGCGACGCGGTGACCGGCGCGACGATCAACGGCGCCGGAACGCTCGTCATCGAGGCGCGCCGGGTCGGGCGCGACACGGTGCTGGCGCATATCGTCGAGATGGTGGCGGCGGCGCAACGCTCGCGCGCGCCGATCCAGCGGCTCGCCGACGCCGTGGCGGGCTGGTTCGTGCCGGCGGTGATCGCGGTCGCGGGCATCGCCTTCGTCGCCTGGTCGGTCTGGGGGCCGTCGCCGGCGCTGGCCTATGCGCTGGTCGCGGCGATCTCGGTGCTGATCGTGGCCTGTCCCTGCGCGCTGGGGCTGGCCACGCCGATGTCGATCATGACGGCGACGGGCCGGGGCGCGCAGGCCGGCGTGCTGATCCGCGACGCCGAGGCGCTCGAGACCTTCGCGGCCGTCGACACGCTGGTGGTGGACAAGACCGGCACGCTGACGGTGGGCAAGCCTGCGCTGGTCGCCGTGCTGCCGGAGCCGGGTTTCGACGAGGCGGAGGTGCTGGCCGTCGCGGCGGCGCTGGAGCGGGGTTCGGAGCATCCGCTCGCCGAGGCGATCCTGCGCGGCGCCGAGGCGCGGGGACCGCTGCCGGCGGCGGCCGAGGCGTTCGAGGCGGTGACGGGCAAGGGCGTGCGGGGCGTCGTCGGCGGCCGGGCGGCGGCGCTCGGCAACGCGGCGATGCTCGACGATCTCGGCGTCGCGGCGGGGGACGCGGCCGCGGCGGACGCGCGGCGCGATCAGGGCGAGACGGTCATGCACGTCGTCGTGGACGGGCGGCTGGCCGGGCTCGTCGCCGTGGCGGATCCGGTGAAAGAGACGACGCCGGCGGCGCTCGCCGCGCTGCGCGGGCTGGGGCTGCGGATCGTGATGGCGACCGGCGACAGCGCCCGGACGGCGCAGGCGGTGGCGGCGCGGCTCGGCATCGAGGACGTGCGCGCCGAGATGCTTCCGGCCGACAAGGCGCGGATCGTGCGCGAGCTTCAGGCGCAGGGCCGCAAGGTCGCCATGGCGGGCGACGGGGTCAACGACGCGCCGGCGCTGGCGCAGGCCGACGTCGGGATCGCGATGGGCACGGGCGCCGACGTCGCCATCGAGAGCGCCGGGATCACGCTGGTGAAGGGCGACCTTCAGGGGATCGCCCGCGCCCGCCGGCTGGCGCGGGCGACGATGCGCAACATCCGCGAGAACCTGTTCTTCGCGCTCGTCTACAACGCCGCGGGCGTGCCGATCGCGGCGGGTGTGCTCTATCCCGTGTTCGGCGTCCTGATCTCGCCGATGTTCGCGGCGGCGGCGATGAGCCTGTCGTCGGTGTCGGTCATCGGCAACGCCCTGCGCCTGCGGCAGGCGAAGCTCGACGGGTGACGGTCGATGCGGCGCGGGCGCCCCGCCGATATCCCCGCCGATTTCGACCGTTGGCGAAATCGGCACGCGACTGCCCTTCCGAGGGCAGGCGCGTTCCGCGCCAGCCAGGGCAGCCGCGCGCCGATGCGGGCTCCAGAGATATCGGATGGCCCCTCGGCCCGCGCTTGCGGCGCGGGCCGACCGGATCGCGCGGCGCGCCACCGGCGCCCCGCAAGATGCGATCCGGGGGAGAAATCGGATGGGCGCAGCCAAGGGCTGCGCGGAGCGGGCAGTGCCGGTGGGATCGGGCGGCGACATTGGCCTCACCTCCGCAGGGCGAGCCTCGCGGAGAGGACGTCGATGCCGAGGGCGGCGCCGACGGCGGCGTAGGTCAGGTGGCCGGCGTGGACGTTCAGGCCGGCGAGCAGGTTCGGGTCGTCCTCGCAGGCCTGCCGCCAGCCCTTGTCGGCGAGCGCGAGCACGAAGGGGAGGGTGGCGTTGCCGAGCGCGATGGTGGAGGTGCGCGGCACCGCGCCCGGCATGTTGGCGACGCAGTAATGCACGATGCCGTCGACCTCGTAGATCGGGTCGACATGAGTGGTCGGCCGCGAGGTCTCGAAGCAGCCGCCCTGGTCGATCGCCACGTCGACGAGCACCGCGCCCGGCCGCATCAGCGCGAGTTGCGCGCGCCGGACCACCTTCGGCGCCGCCGCGCCGGGGATCAGGACCGCGCCGATCACCAGGTCGGCGGCGGCGATCGCCGCCTCGACGGCGCCGGCCGAGGCGAGCCGGGTGCGGAAGCGGTCGCCGAAGAGGTCGTCGAGCGTCCGCATCCGCGGCAGCGAGATGTCGAGAAGGGTCACGTCGGCGCCCATGCCGGCCGCGACCCGGGCGGCCTGGGTTCCGACCACCCCGCCGCCGATCACCGCCACGTCGGCGCGTTCCACCCCCGGCGCCCCGCCGAGGAGCACGCCCCGCCCGCCGTTCGACCGCTGCAACGCCCATGCCCCGACCTGCGGCGCGAGCCTGCCCGCGACCTCCGACATCGGCGCGAGGAGCGGCAGCCCGCCCATGCGGTCGGTCACCGTCTCGTAGGCGATCGCCGTCACCCCGGAGGCGAGGAGGTCGCGGGTCTGTTCGGGATCGGGCGCTAGGTGGAGATAGGTGAACAGCACCTGTCCGGCGCGCAGGCGGGCGCGTTCGGCGGGCTGCGGCTCCTTGACCTTGACGATCATGTCGGCGCGGGCGAACGCCTCCTCGGCCGTGGCGACGACCTCGGCGCCGACCGCGGCATAGGCGGCGTCGGAGAAGCCCGCGCCGGCGCCGGCTCCGGCCTCGACCAGAACCTCGTGACCGTGCGCGATCGCCTCGCGCACGGCGGTCGGCGTCAGGCCGACGCGATGCTCGTGGGCCTTGATCTCCTTCGGGCAGCCGATCCGCATGGGCTTTCTCCTCCCGAGGCGCGGCGTTCGCATGGCGCCGCCGCCTCTGGATGCAAATCTGCGGCCTCCCCGGGCCGTGGCACAAGTCTCGCCGCGACATAGCGTTGACGACATGGCGTTGACGTTCGCGCGCGCGCGGCGCAGATGGCCCGGATGCCCCGAGACGACGCCGCCCCCGCTCCGCCCGCCGGGCTCGCCACCGGACTCGCCGCCGCGTCGCCGCGGCCGCTGCGCGGGGTGGCGCTTCTGGCGGCGTCGGTGCTGATCTTTGCCGCGATGGACACGACCACGAAGTACCTCGTCGGCTCCTACGACCCGCGGCTGGTCGTGGCCGTGCGCTACATCCTGCACTTCCTGCTGATGCTGGCGATCCTCGGGCCAATCCACCGCGGCGGCCTGGTGCGGACGCGGCGGCGCGGGCTGGTGCTGGCGCGCGCCGCCTGCCTCGTCGCGGCGTCGCTTCTCACCGGCATGGCGTTGGGACGGATGCCGGTCGCCGAGACGACGTCGATCGTGTTCCTGTCGCCGGCGATCGTGGTGGTGGCGGCGCCGTGGATCCTCGGCGAGCGGTTCAGCGCGTTCAACGCCACGGCCGCCGCGGTCGGCTTCGCCGGCGTGCTGCTGATCGCGCGGCCGGGCGGCGCGCTCGACCCGGTGGCGGTGCTCTTCGTGCTCGGCGCCGCCGGGTTCAGCTCGGGCTACATCATGCTGTCGCGGCTCCTTGCCGCGACCGAGACGACGATCGTGCTGTTGTTCTACACCGCGATGCTCGGCGCCGTGGTTTGCGGCCTCGCGCTGCCGTGGTCGGTGGGCGGCCCGGCGCCGACGCCTCTGCAACTCGGGCTGTTCCTGGCGACCGGGCTCCTCGCCGCGATCGGGCACTATTTCTTCACCGCGGCGCACCGGCTCGCGCCGGCCTCGGTGCTCGCGCCCGTCAACTATCTGCAAATCCTGTGGGCGGGCGTGCTCGGGTGGCTGGTGTTCGGGCACGTGCCGGACGGGCCGAGCGTCGCGGGGATGGCGCTCGTGGTCCTCGCCGGCGTCGCTATCGCGCTGCGCTCGGCGGGATGGCCGCGGAGCCGGCCGCGCGGCTGAGCCCTTGCGGGCGCGCGCCGGGCGCTACAGGGTGCGCGCGCATGCCGGCGCGGGACCGGCCGAACCACGGGGGAAGAGCGATGATCCGAGCCGTCGTATGGAACGAGTTCCAGCATGAGCGCGAGAACGAGGTCGTGCGCGGGATCTATCCCGACGGCATCCACGCCACCATCGCCGCGGCGCTCGCCGCCGACCCCGGGATCGAGGCCGGCGTGGCGACGCTCGACGAGCCGGAGCACGGTTTGCCGCAGGCGCGGCTCGACGCCACCGACGTGCTGGTCTGGTGGGGCCACAAGGCGCATGGCCGGGTCTCCGACGAGGTCGCCGCCCGGGTCGCCGCCCGCGTCCACGAGGGGATGGGGCTGATCGTCCTGCATTCGGGGCATTTCTCGAAGCCGTTCATCCGGCTGATGGGCACGCCCTGTTCGCTGCGCTGGCGCGAGGCGGGCGAGCGGGAGCGGCTGTGGACGCTGAACCCGAGCCATCCGATCCTCGCGGGCGTCGGCGACCGGATCGAGCTCGACAGCGAGGAGATGTACGGCGAGCCCTTCCTGGTGCCGGAGCCGATGGAGACGCTGCTGATCTCGTGGTTCGAGGGCGGCGAGGTGTTCCGTTCGGGGATGACCTGGAAGCGGGGGGCGGGCAGCGTCTTCTACTTCCGCCCGGGGCACGAGACCTACCCGACCTATCATCAGCCGGCGATCCAGCAGGTGCTGCGCAACGCCGTGCGCTGGGCGCACAACCCGGCGCCGGCGTGGAAGGCGGTCGCCGATGCGCCGAACGTGCCGGTGGAGAAGGCGCCGGAGAAGATCGCCGCCAAGGGCGGCTCGTTGCACAAGGCGGGCGAGGAGGGCTACCGGTGATCGCCGCGCCGCGGATCCTGATCCTCGGGACCGGCTCGATGGCGGCGAGCCATGCCGAGCGGTTCGCGGGAATTGCCGGGTGCAGCCTCGTCGCCGCCGTCGACGTCGAGCCGGAACGCGCCCGGGCCTTCGCCGGGCGGTACGCGATCCCGACCTCGTTCGGCGATCTCGGCGAGGCGATTGCCTGGGGCAAGTTCGACGCGGCGGTGAACGTCACGCCCGACGGCGCCCACAAGGCCACGTCGCTGGCGCTGATCGCCGCGGGCAAGCACGTGCTGTGCGAGAAGCCCCTCGCGGTGAACCATGCCGACGCCGAGGAGATGGCCGCTGCGGCCGAGGCGGCGGGCGTCGTCAACATGGTCAACTTCACCTATCGCAACGCCGCGGCGTTGCAGGCGGCGCGGGCGCTGGTCGGGGCGGGGGAGATCGGCCCGATCCGGCACTTGCAGGCGAGCTATCTGCAAAGCTGGCTGACCGCGAAGCACTGGGGCGACTGGCGGACGGACGAGCGCTGGCTGTGGCGGCTGTCGTCGGCGCATGGCTCGATGGGTGTGCTCGGCGACGTGGGCGTGCACATCCTCGATCTCGCCACCTATGCGGCGGGCGAGCCGATCGTGGCGCTCGGGGCGCGGATGAAGGTGTTCGACAAGGCCGAGGGCGGGGTCATCGGGCCCTATCGGCTCGACGTCAACGACAGCGTGGCGGTCAACGTCGAGTTCGCCGGCGGCGCGCTCGGGGTGGTCCACGCGAGCCGGATGGCGACAGGCAAGGCGAACGAGCTCGACCTGCTCCTGCATGGCGAGCGCGGCGCGCTGCGGCTGTGGACGGACGGGCAGACCTCGACGCTCGAGGCGTGTCTCGGGCCGGACATCGAGGTGCAGCGCTGGCGGCCGGTGGAGGTCGCCCCGCCGCCGGTGATCGCCGAGCGCTTCGTGGCGGCGCTGCAAACCGGCGTCAACGGCGAGCCGGACTTCCGCCGCGGCGCGGAGATGCAGCGGCTCGTCGATCTCGTGGCGGCTTCGGACGCTGCGGGGCGGTGGCTGTCGGTGGACTGAGAAAGGCGTCCCTCCCGCTCCCGGGAGGGAAACCAAACCGGGGCTTGAGGTTCCGCGCGGGCGGCTGCGGCCGGTTGGCGGGTCAGGACCGTGGCGCGGCCGGGGCGCGTTCGGCGCGCAGCAGGTCGCGGATCTCGACCAGGACTTCCTCCTGCGTCGGGCCGGTCGGGGCGTCGGGGGCCTTCTCGGCGGTCTCGACGGTGGCGCGGACGCGGTTGACCGCCTTGACCAGCAGGAACACCACCCAGGCGATGATCAGGAAGTTGATGACCGCGGTCAGGAAGGCGCCGTAGCGGAATGTGGCCGCATGCTCGCCCGCGCCGAGCGACAACTGGTAGCTCGAGAAGTCGATGCCGCCGATGATGAAGCCGATCAGCGGGTTGATGAGGTCGTTGACGAGGCTGCTGACGATGGCGGTGAAGGCGGCGCCGATGATGATGCCGACCGCGAGGTCCATGACGTTGCCGCGGGCGATAAAATCGCGGAACTCTTTGATCATCCTGAAATCCCTTGCTCCTTGTGCGTGTGGCCCGACCTCTTGTCCCGGCGGGCTCATGAAACGACTCGCGGACCTTTTTTGACCTTTGAGGTTTTTATCGTGTGTACTCAGGTAGTTACCCTATCTATCACGCGTGTTAGCCCGTGTTGCGCCGGGTAGCCTGGAAGGCTCGCCGATACTAGGCCCGCGGTCCGGGACCTTCAAGGCGTGGCCCGCCCGGGCCGTCGCTCAGCGGATGCTGAACTGGACCGGGGCGGTGATGTCCTGCGGCGCGCCCGGGGGCGGCGCCGGCACGGGCGAGGCGCGGCGGACGAGCGCCAGCACCTCGGCGTCGAGGTCGGCGAAGCCGGAGGAGCGCGTCAGCCGCACCGAGCGCACGTTGCCGCCCGCGTCGATCGAGAAATGCACGTGCGCCACCCCCTCCTCGCCACGCCGGCGCGCGGCGGAGGGATAGCGCTTGCGGCGCTCCAGATGGGCCATCAGCCGCGATTGCCACTTTGCTGGGGAGATCGAGCCGGAGCCGCCCGCCGACTTGGTCGGGGCGGGGGCCGCCGGGGCCTCGGCCGGGGGCGCGACCGTCTTGGCGCGAACCGTCGCCCTGGACGGCGCGGGCGGCGGCTTGCGTTCCGGCTTCTCCTTCGGCGGGTCCTGCGGCCGTTCTGGACGCAGGTCGGGCGGCCGCGCCGCCGGCGGCTCGACGACTTCGGCCGGCAAAGGCGGCGTTTCCACCTGCGGCGGCTGGGGAAGCGGCGGCTCCGGGGCGGGCGGCGGCGGCACGTCGGGCGGCGGCATGTCGAGGAGCGGCGGCGGGTCGAGCGGGGGCGGCGGCTCGATCGGGGTCGCCTCGGCCAGCTCCATGCCCTCGGTGAGAAGCTCCGGGGCGTCCACCATGTCGGGCGCGATCTCCTCGATCTCCGCGGGCGGCGAGAGGATCTCCGGGGCGAGCTCGATCATCATCGCGGGCGGGGCGGCGGCCTCGGCCGGCGGCTCGGGGCGCTGGCGCAGCGCCCAGGCCGCCGCGCCGGCATGGGCGGCGACCGCCAGCACGCACGCGCTCGCCCAGAGCAGGGCGGGTCTGGCGAGGCCCGGCGCGACGGCGAGGCTCATTGCGCGGCCGGGGCCACGGTCTCGAGCGTGACGAGCGCGACCTTGAGGTAGCCCGCGCCTCGCATCTGGTCCATGACCTTCATCAGTTCGCCGTAGGGGACCGCCGCGTCGGCGCGCACGAAGACCCGGGTCTCGCGATCGCCGCCGGTGACGGCCTCGAGCGCGGGCCCGAGGCCGTCCGGCGGGACGGGCGCCTCGCCGAGCGTGAGGCCGAGGTCCTGCTCTACGGTCAGATAGACCGGGTCGGCCGGGCGCGGCTGCGGGGTCGCGGCCGAACTCGGCAGGTCGACCGGGATGTCGACGGTCGCGAGCGGCGCCGCGATCATGAAGATGATGAGCAGGACGAGCATGACGTCGATGAACGGCGTCACGTTGATCTCGTGCGTCTCCTCGATCTCGTCGCCGCCGGCGCGGCGCGGCTCCAGGCTGCCGGCCATCGCGCTATTCCGCGGCCCGGGCGAGCGGGAGGGGGCAGAGACGGCGATGGTCGAGGTCGCGGCTGACCAGCCGCTCGACCGCCGCGGCGACGTCGGCGAGCCGGGCGCGGCAGGCGGCGATCCAGCGAGCGAAGAAGTTGTAGATCACCACCGCCGGGATGGCGGCGACGAGGCCGATCGCGGTGGCGAGCAGCGCCTCGGCGATGCCGGGCGCGACCACGGCGAGGTTGGTCGTCTTCGACTCGGAGATGCCGATGAAGCTGTTCATGATGCCCCAGACGGTGCCGAACAGCCCGACGAAGGGGGCCGTGGCGCCGATGGTGGCGAGGATCCCGGTGCCGATGGCGAGCCGTCGCCCGGCCGTCGCCTCGATGCGCGACAGCCGCGAGGCGACGCGTTGCAGCAGGCCGGGGCCGCCGCCTTCGAGCGCGAGCGCCTCGGCCGAAACCTCGGCCTCCTCGCGCGCGGCGAGGACCATAAGGACGGTCGGGCCGCGCAGGCCGGCGAGCGCGCGGTCGGCCTCCTCGAGGTCGGCCGCGGCGGAGACGACGCGCAGGCCGCGCGCGAGCCCGGCCCCGGCGGCGAGCAGCTCCAGCGTCTTGGCGATGAACACCGTCCAGGTGACCACGGAGGCGAGGGCGAGCCCGACCATGACGCTCTTCACCACCACGTCCGCCGCCAAGAACATGCCCCAGGGGGACAGGTCCTCCGGCAGGCCGCTCGCGTGCGACGGGGACGCGGCCACGGAAGCGCCGGGCGCCGGCTGCGCCGGTGCGGGCGCTCCCGCCGGAGGGGGCGCTACGGTCGGCGCGTCCGACGCTCCGGTTTCGGGAGTGGCGGCGGGCACGGGCGCGGGGGCTGGCGTGGTCGGTGCGATGTCCATGGGGGCGGGCGCGACCCTGGGAGCGGGCGCGGCCATGGCCGGATCCGGGGCCGCAGAGGCCGCCGGCGGCGCGTCGGTCGCCTGCGCGAGGGCCGCTCCTGCCGGCGCGGCCAGGGCCGCTGCCACGAGAACTGTCGCGCCGACGCGCCGCCACGCCGCGCGCGGCCCCGCCTGCGCCTCCGCCTGCGACCGTCGCCGCTCCACCATCGACCCCTCCACAAACGCGCGCGCCACGCTCGCGGGACGCGCTGGCGCGCCCTCCCGGACGCGCAACCCCAGATTTGCCGGACATCTGGCTGGCGCGCCGCGCCTGGCTTGGCCGGGGCGGCTCCCGCCGCCGCTCGTGCATTCCTGCGGAAATTAGTCGGGTTAGCTGGGAATGCCAATAGCGCTGCGACCTGGACCTGGAATCGCCTCAGGCAGAAACGGGGCGCGGGCCGCATCCTGCGCCACCCGTTCCGTCGCCGCCGACGCGTGGCGCGACGTGCGCGGCTGAACCCTCAGGCGCGCGGGCGCTGGTCGGCCTCGGGGAACGTCAAGGACGGCTGGTCGAGCGGCAGCGCCTCAATCACCACGAAGGCCGAGGCCCAGGGGTGGTCGTCGGTCAGGCTGACATGGATGTTCGCCCGCATCCCCGCCGGGGTCATCTCGGCGAGCCGGGCGTCGGCCCAGCCGGTCAGGCGCATTCCGGGCTGACCGGTCTTGCGGTTGAAGACGCCCATGTCCTTCCAGACGATTCCCATGCGCAGGCCCGTGCCGAGCGCCTTGGAGCAGGCTTCCTTGGCGGCCCAGCGCTTGGCGTAGGTGGCGACGCGCTCGGCGCGGCGCTCGGCCGTCGCCTGCTCCAGAGGCGTGAACACGCGGTCGAGGAAGCGCGCGCCGAAACGGTCGATGGTGCGGCCGATCCGCTCGATGCTGGCGATGTCGGTCCCTACGCCGAGGATCACGCCCGCGCCCTCCCGATCCGGTCCCGTTCGCGCTACCCGACGAAGGCGCGGCTGTCCACCCGGCAGGGCTGTCGCGCGCTGTCGCGTTGTTGTCGCGCGACTGTCTACCCTGCAGGGCTTTCGCGTCGCTTTTCATCTGTCGGCGGCCAGCGCGAGACCGCGCCGGGAGACGGTCCGCCGTCACAAAACAGTCGTGCTTCTGAAATACTGGCGTCAAGGCCCGGCCCTAGGCTGCCAGCGGTCAGGGGCGCGAATCGGCGTCCTGTCGTCACGCACTCCACCTTCCGAAGGGGAAACATCGATGAAAACGGCCCTCCTCGCTGGCGCAGCCGTCCTGGCGCTCTCCGGCGCCGCCCTCGCCCAGTCGCGCGACCAGATCCAGATCGCCGGCTCCTCCACCGTCCTGCCCTACGCCTCGATCGTCGCCGAAGCCTTCGGCGAGAACTTCGAGTTCCCAACCCCAGTCGTCGCCTCGGGAGGTTCCTCGGCAGGCCTCCAGCAGTTCTGCGCCGGCGTCGGCCTCGACACCATCGACATCGCCAACTCCTCGCGGCCGATCCGCGAGAGCGAGGTCGCGACCTGCGTCGCCAACGGCGTGACGGACATCATCGAGGTCCGCATCGGCTACGACGGCATCGTCTTCGCCTCCAGGACCGACGGCCCGGCCTTCAGCGCCTTCACGCCGGCCCAGTGGTACGCCGCCCTCGCCGCCGAGGTGGTCAAGGACGGCGCGCTCGTGCCGAACGCCGCCACGACCTGGGACGAGATCGACCCGACCCTGCCGGCCGCGCCGATCCTCGCCTTCGTCCCCGGCACCAAGCACGGCACCCGCGAGGTGTTCGAGGAGAAGGTCATCGCCGCGGGCTGCGAGGCCTCGGGCGCGCTTGAGGCGATCACCGCGATCAAGGGCGGCGACGAAAAGGCGGCCCACGACGCCTGCGTGAAGCTGCGCACCGACGGGCGCTCGGTCGACATCGACGGCGACTACACCGAGACGCTCGCCCGCATCCAGGGCGACCCGAACGGCATCGGCGTCTTCGGCCTCGCCTTCTACGAGAACAACACCAACGTCCTGAAGGTCGCGACGATCGACGGCGTCGCGCCCTCGACCGAGACGATCGCCTCCGGCGCGTACCCGGTGTCGCGGCCGTTGTTCTTCTACCTGAAGAAGGCGCATGTCGGCGAGGTCGCCGGCCTGAAGGAGTTCGCCGAGTTCTTCGTTTCAGACGCCGTCGCCGGCCCGGGCGGCCCGCTCGCGGCCTATGGCCTCGTCTCCGACCCGGAGCTTGCCGCCACCCAGGCGCGGATCGCAAACGAAGAGACGCTCGACCCGGCGATGTGATCGCCGCTCCGGCGCCCCCGGAGGTCGGGGGCGCCGCCATCTTCACGACGGGAATACCGATGTCCGGCGGACAGATCCTTCTCATCCTCGTGGCGCTCGCCGTGGCGGGCTATCTCGCCGGCCGCTGGCGGGCCGTCGCGACGGCCGGCGCCGCCGGCGCGGCGCCGCTGCATTCCCGCACCGGCCATCACGGGCTCGCGGTCGGCCTCGCCGCCTTCCTGGCGGGGCTCGGGACCTTCGTGATCCTCAATCTCCTCGCTGTCGCGCTTCCGCCGCTCGGCGCGCCGTGGCTGGTCGGGGGCGGGTCGATCCTGCTCGCCGCGGCCGCCTTCGTGGTGGTGTATGCGCGGATCTCGCCACGTTTCCGAGCCCGCAACCTCTTCGAGGCGATGGTCCTCGGCCTGCTGGCGCTCGCCGCCTCGATCGCGATCTTCACCACCGTCGCCATCGCGCTGTCGATGCTGTTCGAAACGGCGCGGTTCTTCAATCAGTATTCCTGGCGCGACTTCTTCTTCGGCACGGTATGGTCGCCCGCCTTCCAGGGGACGAGCCAGCTCGGGATGCTGCCGCTGCTCTGGGGCACGCTCTACGTGAGCTTCATCGCGCTCGCCGTCGCCGTGCCCGTCGGCCTGCTCATCGCCATCTACCTGACGCAGTACGCCACGCCGCGCCTGCGCAAGACGATCAAGCCGGCGGTCGAGATACTCGCAGGCATCCCGTCCATCGTCTACGGCCTCTTCGCGCTCGTCACCGTCGGCCCGATCCTGCGCGACTGGATCGCCCAGCCGACGGGACTCGGCAGCTCGGCCGCCTCGGTGGCGACGGCCGGGCTCGTGATGGGCATCATGCTCATCCCCTACGTCTCCTCGCTCTCCGACGACATCATCAACGCGGTGCCGCGCAGCATGACCGAGGGTTCCCTCGGCCTCGGCGCCACGCGCTCCGAGACCATCAAACGGGTCATCATCCCCGCCGCGCTCCCGGGCATCGTCGGCGCCTTCCTCCTAGCCGCCTCGCGCGCCATCGGCGAGACGATGATCGTCGTCCTCGGGGCCGGGGCCGCGGCGCGGCTCTCCATGAACCCGTTCGAGGCGATGACCACCGTGACGGTGAAGATCGTCAGCCAGCTGACCGGCGACACCGACTTCAACTCGCCGGAGACGCTGGTCGCCTTCGCCCTCGGCATCACGCTCTTCGTCCTGACGCTGGCGATGAACGTGCTCGCCCTCTTCATTGTTCGGCGCTACCGGGAGCAGTACGAATGACCGACGTCACCCCCGAGGCGCTCGCCGGGACCGCGCCCTCCGAGGCGCGCAAGGCGCTGACCCGCCGCCGCTACGCCGCCGAGCGCCGTTTCCGCGCCTACGGGATCGCCGCGGTCGCCGTGGGCCTCCTCGCCCTGGTGTTCCTGCTCGGCTCGATCCTGCACCGCGGCCTGCCGGCCTTCAGCCAAACCTACGTCCGCGCCGAGGTCTTCCTCGACCCGGCCGCGCTCGACCCCTCGGGGACGCGCGACGAGGCGGCGATGAAGAAGGTGCTGACCTTCGCCTATGCGCCGCTGATCAAGGCGTCGCTGACCGAACTCGCCGACGAGCTCGCCGCCGGCCCCGCGCCGGGCCTCACGCCCGCCCTTCTCGCGGGCATGGTCTCCGACGGCGCGTCGGCGCAGCTGCGCAACTACGTCCTCGCTAATCCTGACGAGCTCGGCAGGACCGTCGAGTTCGACTTCCTGACCACGGGTCGCATCGACCAGTTCGCCAAGGGCAGGATCACGCGCGAGAGCGCCGCGGGCGACGGCAAGCTCGACCCCGCGCAGCTCGACGCGGCCGAGGCGCTGCGCAACGCCGGAGTGCTGACGACCCGGTTCAACTGGGCGTTCCTGACCAGCCCGGACGCCTCCGAGAACCGCCCCGAGGCGGCCGGGCTCGGCGTCGCGCTGATCGGCTCCGCCTACATGATGCTGATCGTGCTGACCCTGTCGCTGCCGATCGGCGTCGCCGCCTCGATCTACCTCGAGGAGTTCGCGCCGAAGAACCGGCTGACCGACCTGATCGAGGTGAACATCTCCAACCTCGCGGCGGTGCCCTCGATCGTCTTCGGCATCCTCGGCCTAGCGATCTTCATCAACTTCCTGCACCTGCCGATGTCGGCGCCGATCGTCGGCGGCCTGGTGCTGACGTTGATGACGCTGCCGACGATCATCATCTCGACCCGCGTGGCGCTGAAGT
>NZ_JAGOID010000119.1 GCF_017995835.1 Amaricoccus sp.
CACGGGCCCGAGGGCGTGCGCTTCTACACCCGCCTGAAGACCATCACCACCCGCTGGCCGACCGGCATGCGCGCCGAGGCCGAATTCGTCATGCCCACGATGGGCTGATCGCCCGAGACGGGGTGACCCCGGTCACCCCGTCTGCTTCTCCTCCGGAATTTCTCTCGGGCTCTGGTCCAAGGCCAAAGCCCTTCCGCATGAGATGCGCGCCGGAAGCGCGCACGGTGGGGATCGCCCGCCCCGTCTCCCGCATCTTGCCGAGCGAGGTGAACTCGTCGAGCAGGAAGAGCACGTCGAAGCGACCCTCCTCGGCGCGGTCGGTTTCCCGCGGGACCGCGAACATTCGCTGGAACATGAGCCGGATCAGCTGCGACAGGACGCCGAGGTCCTTCTGGCCGACGCGGAGGAAGACGCTGGCCGGGTCCGAGCGGAAGCCGGTGATCCGGAAGTCGGTCGCCCGCGGGTGGCGTCGCGCACGGTCGCGATCGGCCCGGATCCCGAACAACGCCTCGCCCGCCGCCCGCGCCATCGACCGGGTCGCGCGCCGGGGCGGCAAGAGGAGGGTTCTGGAAATATTCCTGCCGGCCGGTGCGGGTCAGCGCCCAGGATAGACCCCTTTTGCCTCTCAGGCGGTACTCTTATATCGGCACATAATCAACTGATCTTAAAGGAATTATTCAGATAGTCTGGGAGTGGCGGATGCCTCTGTGGCGTTGGATGGCCCGCCGATCCCGGTCATGAAAGCACATAGCCTTCCGCGACGGTCCGGTAGTCATCGAGTTGCCGCTGTTGCCATGCGGCGTCTCGACCGAGCTCTTCGGCGAGGATCGCGGCGACCGCCGGTGCCGCCTCGATGCTGGCGCGGGCGTCGAGGAGCAGCGCCCGGGTGCGCCGGGCCAGGACGTCCTCGACGGTCCATGCCATCTCGTTGCGCGCGGCCCAGGCGACCTCGCCGGCGAAATACGGCAGGCGCGGGTGCAGGAGCTGGTCCCAGCCGGGTCGCTCGCGCATCGTCCGGCGCACCGCGGGCGCGTCCGAGCCGTAAAGCGACAGGAGGCCATCGGTTTCGACCGGATGCTTCAACCATCCGTGGAGGCGCATGGTCGCCGTCTCCGACGGCCGCTCATCGAGACCGGCGACCAGCGCCGCCGTGTCGACCGCGTCCTCCGCCATCTTGCGGTAGGTGGTCCACTTGCCGCCGGTGATGGTCACGAGGTTCGACTTCGAGATCATCAGCACGTGGTCGCGGGCCAGGGCGGCCGTGCCCTTGTCGCCGGCGGTCCGCACCAGCGGCCGCACCCCGCAATAGACGCTGAGCACGTCCTCGCGCTTCGGATCACGGTCGAGGTAGATCGCGGCGTGTTCGAGCAGGAAGGCAATCTCCTCCTCGCGGGCGCGCGGCTCGAGCGGCGTGTCGTCGATCTCGGTGTCGGTCGTCCCGACGATGGTGCGGCCGTGCCAGGGAACGGCGAAGAGCACCCGCCCGTCGGCGGTCTTCGGAACCATGATCGCGCTGTCTCCGGCGAGGAACGAGCCGTCGAGCACCAGATGCACCCCCTGGCTCGGGGCGATCAGGCGCTCCTCGGCCGGATCGTCCATCTGCCGGACGTCGTCGGAGAAGATGCCGGTGGCGTTCACGACGACACGCGCGTCAAGCTCGAACGCCTCGCCGGTCTCGACATCGCACGCGCGCACGCCGACGACGTTGCCGCCGCGCTTTCGGAGCTCGGTGACGCGGACATGGTTGAGCGGCACGCCACCCTTGTCGGCGATCGTTCGCGCGAGGCAGATCGCGAGGCGGGCGTCGTCGAACTGGCCGTCGTGATAGATGACACCGTTGCGCAGGCCCTTGGCCTCGATGTTGGGGAGCCGCGCGAGGGTCTCCTCGCGGGAGAGCAGTTTGGACGGCCCGAGGCCGAGCTTGCCGGCGAGCAGGTCGTAGAGCTTCATGCCGACGCCGTAGAACGGCCCCTCCCACCAGTCGTAGATCGGGACGACGAATGGCAGGTTGTGCGCGACATGCGGGGCGTTGGCGAGCAGGCGCCCGCGCTCGCGCAGCGCCTCCATCACCAGCGAGACATTGCCCTGCTGGAGGTAGCGCACGCCGCCATGCACCAGCTTGGTCGAGCGGCTCGACGTCGCCTTGGCGAAGTCGTCCTGTTCGAGAAGCAGCGTGCGATAGCCGCGGCTGACCGCCTCCAGCGCGGTGCCGAGGCCGGTGGCGCCGCCACCGACCACGATGATGTCCCAGAATTCCGGGCTGCTCCGGAGGCGGGCGAGATAGGCCTCGCGGTCCATGTGTCCGTCGATTGTCATCGTTTCAGCCTTCCGCCTCTTCAAGCGCCCATTCCCGCGCCCGGGCCACCGCGCTCTGCCACCGCGCATAGAGGCGATCCGTGGCCGGCGACGCGGCCACCGGATCATAGCGGCGGGCGAGCTTCCATGTCGCGTCGATCTCGGCGCGGCTCTGCCAGAAGCCGGTGGCGAGTCCGGCGAGGAAGGCGGCGCCGAGGGCCGTGGTTTCGGTGATGCGCGGCACCTCGACCGGAACGCCGAGGATGTCGGCCTGGAACTGCATGAGCCAGCCGTTGATGGCGGCGCCGCCGTCGGCGCGAAGCTCGCGCAGCCTTATGCCCGACTCGCGCTCCATCGCCGCGACCACGTCGCGGGTCTGGTAGCACATCGCCTCCAGCGCCGCCCGGCACACATGCGCCCTGCCGGTCCCGCGGGTGAGGCGGGTCACCGTGTCGGCGGCCTCGCGCATCAGCCAGCGGCCAACTCCGGTCGAGCCGGTGAAGGTGTGGTAGACGACCGGCGGCCCGGCCGTGGAGAACAGCCCGCCCATCAGGCCGGCGAGCGCGCCGAAAACCAAGAAGCTCGCGTCCGGGGAGCGCAGCGGCCGCTCGCCACCCTGCCCGAGAAGCTGGAAGGCGGAAACGACGATGACGATGCCGAGCAGGAGTTGCAGGGTGAGAAGATTGCCGCCGGCCAGCCATTCGAGCAGCCAGTAGCCGACGGCGAGGAGCGGCAGGCTGCCGACGAGCATCAGGCCGAGCTCGCGCCGGCCGATGTCGCGCCAGCCCCGCGCCAGCACCTGCGCCGCGTTGACAAGGACGAGGAAGCTGACCGCCACCGCCGCCTCCGGCAGCGGCAAGGCGCCGGTCAGCCCGACGCCGCCCATGACGACAAGGCCGAAGGCGAAGCCGGTCAGCACCAGCGCCGTCCAGGTGTTGAGAAGCCCGAGGGCGCGCATGATCTCGAAGAGCGGCACCAGCAGCGTGACCAGCGGAAAGGTCGAGACGGCGATGATGGCGGCCAGGATCAGGTCGCGAAACCGCAGGTTCAGCCGGGCCAGGGCATAGCCCGCGAGCGTGGCGATGAAGAGCGTCAGCGCGGTCGAGAGCAGGGCCACCGCGAAGGAGTTGAAGAGGAAGGTCAGGAGCGGCTGGTCGGTGAAGGCCTGCGCGTAGTTCTGCAGCGTCGGATCCGCCGGCAGCCAGGTGATCGGCTTCTGGGTCAGCTCGCCCTCGGTCTTGAGCGAGGTGAAGAGGATCCAGAGCGCGGGAAAGAAGCCGTTCACCAGGAGGAGCAGCGCCACGAGGAAGCGAAGCGGCGAGCGTCGTCATGGCGTTACCCCTTGGCGCGGATCATGCGGAGATAGACCACGGTCACGCACATCGAGATCACGAACATCACGACGGCGAGCGCCGAGCCGTATCCGAGGTCGAGGAAGGAGACCGTGTTCTGGTGGATGTACATCGCGAGCGTCGTCGTCGACGTGCCCGGTCCGCCCCCGGTCATGGTATAGGGAATGTCGAAGGTCTGCAGCGAGGTGATGGTGCGGAAGATCAACGCGACGACGATGGCGGGTTTCAGGAGCGGCAGGGTGATCTCGACGAACTGCCGCAGCCGCCCCGCCCCGTCGACATCCGCCGCCTCGTAGAGCGAGCGGGGGATGGTCTGCAGCCCGGCGAGGATGATGAGCGCCATGAACGACGAGGTCTTCCAGACGATCGTCAGGCAGATCGCCGTGAAGGCCCAGGCCGGCGAGTTGAACCAGATCACCGGCGCCATCCCCAGGCGGCGCAGCACGTCGTTGACGACGCCGTATTCCGAATGGAAGAACCAGGCGAAGATCAGGCCGGCGAAGGCCAGCGGCAGCGCCCAGGGAATGAGGAGCGACAGCCGCACCACCCATTTGTGCCGGAATGGCAGGTTGGCCATCAGCGCCAGCGCCATGCCGACGACGAGCGCGCCGGGAACGGTGATGATGGTGATGAGCAGCGTGTTGCGGGTCGTCTCCCAGAATACCGGTCCCAGAATACCGGATCGTCCCACATCAGCCAGAAGTTCTCGAGGCCGATGAACTCCGCCGGCAGGCCCGAGGTCAGCGACAGGTTGAGCAGGCTCGTCCAGAGCAGCCGGCCGACCGGGTAGACGATGATGAGCGCGAGCAGGAGCGCCGCGGGCGCGAGCAGCATCGCGCCGAGGACCTTCTCGCTCGGGTCGAGGATCGCCACCCAGCGCGGGGGCTTTCTCTCGGAGGCGGCCGGCGCCTCGGCAACGGGTCGGGTGATCATCTCGGGGTCTCCGGGGGTGACGGTCTCTGGGTCCGGGACGCGCGCGAGCCGGGCCTGGATGAGGTCGGCGCCCGCCTCGGGCGTCATGCTGCCCGCGAGCACCGCGTTGACGGTGGTGCGCACCACGTCGCTGACCTCGTTGTAGCGCGGGGGCACCGGCCGGGGCTTCGCGGTCTCGACCGTCGCGAGGGCATCGGCGAACCACGGCACGGCGGCGGTCACCTCCGGATTCTTGCAGAGGTCGGGATAGATCGGCAGCAGCGAGGCGTTGATCGCCATGAACGAGAGTGTCCGATCTTCTGTGTACGGGTCAGCCGGTCCATGCTGAGAGAAAAGGACAGTGTGGACCATGGCGAAGAAGATCGACGATGCGGTTCTGGACGAGCTGAAGCGCGAGCGGCTGAACGTCCTGCTCGGTCACACCGAATACGATCCCGATGAGGAAGAAGCACTGGTGCGCACGGCCCTCTCCCGGAAGTCCGCGGCGATCGTCCTGACGGGTCTTCATCACTCGGATGCGACCCGCCGACTTCTGCGCGGCGCATCCGTGCCGGTGGTCGAACTCTGGGAGCTCGGATCACAACCGATCGACAGCGCTGTCGGTTTCGACCATGTGACCGTCGGCCGCACCGTCGCCGCGCATCTTGCCGCGCGCGGGCGCGGACGGCTCCGCTTTCTCGGCGCTCGTCTCCATGCGGACCATCGGGCGCGCAGCCGGGCGGAGGGCTTTCTGGCGGCGGCGCGAGCGGCGGGAGCCGAGGCGGAAATCGTCGAGCATCCGGGGGCGGCGGGGGTCGAGGTGGGCGGTTTCCTCCTCGCCCGCGCCCTCGACGAGACCCCTGGCGTCGAGGGCATCGCCTGTTCCAACGATCACATGGCCCTTGGCGCGATCTTCGAGTGCCAGCGTCGCGGCATCGCCATTCCCGAGCGGCTCGCCATCGTCGGCTTTGGCGATCTGGAATTCGCCGGGGTCTGCAACCCATCGCTCACGACCGTGCGTCCGTCCGGAGACCTCATCGGCCGAGAAGCGGCGCGCGTGATCGTCGAGAGCGTCCGGACCGGCCGCTATCGATCGGGTGAAGTCATTGATACGCACCACGCTTTGATCCATCGGTTGAGTTCGTGAAGCGAAAGGCCCGGCCATGGACCCCCGCATCGACCCAAGATTAGGCATCGTCGGCGGCAACGGCTGGATCGGCGGCGCCCTCGCCCGGCGGCTCGTCGCCTCCGGCCTGCCGCCGGAGCGGCTCACGCTTTCCTGCCGCGGCACGCCTCCCGACTGGCTCCCCGGCGCCACCTGGACCCACGACAATCAGGCGCTCACCGATACCTCGGACGTCGTCGTCCTCTCCGTCCGCCCGCCGGACTGGAGCGCGATCACCCTTGCCGCCCCGAGCAAGCTCGTCATCTCGGTGATGGCCGGCATCCCCCTCGCCGACATCGCCGAGCGCACCGGCACGGACCGAGTGGTCCGCGCCCTGCCGAACGCCGCCGCCGACGTCGGCGCCTCCTACACGCCGTGGTGCGCCACCCCCGCCGTCACCAAAGCCGACCGCGCCACGGTCCGCCGCCTCGTCGACGCCTGCGGCACCGGCGACGAGGTGCCGCGCGAGGCCGACATCGACTACCTGACCGGCCACTCCGGCACTGGCCCCGCCTATCCCGCGCTCCTCGCCACCGCGCTCATCCGCGACGCGGTCGCCCGCGGCATCGCCGCCGACGTTGCCCGCCGCGCCGCCGTCGGCATCCTGATCGGCACTGGCCGCCTCTTCGAGAAGACCGGCGAGGACCCCGCCGACACCGTGGCGGCCTTCGTCGACTATCGCGGCGTCACCGCCGCCGCGATCCTGGCGATGCGCGCCGCCGGCTTCGACACCGTCGTCGCCGCCGGCCTCGCCGCCGCGCTCGAGAAGTCCGCGACCCTCCACCCGGCAAAGGAGACCCCATGACCCGCGACCCCGCGCTCCAGCGCTTCGTCGACGCCGCCCTCGCCGCCGCCCTCGCCCGCGTTCCGGGTCGGGAGGCCGCGGCCTCTCTCGACCGCGTCGCCGCCGACCTCGCCACGGGCCGCGGCTCCGACGACTTGACGCGCTGCATGGGCCAGCCGCGGCCGAAACGCCTTCCGTCCCGGCCCTTCGCCTGGCTCGGGGCCACCGCCGTCATCCGCTGGCAGGAGATGCGGGCGGGACGGGAAGGCTGACGCGGCCGGGGTCGGAACCTGTGGACCGGCCCCGGCGTCCTTTCGGAGTTTCCTATTTCGCGAACACGACGGTGCGGCCGCCGCTGAGGAGGACGCGGCGCTCGAGATGGCTCTTGACCGCGCGGGCGAGGACGCGGGCCTCGGTGTCGCGGCCGATGGCGACGAGGTCCTCGGCGCTGTCGGCGTGGCTGATGCGGGCGACGTCCTGCTCGATGATCGGACCCTCGTCGAGGTCGGCGGTGACATAATGCGAGGTGGCGCCGATCAGCTTCACGCCCCGGGTATAGGCCTGCTTGTAGGGGTTGGCGCCCTTGAAGGCCGGCAGGAACGAGTGATGGATGTTGATCGCCCGACCGGAGAGCCTGGCGGTGAGATCGTCGGAGAGGACCTGCATGTAGCGGGCGAGGATGACGAGCTCTGCCGCGGTCTCGTCGACGAGGGCGAGGAGCGCGGCCTCCTGCCCGGGCTTGGTGTCGGGCGTCACCGGCAGGTGGACGAAGCGGATGCCCTCGTGGTCGGCGATGCGCCTGGCATCCTCGTGGTTCGAGACGATGGCGACGACCTCGGCCGAGAGCCAGCCGACGCGGATCTGGTAGAGAAGATGCAGGAGCGCGTGGTCGAACTTCGAGACCATGGCGATGATCTTCGGCGGTCGCGCGGCGTCGACGATCCTGAGGTCGAGGGCGAGCCTGGCGGCGGTGGGGGCGAGCGCCTGCTCGATGGCGGCGACGGTCAGGCCCTCGGGGCCGACGAAGGCGACGCGCAGGAAGAAGCGGTCGGCCGGGCGGTCCCAGTGCTGGTTGGCCTCGGTGATGTTTCCGCCGAGCTCGGCGACGGCCGTGGAGACGGCGGCGATGATCCCCGGCAGCGGGTCGCTGGTCAGGGTGAGGATGAAGGAGGTTTCCGACATTTTCAGCACTCCGGAAAGTTGACGGCGAGTCCGCCGGTCGCGATCTGCAAGGGGTTTCCGACCGGCGGTGCCACGCCGCCCTGCTTCGGCGCCCTATCCACGGGACATGAATTCTAGGCGGCAAGGCATTGGCGTGGCGTTGAAAACCGGTCGCTACGTCAAAGCCCCCCGTCCCCGCGGCCGTGACTTCCCGAAGGAAGGACCCTTGCCCGTCGTCCTACCCGGTGTCCGTCCGATGCCATAGGACGTTTGCGACGGGTCGCCGGGTCTTTCGAGACAGCGCGCCGCGACGCCCCTGATCGGCGGGTTCTCTCGCCGGGCGCACGACGCGAGAGACCCCGCGTGGCGGGCCTCAGCACTCCGGCAGGTTGACGGCGAGGCCGCCGGTCGAGGTTTCCTTGTATTTCGCGCTCATGTCATGGCCGGTCTGGCGCATGGTCTCGACGCAGACGTCGAGGGGCAC
>NZ_JAGOID010000031.1 GCF_017995835.1 Amaricoccus sp.
CCCTTGGGCCCTGGCCCTTCGTCACGCATCGCAGCTTCCGCCGCGGCGGGCAAAGGGTCGTCCGGCGCGCCCGGCAGGCCCGCAAGGGACTGGAGCGCCGCCTCCAGACTCTCGACGCCCATGACGAAGGGCCGGCCAAGCCGGCCCTTTCCATCGCCGCCCGGATCGGCTAAGGGGCGCGCTCCGGCGCGGCACCCTTGGAGGCGCGCCGGCATGGCAACGTTCACGAGGAGAGAGACCATGGCCGAAGCGCCTGTTCTCGAGGCCGTGGCGCGCGAAGGGGTCGGCAAGGGGGCCGCCCGATCCGCGCGTCGCGAGGGGTTCGTCCCCGGAGTAATCTACGGCGGCGGCGAGGCCCCGCAGCCGATCAACGTCAGGTTCAACGCGCTCCTGAAGCAGCTCAAGGCCGGCAAGTTCCTGTCGACGCTGCTCAACCTGCGCGTCGATGGCACGGACAACCGCGTAATCTGTCGCGGCGTCCAGCGCGACGTGGTCAAGGATCTGCCGGTCCATGTCGACTTCCTGCGGCTCTCGGAGAAGTCGCGGATCGCGCTGCACATCCCGGTCGAGTTCATCAACCGCGAGAAGTCCCCGGGCCTGAAGCGCGGCGGCGTGCTGACCGTCGTGCGCAACGACGTCGAGCTGGTGGTGACCGCGGGCGACATCCCGGCGAAGATCACCGTCGACCTCGCCGGCGCCAACATCAACGACACGATCCACATCTCCAACGTGGCGCTGCCGGCGGGCGTGACGCCCACCATCACCGACCGCGACTTCGTGATCGCCAACATCCAGGCCCCGTCCGGCCTGAAGTCGTCCGAGGGCGAGGAGGAGGCGGCGGCCGAGGGCTGACCCCGGCGCGCCGACGTGCTACTGCCTGACGCGCCGCGGCCCGCCGCGGCGCGTCGTCGTTCACGGGACCCTGACCACCCATGAAGCTCCTCGTCGGCCTCGGCAACCCGGGCGCGAAATACGCCCGCAACCGGCACAACGTCGGCTGGATGGCGCTCGACGCCATCGGGGCCGCGCACGGCTTCGCCCTCTGGCGCTCGAAGTTCCACGGCCAGATCGCCGAGGGCCGGATCGGGACCGCGCGCGTGCTGCTGCTCAAGCCGGAGACCTTCATGAACCTGTCCGGCGACAGCGTCCGCGCCGCGATGGCCTTCCACAAGCTCGAGCCGGCGGACGTGATCGTGCTGCACGACGAGCTCGACCTCGCGCCCGGCCGCGTGCGCGCCCGCGTCGGCGGCGGCGCCGCCGGCCACAACGGCATCCGCTCGATCGTCGCCCATATCGGCCCGGAATTCCTGCGGGTGCGCATCGGCATCGGTCATCCGGGCGACAAGCGCGTGGTGGCCAACTACGTCCTGAACGACTTCGCCAAGGACGAGGCCGGGTGGCTCGACGCGGTGCTCCCGGCGATCGCCAGGGCCGCGCCCGAGCTCGTCGCCGGCGATCTCGGCCGCTTCGCCAACGTCGTGGCGCTCGCCGCCCCCGCCGGGGAGCCGAAGCCCGCACCGCCGCCGAAGCCCGCGCCCGCGCCTTCCGCCGCCGCGCCCGCGGCGGCCTCCGCCACCGAGGCGCCCGCAAACCCGCTCCAGCGCCTGATCGAACGGTTCCGCTGACCGGAGCGGAACCCGCGCCTTCCGCCGCGGCCGCCGGGTCGACTGGCGCGGCTGATCCTCCGCGCGCCGCCGACGGTCTGCCGACCGCCGCCGCCGCGCGGACCGATGCGCCGCGTCGACGTCGCGCCGGTGGCCCCGTCGCGACCGCGGCGCGCTGCGTCGTCGCGCCGGTGGCGCCGTTTCCCCGTCCCGGCCGCAGGACCGGCCGGCCGGCGGCGCCGCCGCGACCGTCGCTCAGCGCAGGTGGTGGACCTTCCCCTGACCCCAGACGGGGGTGTCGATCCCGACCTGTCGCGCCTTGAGCTGGAGCGCGAGGAACTGCGAGTAGTGCCGGCTCTGGTGCAGGTTGCCGCCGTGGAACCACAGCCCCTCCTGCGCCGTCGGCTTCCACATGTTCCGCTGCTCGCCCTCCCAGGGCCCCGGATCTTTCGGCGTGTCCGAGCCGAGGCCCCAGCACTTGCCGACCCTGTCCGCCGCCTCCTGGCTGATCAGGTCCGCCGCCCAGCCGTTCATCGAGCCGTAGCCGGTGGCGTAGACGACCAGATCCGCCGGCAGCTCCGTCCCGTCGTCGAGGACCACGGCGTTCTCGGTCAGCTTCTCCACCTGCCCGCGAACGAGCCTGATCCTGCCGTCGATGATCAGCTGGCTCGCGCCCACGTCGATGTAGTAGCCCGAGCCGCGGCGCAGGTACTTCATGAAGAGGCCGGTGCCGTCCGGCCCCCAGTCGAGCCAGAACCCGGCCTTCTCCAGCCCCTCGTAGAAAGCCGCGTCCTCGGCCCGGATCGTGTCGTAGATCGGCCGCTGGAAGTCCGGGAGCAGCCGGTAGGGGATCGAGGCGAAGATCAGGTCCGCCTTCGCCGTCGTCACCCCGGCCTCCAGCGCGTCCTCGGAATAGAGCGCCCCGAGCCCGTGCCGCATCAGCGGCTCCGAGCGCACGATATGCGTGGACGAGCGCTGCACCATGGTCACGTCGGCGCCCGCCTCCCAGAGCGCCGCGCAGATGTCATGGGCCGAATTGTTCGACCCGATCACCACCACCTTCCTGCCCTTGTAGGCGTCCGGACCGGGGTGCTGGCTCGAATGCTGCTGCTCGCCCCTGAACACGTCCTGCCCGGGGAAGACCGGCACGTTCGCCTTGCCCGACATGCCGGTCGCCAGCACGAGCTGCTTCGGCCGGAGGGTGATCTCCTTGCCGTCGCGCTCGACGACGACCTCCCACTCGCCCTTCGCCTCGTCGTACGTCGCCGACTTCGCCGTCGTGGAGGCCCAGTAGTTGAGCTCCATCACCTTCGTGTACCATTCCAGCCAGTCGCCGATCTTGTCCTTCGGCGCGAAGACCGGCCAGTTCTCCGGGAACGGAATGTAGGGCAGGTGGTCGTACCAGACCGGATCGTGCAGGCAGAGCGACTTGTAGCGCCTGCGCCAGCTGTCGCCCGGCCGCGCATTCTTCTCCACGATTATCGTAGGCACTCCGAGCTGGCGCAGCCGCGCGCCGAGCGCGATGCCGCCCTGACCGCCGCCGATGACGACGACATGGGGCTGTTCGTCGAAGCCGAGCCGGGACGCCTCGTCCTCGCGGCTTTCCTTCCAGGTCCTGCGGTTCGGGTCGGCTCCGTGCTCGACCCCGTGCGACCGCGTCCGCCCGCGCTTCTCCTCGTGGCCCTTCAGTTCCTTCAGCGTGGTCAGCAGCGTCCAGATCCTGCCGTCGCGCACCCGGACATGCCCGTGCCCGCGACCGACGTCGGTCTCGAAGTCGATCCAGGCCTGCGTGAAGCCGCCGGCGTCCTCGGCCGCCTCGCCCGGCGTGACCACGAAGCCGCGCGGCCGCACGCGCCCCATCTGGGACTCCAGCATCTCCAGGATCTGCGGGCGACCCTCCATGGTGCGGATGTTCCAGGTCAGGCTGACGAGGTCGCGCCAGTAGCCCTCCGGCTCGAAGAGCGCGGCGACCGCCTGCGCGTCGCCGGCGGCGAGCGCCTCGTTCAATCCGTCGAGCACGTGTGCGATCGCCGCGTCCGGCGTCTGGTCGAGCATCGTTTCCTCCAGGTTCTTGTTTTCTGGCCGGCAGCGAGTCGGCGCGCCCCAGAATGACGCCGGCCGCGAGAGGATCATACCCCGCGCGGCGCGCGGTTCGCCGACAGGCGCGTTGCACTGGGGCCGAATTGCTTTATTCCGGCTCCCGAACCCTGCCGCCCGGCGCCCGGAACCGATGTCCATCAGCCTCCTCTCGACCTTCATCAAGCCCGTCCACCGCGAGGGATGGCGCTTCATCGCGCTCTTCGCGGCGCTCGCCGCAGCCCTCTTCCTCCTGCACCCCGCCGTCGGCTGGGTCGGAGTGCTCCTCACCCTCTGGTGCTACTACTTCTTCCGCGACCCCGAGCGCGTGACGCCGGCCCGCGACGGACTCGTCGTCAGCCCCGCCGACGGCATCGTCTCGATGATCGCCGCGGCCGCGCCGCCGCCCGAGCTCGACCTCGGACCGGCCTCGCTCACCCGCGTCAGCATCTTCATGAACGTCTTCAACTGCCACGTGAACCGCAGCCCTGCTGACGGAACCGTCACCCGCGTCGCCTACCGCCCAGGCAGGTTCTTCAACGCCTCCCTCGACAAGGCGAGCGCCGACAACGAACGCAACGCTCTCGCCATCGCTCTCCCCGACGGCCGCCGCCTTGCGGTCGTCCAGATCGCCGGCCTCGTCGCCCGCCGTATCGTCTGCGACGCCGCCGAGGGACAGGCGCTCCGGGCCGGCGAGCGATTCGGCATGATCCGCTTCGGCTCGCGCCTCGACGTCTACCTGCCCGAGGGCGTCGCCCCGCTCGTCGCGCCGGGGCAGTCCGCCATCGCCGGCGAGACCGTCATCGCCGACCTCGCCTCGCCCGAACCCGCCCGCCGGGGGGAGATCCGCTGATGCCCGACATCGTCCCAGCCCACGCCCAGGGCGAAGAGGCCGCCGCCCAGCCCGCCCGCCAAGGGGGCAGGTCCCGCCGCGACAGCCTGCCCTTCCTCCATCTGCTGCCGAACCTGGTGACCGTCCTCGGCCTCTGCGCGGGCCTCACCTCGATCCGCTTCGTCCTCGCCGGACGCTACGAGCTCGCCGCCGTCCTCATCATCTTCGCCGCCCTCATCGACGGGCTAGACGGCCTTCTGGCCCGCCGGCTGAAGGCGGCGAGCACGTTCGGCGCCGAGCTCGACTCGCTCGCCGACTTCATCAGCTTTGGCGTGGCGCCGGGGCTGCTCGTCTTCCAGTTCGCCCTCATCGGCGCGCGCGGCTTCGGCTGGATCGCCGTCCTCGTATTCGCGATCTGCTGTTGCCTTCGCCTTGCTCGCTTCAACGTGACCCGCGACGCGCCGCCGCCGCCCGGCCGCGCCTGTTTCACCGGCGTCCCGGCGCCTGCCGGGGCGATGCTCGCGCTGATGCCGGTCTTCCTCGGCCTCGAGGGCCTCGTCGCGGCGTCGGCCGTTGCCGTCCCGACCGCCGTCTACCTGGGGCTCGTCGCTCTGCTGATGGTCAGCCGCATCCCCACCCCGTCCCTCAAGGGCCTCCGGATCTCGCGTGACAAGGTCCCCTACGTGCTCGTCGCCGCCGCCATCGTCGTCGGCATGGCCTTCACCCGCTTCTGGCTGCTCATGATCCTCGCCAACCTCGCCTATGTCGCCGCCGTCGCCCACGGCCTTGTCGCCGCCCGCCGCAAGCCTAGTCTCTGAGACGTTCCCTGGAGGAAACCCATGGAAATCGAGGCCGTCAACACCGCCTATCGCCGCTGGGCCCCGGTCTATGACCGCACCTTCGGCGCCGTCACCCGCCGGGGCCGGGCCCGGGCCGTCGACTACATCAACACCCGGCAGGGCTCGGTGCTCGAGGTCGGCGTCGGCACCGGCCTCTCGCTCGGCGGCTACAAGCCCCATCTGAGCGTCACCGGCGTCGACGTTTCCGCCGAGATGCTGGAGAAGGCCCGCGCCAGGGTCGCGCGCCTGTCCCTCGCCCATGTCGCCGAGCTCCGCCAGATGGACGCGCGCGCGCTGGCCTTCCCGGACGCCTGCTTCGACACCGTGGTCGCCATGTACCTCGTCTCGGTCGTGCCGGAGCCCGAGCGCGTCGTCGCCGAGATGGCCCGCGTCTGCAAGCCCGGCGGCGAGGTGCTGATCGTCAACCACTTCGCCCGCGACTACGGGATGCTCTCCCGTCTCGAGCGCGCCTTCGCCCCCTTCGCCAACCTGCTCGGCTGGCATTCCGACTTCCCCATGGCGCGCGTCCTCGGCGACCCGCGCCTTAGCGTCGCGGCCGATCGGACCTTCCCGCCCTTCGGCATGTTCACGTTCCTGACGCTGTCCCGCGCCTGAGAGCCGCGTCAGGCCGTGTGCGTCGCCTCGGCGAGGCTGCGAACGAAGGCGAGCACCTGCCCGGGGCTTTCGCCTGCGCCGATCCGCTCGACGATGGCCGACCCGACCACCGCCCCGTCGGCGACCGCGGCGATCGAGCGCGCCGCCTCGGGGGTGCGGATGCCGAAGCCGACGCAGACCGGCAACGGGGTTCCGGCCTTGATCCGCGTCACCTCGGGCGCGATCGCGGCGGCGTTCGCCTCCGCCGAGCCGGTGATGCCTGTGATCGAGACGTAGTAGACGAAGCCCGAGGTGTTGGTCAGCACCCTGGGCAGCCGGCGGTCGTCGGTCGTGGGCGTTGCGAGCCGGATGAAGCTCAGCCCCGCCGCCTGCGCCGGCAGGCACAGCTCGTCGTCCTCCTCCGGCGGCAGGTCGACGACGATGAGCCCGTCCACCCCCGCCTCCGCCGCCTCGGCGAGGAAGCGCCCGACCCCCATGGAATAGATCGGGTTGTAGTAGCCCATCAGCACGATCGGCGTCGTGTCGTCCTGCTCGCGGAAGGCCCGCACCATGGCGAGCGTGCGCGCCAGCGTCTGCCCGGCCCCGAGCGCCCGCTGCCCGGCGCGCTGGATCGCCGGCCCGTCGGCCATCGGATCGGTGAAGGGCATTCCCATCTCGATCACGTCGACGCCCGCGCCGGGCAGGCCGCGGATGATCTCGAGCGAGGCCTCGGGGTCGGGATCGCCCGCCATGACGAAGGCGACGAAAGCCTTGCGGCGCTGGGCGCGCAGGCGTTCAAAGGCGGCCTCGATCCGCGTCATTCCGTCCCTCCGGCGTTTCGCGCCTTCTGCGCGAAGCGGCGGCGAAACGCAATGCCGCAGGGTCGGGCGAAGGATCAGAAGCGGCCTTCCAGCACCGTCACCGAGCTGCCGAAGTTCACCGCCTGCCCGGCGAGGCTGAGCACCCGCGACCACGAGGCCAGCGGCGCCTCGGTGATGTAGATCGTGTCTTCGTCGCGCACCACGAACTCGCGCGCGGCGAACAGTCCGTCGGGCGTGGTCAGGTCCAGCACGTAGGCGACGCGCTGCGGCCCGACGAGGTCGGCGCGCCCGGTGACGGCCCGGGCGACCTCGGGGGATTCGACGCGGAACAGGAACACCCCGGTCGGATCGGCGGCCCGGCCGTCGAGGCCGCCGGCGTCGGCCAGCGCCTCGATCACCGACAGGTCGCGCTTGGTGAAGTTCACCCGGCGCTGGGCGTTCGCCGCCCCGAGCGCGGTGAAGGAGCGGCGGTCCTGCTCGACGATGATCCGGTCGCCGGCCCTGAGCGCGATGTCGTTGCGCGGGTGGTCGTAGAGGTCCTGCAACCAGACCGAACCGGTGCGCCCGCCGCGCTCGACGCGGACCTGGGCGACGTCGGCCACGATGGTCGCGCCGCCGGCCTGGGCGATCATCGACGACAGCCGGCGGGTCGGCTCCTCGATCGGGTAGACGCCCTGGTTCGTCACCGCGCCCATCACGCTCACCGTCGAGCCGACGCCGCTCGCCCGGCGAACCTCGACCTGCGGCTCCGGGGTGCGGCTCTCCAGCGCGGCGGTGATCTCGCGCCGCAACTCGTCCGGCGACCGCCCTGCGGCCGGGATCACGCCAACGTAGGGCACGAAGATGCGCCCCTCGCTGTCGACCTGGATCTCGTCGAGCGCCGTCACCTTCTGGCCGACCCCGGCGAGAAGGCCGGTGTCGACGTTCTCCCAGACCGTGACGGTGACGCGGTCGCCGGCGCGGATGGCGTCCGGCGCCACCACGCCCGCGCGCAGGAAATCGCCGGAAAAGCCGAGCGGGTCGTCCGAACTCGCCATCCGCGCGACCGCGGGGCTCACCTGGGCGATCAGCACCCCGGAACCCGGATCGGACTCGAGGATCTCGCCGGCGGTCGGTCCAGAGCGCGGCATGGTGCAGGCGCCAGCCATGACGACAAGCGCCGCGAGAAGGCAGCGCCCCAGGGTCGCCGTCGGCAGGAACTGCATCGATGTCCTCGTCACGCGCCTTGTTCGCCAGCTTTGACGCGAACCCTACCCGCAAACGCCGCGCGTGGCCAGCAGGAATGCCGCGACGCCTCCGCCCGCCTACCCGGCCCGCTCCCAGCGCGCGCGGACGTCGCCGCCGACACGCTTCAGGTCGGCGAGACGGAAGCGCGGCGCGAGCGCCAGCGCGGTCACCTCCATCGCTCCGACGGCGGCGACTGCCTCGGCGCCGAGCGCCATCCCGGCGGTGAAGGCGACGATCTCGTCGACGAGATCCGCCGCGAGCAGCGCGCCCGCCAGCCGGCCGCCGCCCTCGCAGAGCACCCGCGTCAGGCCGCGCTCGCCGAGCCGCAGGAGCAGCGCGCCGAGGTCGAGCTCGCCGTCCGGCTGAAACGGGATCTCGACCAGCGTCGCGCCGCGCTCGACCCAGGCCTGGCGCCGCGCCGGGTCGGCCTCGGCGTGGTGGGCGAGCCAGAGCGGCGCCTCCCCGGCCGAGCGGCCGAGATGGCCCTCGCGGGGCAGCGTCAGCGAGCCCGAGACCACGACCCGCACCGGCCGGCGCGTCGCGAGCCCGAGGTTGCGCACGTCCAGACGCGGATCGTCAGCGCGCGCCGTGCCGGCTCCGATCAGGATCGCGTCCGACGTGGCGCGCATCAGGTGGACCTCGCGGCGGGCGAGCGGGCCGGTGATCCAGCGGCTCTCGCCGTCGCCGGTGGCGATCCGTCCGTCGATCGAGGTGGCGAGCTTCAGCGTCAGCCGGGGGCGGCCGAGCTCGATCCGGCCGAGGAACCCGGCGTTGAGCGCCGCGGCCTCGTCGGCGAGGCAGCCGGTCGCGACCTCGACGCCGGCGTCGCGCAGCATGGCGAAGCCCTTGCCCTTCACCCGCGGATCGGGGTCCTCGATCGACGCGACCACCCGGGCGATGCCGGCGGCGGCGAGTTCCGCCGCGCAGGCGGGGGTGCGCCCGACATGGGCGCAGGGCTCGAGCGTCACGTAGGCGGTCGCCCCGCGGGCGCGCGGGCCGGCGGCGGCGAGCGCCATGGTCTCGGCGTGGGGGCTGCCGCCCGGCTGGGTCCAGCCGCGGCCCGCCACCGTCCCGTCCGCGACGATCACGCAGCCGACCGCCGGGTTCGGCCAGACCTGCCCGAGCCCGCGGCGGGCGAGGCCGAGGGCCGTGCGCATGTGCGCGGCGTCGATCGCGTCCAGGTCCGGCATCGCGGGTCTCAGTCGTCCGCGGCGGAGGGGCGCAGCTCCGAGACGAAGTCCTCGAAGTCGTCGGCCGCCTGGAAGTTCTTGTAGACGCTGGCGAAGCGCACGTAGGCCACCGTGTCGATGCGCGCGAGCGTCTCCATGACGATCTGGCCGATCGTGTCCGAGGGCACGTCGGTCTCGCCGAGGCTCTCCAGCCGCCGCACGATGCCCGAGACCATCTGC
The DNA here is from genome assembly GCF_017995835.1 of Amaricoccus sp. Classification (GTDB taxonomy): domain Bacteria; phylum Pseudomonadota; class Alphaproteobacteria; order Rhodobacterales; family Rhodobacteraceae; genus Amaricoccus. The sequence goes on from NZ_JAGOID010000031.1 coordinate 9,403, forward strand.
TCCACCCGGTCGGGTTCGATCGGGCGCTTCTGCAGCGCGATGCGGATCGAGCGTTCGAGCTTGTCGCGGTCGAAGGCCTCGCGCCGGCCGTTCTTCTTGATCACCACGAGGTCGCGCAGCTGCACGCGCTCGTAGGTGGTGAAGCGCCCGCCGCAGGCCGGGCAGAAGCGTCGCCTCCGGATCGAGACGTGGTCTTCCGCCGGGCGGCTGTCCTTCACCTGGGTGTCGATGTTGCCGCAGAACGGACAGCGCATTCGGAGACCCCCGGGGCCGTTGAGCTCACGATCGCCCGGCACTATAGGCGGCGGTCAACCCCTTGGGTAGGGATTTCTCGCCGCCACTAGATGCGCCGCAGCCGCGGCGTCTCCGCCAGCCGGACGACGCTGCGGAAGGTCTGGAGCGACAGTTTCGTCTCGCAGGCGCGGCCCTCCTGGCTGCCGACCCAGATCTCGTAGCGGCCCTCGCGCGGGGCGGCGATGCGGATGCGCGCGTTCCGCTCGCCGCCGTTGTCGTCGTCGAAGAACCAGCGGCCGGTGGGCGTGCGCAGCAGGATCACCGTGTCGCACGCGCCCTCGGTGCGCACCTCGAGATCCATCCGCTTGCGGTCGGCGACGTAGAGGATGCTGGCGCTCGGGTCGAAGGGGATGTTTCCGGTCCCCGGCACCCCGTCGCAGAGCTCGAGCGGCACGGTGCCGCCGGCGCGCACCTCGGCCGTCAGCGGCGTGCGCAGCCGGTCGGCGAGGACGTGCAGCGGATCTATCGCCGTCGGCGCGCCCGGACAGGCGTCCGCCGCGCCGGCGAGAACCATCAGGCACAACAATCCGGCCAACGCCCGCAGCATCTCCCGCCCCCGTCTCGATCACCCCTAACGGGACGTTAACGCCGGCGGGCGGCGTTCACCAAGCGCGGCGCGCGACAGTGCTTAATCCGCGCGTCAGGCGCCCTCGAACCCCGTCAGCACTCCCACCGCGTTGACGCCGATCTCCTCGACGGCGTAGCCGCCCTCCATCACGAAGAGCGTCGGCCGCCCGAGCCGGGCGATGCGGGCGCCGATGCGGGGGTAGTCGGGGGTATCGAGCCGGAACGCGCTGATCGGGTCGCCCTGATAGGTGTCGACCCCGAGCGAGACCACCAGGACGTCCGGCCCGAAGTCCCCGATCGCCGCGCAGCCGAGGTCGAGCGCGCGGGACCAGTCGCCGAAATCGGTCCCGTGCGGCATCGGCAGGTTGAGGTTGAAACCCTCGCCCGCGCCTGCGCCCCGCTCGTCGGCGTGGCCGAGGAAATAGGGGTACTCGACCATCGGGTCGGCGTGGAGATTGACCACCAGCACGTCGCCGCGGTCATAGAAGATGTCCTGCGTGCCGTTGCCGTGGTGATAGTCGACGTCGAGGATCGCCACCCGACCCGCGCCGCCGTCACGCAGCGACTGGGCGGCGATCGCGGCGTTGTTGAGGAAGCAGTATCCCCCCGCCGCCCGCCGCGCGGCATGGTGCCCCGGCGGCCGGCACAGCGCAAAGGCCGCGCTGGCGCCGCCGGCCACCAGCCCGGCCGCGGTCAGCGCCACGTCCTGGCTCGCCTTCACCGCCTCCCAGGTGCCCTCCACGAAGGTGGCGCCGCCATCCATCGCATAGAATCCGAGTAGCCCGTCGATGTGGGCGGGCGGCACGTCGGCGCGCAGCCCCGGGGCCGGAAAGACGAAGGGCATCGCCGAGCCGCCCCGCCCCTCCGCCGCCCAGAGCGGCCAGGCGCGGGGCAGGAAATCGACGAAATCCGGCCGGTGGACCCGCCGCGCCACCCCGAGCCCCTGCGGCGTCGGCGGCAGGATCGGCCCGAGGCCGACGGCCTCGACCCGGGCGCGGACGATCTCGGCCCGCCGCGGCAGCTCGAACGCGGGCAGGATCTCGCCCGACATCAGCTCCACATTGCCGCCGTGGCGGGCGTGGAGCGGGGAAAAGACGGTCTGCATCGCGCGGCCCCGGCGGTAGCTTTCCCGCGAGCCTAGCCGCCGCCCGGTCCCGCGGGCAACATCGGCGCGCGGGACCGCGTCAACCCGCCGCCGCGATCCGCTCGCGATGGATGACGTAGAGCCCTGCCGCCATCGTCACGGCGATCCCTGCCGCGGCCATGCCGTCGGGTAGGTCGCCGAAGACGAGCCAGCCGATCAGGGTCGCGAACGGGATCTCCAGGTAGTGCATCGGCGCGAGCGTCGCGGCCGGCGCGAAGCGCAGCGACCAGGTCATCAGCAGATGCGCGACGGTGCCGAATACGCCGAGCGCGACGAGGAGGCCCCAGACGCTCGCGGGCGCGGCGGCGAAGCCGAGATCGGGTGGGCCGACGACACCGGCCACGAGCATCACCGGCGCGAGAAACGCCGCCCCCATGGCGCCGTTGATGGCCTGGAGCGCCATCGGGTCGGCGTGGCGGGCGACGGCGCGGGTCGTCAGCACGAAGCCCGCGAAGAGCCCCGCGACGGCGAGCGGAAGGAGGGCCGCGGCGCCGACCTCGATGAAGCTCGGCCGCACGACCATGAGCGTCCCGACGAAACCCGCCGCGCAGGCGGTCAGGCGGCGAACGCCCACGGTCTCGCCGAGGAAGAGCTTCCCGAGGAACAGGAGGAGGAACGGCATCACGAAGGTGATCGCCACCGCGTCGGCGAGCGGCAGCGCGCGCAACGAGAGGAAGAACAGCGCCATGGCGAGGACATGGAACGCCGTGCGCAGCGCATTCAGCAGGAAGGCGCGACGGCCGATGCGCATCCCCGCCCCGGTCGCGAAGGCGAGAGGCGCGAGGATCGCCGCCTGCGTTGCGAACCGGACGAACACCATCTGCCCGAGCGGCACGCTGTCGCCGACGTACTTGGCGAGCGCGTCCGAAAAGGGCACGAGCACGCAGAAGCCGAGCATCAGCATGACCCCGACAAAGGGCCGGTCGTCGCTCAGCGCCCGCGTCCCGAATGCTCGACGGTGCGGACGAACACGTCGTTGTCGGCGCAGAGCTGCACGATCGACTTCGGCGGCGTCACGTCGGTGAAGAACCCGTCGAGCTCGGCGAGGCTCGCGATCCTGACCGGCGCCGCCATCTTGAACTTGGTGTGGTCCGCGACCAGGAACGAGCGCCGGGCGTTCTTGATGATCGCCTGCGCCACCCGCACCTCGCGGAAGTCGTAGTCGAGCAGGCTCCCGTCCGGATCCACCGCCGCCGAGGAGATGATCGCGTAGTCCACCTTGAACTGGCCGATGAACTCCGCCGTCACGTCGCCCACCAGCGCCCCGTCCGCCCGGCGCAGGATCCCGCCCGCGACGATCACCTCGATGTTGGGCGAGGTGGCGAGGATGTTCGCGACGTTGAGGTTGTTCGTCACCACCATCAGGTTGCGATGCCTGAGCAGCGCGCGCGCCACAGCCTCGGTCGTGGTGCCGATGTTCATGAAGACCGAGACCCCGTCGGGGATCTGCTCCGCCACCAGCCGCGCGATCCCCTCCTTCTCGCTCGAGGCGAGGGTCCGCCGGTCCTCGTAGCCGAGCGCGATCACGCCCGAGGGGATCATCGCCCCCCCGTGCACCCGGGTCAGCTGGCCGATGTCGCAGAGCTCGGTCAGGTCGCGCCGGATCGTCTGCGCCGTGACGCTGAAATGCGCGGCAAGCCCCTCGACCGTGACCTTGCCATGCTCGCGCGCGAGCGTCAGGATCTCGGAATGGCGGAAGTTGACGGCCATCTAGCCCCGGAACTCAGCTCGGATCCCTCATAGGGCGCAGCCGCCGCCGCGGCAACAGCTTGCCCGCCCGCCCCGCCCGCCGCTAGGCTCGCGCCCGTGCCGCCCGCCAGAGGCGCGCCGGGAGGAGCCATGACCCATATCCTCGCCATCGACCAGGGCACCACCTCGAGCCGGGCGCTGGTCTTCGACGCCCGCCTCCGCCTCGTCGCCAGCGCGCAGCAGGAGTTCCCCCAGCACTTCCCCCGCTCCGGCTGGGTCGAGCACGAGCCCGCCGACATCTGGTCCTCCACCGCCGCCGTCGCCCGCGGCGCCATCGAGCGCGCCGGCCTCGCGCCCCGCGACATCGCCGCCATCGGCGTCACCAACCAGCGCGAAACCACCATCGTCTGGGACCGCGCCACCGGCGAGCCGATCCACCGCGCCATCGTCTGGCAGGACCGCCGCACCGCCGCGACCTGCGCCCGCCTCCGCGACGACGGCCACGGGGCCATGATCACCGAAAGAACCGGCCTCCTGCTCGACCCCTACTTCTCCGGGACCAAGGTCGCCTTCATCCTCGACGCGGTCGAAGGCGCCCGCGCCCGCGCCGAACGCGGCGAGCTCGCCTTCGGCACCGTCGACAGCTTCCTGATCTGGCGCATGACCGGCGGCGCCGCGCACGTCACCGACGCCACCAACGCCGCCCGCACGCTGCTCTACGACATCCGCCTTGGCCGCTGGGACGCGGACATCTGCGCGCTGCTCGGCGTGCCGATGGCGATGCTGCCGGAGGTCCGCGACTGCGCCGCGCATTTCGGCGACACCCGCCCCGACCTCTTCGGCCGCCCCGTCCCGATCCTCGGCGTCGCCGGCGACCAGCAGGCGGCGACCGTCGGCCAGGCCTGCTTCGCGCCCGGGATGCTCAAGGCCACCTACGGCACCGGCTGCTTCGCGCTGCTCAACACCGGCGACACGCTGACCGCGAGCCGCAACCGCCTGCTCGGAACCATCGCCTACCAGCTCGACGGCCGCCCGACCTACGCCCTCGAAGGCTCGATCTTCGTCGCCGGCGCCGTGGTCCAGTGGCTCCGCGACGGCCTGAAACTGATCCGCGAGGCGTCCGAGACCCAGGCCCTGGCGCTCAAGGCCGACCCGACCCAGTCGCTCTACCTCGTCCCCGCCTTCACCGGCCTCGGCGCGCCGTGGTGGGATCCGGAGGCCCGCGGCGCGATCTTCGGCCTCACCCGCAACTCCGGCCCCGCCGAATTCGCCCGCGCCGCCCTCGAAAGCGTCGCCTTCCAGACCCGCGACCTCTACGAGGCGATGCGCCGCGACTGGCCCGGAGACGGCGCGCCCCCCGTCCTGCGCGTCGACGGCGGCATGACCGCGAACGACTTCGTGCTCCAGACCCTCGCCGACACTTTGGGCGCCCCCGTCGACCGCCCCTGCCTGCGCGAGACCACCGCAATGGGCGCCGCCTGGCTCGCCGGCATGCAGGCCGGAATCTACCCGGGCCCGGACGAGTTCGCCCGGTCGTGGTCCCTCGACCGCCGCTTCGAGCCGGCGATGGGCGAGGCGCGGCGGGAGGCGAAGTATGCGGGGTGGCTGGACGCGGTGCGGCGGACGTTGAGTGGGGGGGCGCGGTAGGCGCATTGCCATAAGACGATGGCTTTCCGAACTCGTAGCTCGGCGCTATCGACCCCGCGGTTACCGCCCGATACATCCAACCGGCATCTAATAATCAGCTGCTCATCTCATAATTTCAATGTCTTGCACGATAGATGAAGTCGGACGATCATAGACTATTGAAAGGTGTCCATGCAGATGCTCACATTAAACTCTAGTTATCAGAGTGGAATCAGCACTGATGCCCAGAGCCCTCGTCGAGAACCCCCTCACCGGTCGCAACGAATTCCTCTACCTCTCCGACGACGAGCACGAGGCCTACCTCGAGTTGATCAGGCAGGACTGCTCACACCCGACTACCGAGCTTCGAGAGCGCGGCGTCGCAAAGGAGGGGCGGCAGCACGTCTACCAATGCACCGTCTGCGGTTTGGCCGCGAGCCGGGCGATCAAGCGCGACGACAGCCTGATCTTGCCTCAGTGGGACGAGTACGCTCGGCCGAAGTGGCAGGGCGTAATCGCAAGCCGAAAGCGAACCTTCTTGACCGCCGTGTTCGAGCGGCAGGCAGAAGAGGATAGGCGGGTCAGCCATGAGTATGAGGCCTATCTTCTATCCGACGAATGGCGCACGAAGCGCAGTCTAGTGCTCGAACGCGACGGCGACCTCTGCCAAGGCTGCCGTCAGCGTCCGGCGACGCAGGTCCACCATCTGACCTACGAGCACATGCTCGACGAGTTTCTTTTCGAGCTGGTCTCGGTATGTGACGAATGCCACGCCCGGTTGCATCCGCCTGCCGGCGCGCTCTAGCCTTCGAGCAGTTTCGCGAAACCCAGTGTAACCTCCTCAGAAACGCACCTAATCGCAGCATCTGAGATTGTATTGACTACGCGAAATTTTTCAGGATGCTGGTCGAGTGCCCAAACATTGCCACTTTTCCACTGCGTGTCGGCGAGCCGCTCCTGCTCCTCGGGCCGCAGCCTGGCCTCGACCTCGACGATCAGATGTTGCAGGCGCGCGTTCATCCGCAAACATTACCTCCTGCCGCGTCCACCGGTCAAACCCTCTGCGCCGTCCACCCGAGCCCCCTCGGCGCTCCCGGCCCCGATCCCTCGCGCTAATCCTTTATCCCGGGTGAATTTGTGGCAAGCCGCTTTCCAGCCGGTTTCCGGCCGCTTTCCAGCCCGAGCGGATCAGCGTTAACCGTTGAAATCCCCGCAGGAACCGGACTCCGCGCGCCGAGCCCGTTCCGGGCGGCTTGCGGGAAGCCGCGCGGGCCTGTATCCGGGGCCGGTCGAATTCGCGCCGCCCGGCGCGTCGCTTGGGCGCGACAGGGGAGATTGTGCATATGACGGTAAAGGTCGCCATCAACGGTTTCGGCCGCATCGGGCGCAACGTGTTGCGCGCAATCGTGGAATCCGGCCGCACCGACATCGAGGTGGTCGCGGTCAACGACCTCGGGCCGGTCGAGACCAACGCCCATCTGATGCGCTACGACAGCGTCCACGGCCGCTTCCCCGGCAAGGTCACCGTCTCCGGCGACACCATCGACGTCGGCCGCGGCCCGATCCGGGTGACGGCGATCCGCAACCCGGCCGAACTGCCGTGGAAGGACGTCGACGTCGCCATGGAATGCACCGGCATCTTCACCGACAGGGAGAAGGCCAAGATCCATCTCGAGAACGGCTCCCGGCGCGTCCTCGTCTCCGCCCCGGCCTCCGGCGCCGACAAGACCATCGCCTTCGGCGTCAACGACAAGACGCTGACCAAGGACGATCTGGTGGTCTCCAACGCGTCGTGCACCACCAATTGCCTCTCCCCCGTCGCCTACGTGCTCGACAAGGCGATCGGGATCGAGAAGGGCTTCATGACCACGATCCACTCCTACACCGGCGACCAGCCGACGCTCGACACCATGCACAAGGACCTCTACCGCGCCCGCGCCGCCGCGCTGTCGATGATCCCGACCTCGACCGGCGCCGCCAAGGCCGTCGGCCTCGTCCTGCCGCAGCTCAAGGGCAAGCTCGACGGCGTCGCCATCCGCGTGCCGACGCCGAACGTCTCGGTGGTCGATCTCGTCTTCATCGCCAAGAATCCGACCTCGAAGGACGAGGTGAACGCCGCGATCAAGGCCGCCGCCGACGGCGAGCTGAAGGGCATCCTCGGCTACACGGACGAGCCGCTGGTGTCGTCGGACTTCAACCACGACAGCCATTCCTCGGTGTTCCACATGGACCAGACCAAGGTGATGGACGGGACCATGGTCCGCATCCTGACCTGGTACGACAACGAGTGGGGCTTCTCCTGCCGGATGAGCGACACCGCCGTCGCCATGGGCAAGCTGATCTGACCTCCCGGCCCGCGCCCCCGGGCGCGGGCCGCTCCGGGCGAGCCGCCCCGGCCGTCACGCCGCAGGCGTCGGCGTCCGCAGGCGGCGCCACGCGTCGGGTCAGTCGGTGCGGTCGAGGAAGGGATGGCCCGGGGGATAAGGGGCATCGACGGCGAGGCGGGCGCCGACCTTGCGGCGGGGATTGTCCGGGCCGCACAGGAACTCCTGCCGCAGCCAGGCCCGGCCCGCGTCGTAGGCGGTGGCGCCCCGCCGCCGTCGCCACGATGGCGTCGAAACCCTCGGGCGGGGTCTCCCAGCACGACCAGACGTAGTAGGGCTCGCCGTTCTCGTTGAGCCGGTCGGGGAGCAGCGTGAGGTCGTTGCCGATGAAGTGTTCGAGCTGGGATTGCGTCAGCTCTTGACGGCTGCGAAAATCCGCAAACTGGGCTGGCGACGCCCGGTTTGATGCGCCAGCCCAGTTTGACTCTCGGAAATCCGCCTCGCGGAGGTCCGCCCCCTCCAGCCGCGCCTCGCGGAGGTCCGCCCCCTCCAGCCGCGCCCCGAAGAGGTCCGCCCCCTCCAGCCGCGCCTCGCGGAGGTCCGCCCCCTCCAGCCGCGCCTCGCGGAGGTCCGCCCCCTCCAGCCGCGCCCCGAAGAGGTCCGCCCCCTCCAGCGATACGCCTGCGGCGGCCGACCGGCGGAGGTCTTCACCGCCGAGGTCGAGCCGGGGCAGGTCGGCGAGGACGGCGGCGCGCTCGGCTCGCCATTCCGCCGCGGTCGTCGAAGTCGCGGAAACGCGAGAGGCAGGGGCCGTCGTCGTCGCCGGGCGCCGTCACGCCGTGCGTGCCGCACCATTCCCGCCGCTTCGCCAGGACGTGCCCCGGCGTCGGCTCGTCGGTCATGGCGGGCTGGCCGCAGACCTCCATCTCCAGCCCCTCGCGGCGGCACCAGGTCTCGCGATAGGCGCGGCGGGCGGTGACGGCGTCGCGCCAGCCGTCGGGGCGGGCGACCATCTCGACGCCGGCGATGTCGGTCCCGGCCAGCGGGTTCCATTCACCCACGACAGGGAGCGTGAAGGTCAGGTCTTCGAGCGTCGGCAGGACGGCGGCGATGCGGCGCTCCTGCACCATGTCGCGGGGGAGCTCCACGCCGTGATCGTCGAGGCAATCGGGCAGGAGCGCCCCGTCCGGTTCGTCGCGGCCGAAGTCCGCAGGGTAGCAGCGGCGCAGGAAGCCGGTCTCGTCGCCCCGGCCGAGCCAACGGTTCGTCAGGTCGATGACGCTGCCGGCGGTGCGGTCGAGGCCGCCTTCGGTGCGGGCCCAGCTGATCAGGATCACCAGGACGATCGCCGCCAGCGCCCCCGGCCGTCGCCAGAGGCGGCGATGGACCGGCTCGCGGCGGGGCGGGATCAGCCAGGCGCGCGCGGCGCGCCAGCTTTCGACGCCGGCGAAGGCGGCGACGAGGAAACAGGCGCCGAGCCAGAGGGTCAGTAACTCGTCGTGCGCCGGCATCGACCACCACCAGGCGCAGAACAGCACCAGCCCGCCCGCGAGCCAGACGAGGCAGAAGGTGGCGTACTTGCCGAGGATGCGGAGCGGCCGGGCGGGCGTGTAGTCGCCGCCGCGCAGGCCCAGCGCCCAGTCGTTGGCGAGCCAGGGGTTGATGAGGTCGCCCACGGGATGGCCATCGACGCGGGGGCGCTCCACGTCGGCGATCGCGTCCCACAGCTTCAGCAGCACGATGTGGAGATAGACGTAGAGCGCGGCGCCGAGGGCGGGGGCGAACCAGAAGAAGCTCGCCGTGGGGATGGCGACGTTGACCAGCGGCAGCTGGGTCTGGCGGGAGGGGACGAAGAAGTCGGCGTCCTCGACCCCGAGCAGGGTGACGAAGACGAAGGCGAAGTAGCCGAGCATGGCGATCCACGAGGCGCGCGCCATGGCGGAGACCTCGTTGATCCGGGCGATGCGCGCCAGGTCGGGCGACGGCGGGGGCGGCGTGCGGGGAGGTCGGGCCATGATCGCCGCCGCGCGTTGGGACAATGCCCGACCCTACCGCCCCGGCGCCCCGCCGGCAAGTTCCGCCTCGCCGCCCCGAGGCGACGGACCGAGGCCAACAGAGGTCAACAGAGGGTTAACGCCCCGGATTTCCCCATTGTTTCAGATGCTTGACCGTCCTGTCACGCGTGTTAGCACGCTCGGCTCCGGCGCCTCCCGCGCCCGCTCCGGCCGTTGGGCGGGCCCGACCGTCCGCCGCCGACGCATGACCCCAGGCCCCGGCTTGCGCGGGGCTGCGGCGGTCGCTAGCGTCTCCGCAGGCCGACGAGGGAGGGGAGATGCGGGGCGCGCTCACGATCGAAGAGCTGCAACAGGCAGTCGCGGAGGGCGCGATAGACACGGTCCTCGTGGCGCTCGTCGACATGCAGGGCCGGCTGATGGGCAAGCGCTTCCAGGCCGAGTTCTTCCTCGAATCCGGCTGGCGCGAGACCCACGGCTGCAACTATCTCCTCGCCACCGACCTCGAGATGGAGACGGTCCCCGGCTTCAAGGCCACGGGCTGGGAGAAGGGCTACGGCGACTACGCCATGAAGCCCGACCTCTCGACGCTCCGGGTCACGCCCTGGCTGCCGGGGACGGCGCTGGTCATCGCCGACGTGCAGGATCACCACCACCACGACATTCCGCACTCGCCGCGGGCGGTGCTGAAGCGGCAGATCGCCCGGCTGGAGGAGAGGGGGCTCCGGGCGATGATGGCCTCGGAGCTGGAATTCTTCCTGTTCCGCGACAGCTACGAGCAGGTGCAGGCCGCCGGCTACCGCTGGCCGACGCCGATCAGCCCCTACAACGAGGACTACCACATCTTCCAGACCTCCAAGGAGGAGGAGGTGATGCGGGCGATCCGCACCGGGCTGAACGCCGCCGGCATCCCGGTCGAGAACTCCAAGGGCGAGGCGAGCGCCGGGCAGGAGGAGATCAACGTCCGCTACGCCGAGGCGCTGGTCTCGGCCGACAACCACGTGATCGTAAAGAACGGCGCGAAGGAGATCGCCTGGTCCAGGGGCCGCGCGCTCACCTTCATGGCCAAGCCCGACACGCGGGCGTCGGGTTCCTCGGCGCATATCCACCAGTCGCTGTGGACGCTTCAGGGCGAACCCGCCTTCCTCGACCCGGCAGGGCCCCACGGCATGTCCGTGCTGATGCGGCGCTTTCTGGCCGGTCAGCTCGCGCACGCCTCGGAGATCACGTACTTTCTCGCGCCCTACGTCAATTCCTACAAGCGCTTCGCGGCCGGAACCTTCGCGCCGACCAAGGCGATCTGGTCGGCCGACAACCGCACCGCGGGCTATCGCATCGTCGGCGAGGAGACCAAGAGCATCAGGGTCGAGTGCCGGGTCGGCGGGGCCGATCTCAACCCGCACCTCGCCTATGCCGCGCTGATCGCCGCGGGGCTCGACGGGATCGACCGCGAGCTGGACCTGGAGCCCGAGTTTCGCGGCGACGCCTACGCCGCCGGGCGGGCGCGCGAGATCCCGACCAACCTGCGCGACGCCGCCGAGGCGCTCCGGAAGTCGAAGTTCCTGCGCGGGGCATTGGGCGACGACGTGGTTGACCACTACGTTCACGCCGCGCGCTGGGAGATCGCCGAATGCGACCGCTGCGTGACCGACTGGGACCGGGCCCGCGGCTTCGAGCGGGCGTGAGGAGAAGACGATGACCGACAAGATCCGCTGCGCCTCGCCGATCGACGGATCGGTCCATGCCGAGCGCCCCGCCGAGAGCGTTGCCGCGGTGCGGGAGCGGCTGGCGCGCGCGCGTGCGGCGCAGAAGGACTGGGCGCGGCGACCGCTGGATGAACGGATCGAGCTTGTCCGCGAGGGCGTGGCGCGGCTCGACCGGGTCAACGCCGACGTGGTCACCGAGCTCGCCTGGCAGATGGGTCGGCCGGTGCGCTACGGCGGCGAGATGGGCGGCGTGCGTGAGCGCACCGCCTACATGGCCGGAACCGCGGCGGAGAACCTCGCGCCAAAGGTGATCGAGGACAGCGATCGGTTCCTGCGCTATCTGGCCCGCGAGCCGCTGGGCCTCGTCTTCGTCGTCGCGCCCTGGAACTATCCCTACCTGACGGCGATCAACACCATCGTTCCGGCGCTGATCGCCGGCAACGCGGTGGTTCTCAAGCACGCCTCCCAGACGCTCCTCTGCGGCGAGCGGCTGGCGCAGGCCTTCGGGCATCTGCCGGAGGGCGTCTTCACCAACGTCTTCCTCACCCACGCGACCACCTCGGAGCTGATCGCGGAGCGGGCGTTCGACTTCGTCAACTTCACCGGCTCGGTGGAGGGCGGCCGCGCCATCGAGCGCGCGGCGGCAGGAACCTTCGTGGGTACGGGGCTCGAACTCGGGGGCAAGGATCCGGGCTACGTGCGGGCCGACGCCAACCTCGACGCGGCGGTCGACGTGCTGATGGACGGGGCGATGTACAACGCCGGTCAGTGCTGCTGCGGGATCGAGCGGATCTATGTCCACCGGAGCCTCTACGAGCCCTTCGTCGACAAGGCCGTCGCCTGGGTCTCGGGGCTGAAGCTCGGCAACCCGCTGGAGGAGGCGACGACGCTCGGGCCGATGGCGCACAGGCGGTTTGCGGACAACGTGCGGGGGCAGGTGGCCGAGGCGATGGCGGCGGGCGCGAAGCCGCTTGTCGATCCGGCGCTCTTCCCGGCGGACACCGGCGCCGACGCCTACCTCGCGCCGCAGGTGCTGGTGGGCGTCGATCACTCGATGCGGGTGATGACCGAGGAGAGCTTCGGGCCGGTGGTCGGGATCATGCCGGTCTCGGGCGACGAGCAGGCGGTCGCGCTGATGAACGACTGCCGCTACGGCCTCACCGCGTCGATCTGGACCGAGGACGCGGAGGCGGCGGCGGAGATCGGGTCGCGGATCGAGACCGGGACGGTGTTCATGAACCGCGCCGACTACCTCGACCCGGCCCTGTGCTGGACCGGCTGCAAGGAGACCGGGCGGGGGACGTCGCTCTCCTATCTCGGCTGGCTGTCGCTTACCCGGCCGAAGTCCTACCACCTGAGGAAGCGCCTGCCGGGGTGAGCGCGCGTATGCCGGCCCGCGGACGAGCGCGGGCCTCGGCAGCGCCCGCAGCGCCATGAGTCGGCGTTGCATCGGCCCGTTGATTGCCGGTAACTGGGGCCGCCGCCGTCTGCGAGATGCCGATATGACCACCGCCAACTGGAGCTACCCCACCGCGATCCGCTTCGGCGCGGGGCGCGTCGCCGAGCTCGGCGCCGCCTGCAAGGCCGCCGGGATCGCGCGGCCGCTCTTCGTCACCGATCCCGGCCTCGCCAACCTGCCGATCACGGCGCGGGCGCTCGACGTGCTCCGCGCGGACGGGCTCGCGCCGGCGGTGTTCTCGGAGGTCAAGCCGAACCCGACCGACGCCAATGTCGAGGCAGGCGTCGCCGCCTTGCGCGAAGGCGAGCATGACGGCGTCGTCGCCTTCGGCGGCGGCTCGGCGCTCGACTGCGGCAAGGTCGTCGCCTTCATGCGCGGGCAGACCCGGCCGATGTGGGATTTCGAGGACGTCGGCGACTGGTGGACCCGCGCCGATCCGGCCGGGATCGCGCCGATCGTGGCCGTGCCGACGACCGCCGGGACCGGCTCCGAGGTCGGGCGCGCGGGCGTCATCACCAACCTCGCCGAGCACGTGAAGAAGGTGATCTTCCACCCGAAGATGATGCCGGCGCAGGTGATCCTCGATCCGGAGCTGACCGTGGGCCTGCCGCCGGCGCTGACCGCCGGCACCGGGATGGACGCGCTGGCGCACTGCCTCGAGGCCTATTTCGCGCCCTCCTATCACCCCATGGCGGAAGGGATCGCCGTGGAGGGGGTGCGGCTGGTCAGGGAATACCTGCCACGGGCCTACCGCGACGGCGCCGACCTGGAGGCGCGCGGGAACATGCTCTCGGCCGCGGCGATGGGCGCGACGGCGTTCCAGAAGGGGCTCGGCGCCATCCACGCGCTCAGCCACCCGGTGGGGGCGCTCTACGACACGCACCACGGCCTGACCAACGCGGTGTTCATGCCCTACGTGCTCGAGTTCAACCGCGCGGAGATCGAGGCCAAGGCCGGGCGGCTCGCGAGCTGGCTCGGCCTCTCCGGCGGGCTCGGGGGCCTCATCGACTGGGTGCTGGCGCTCCGCGCCGAGCTGGGGGTGCCGCATACCCTCGGCGGGATCGGGGTCGACGACGCCCGCTTCGGCGAGATGGCGAGCATGGCCGTGGTCGATCCGACCGCGGGCGGGAACCCGCGCAGGCTCGGGGTCGACGACGCGCTCGATCTCTTCCGCCGCGCCGCCGACGGGCGGCTGGGCTGATTTTGCAGGAGACCCCGATGTCCGACCTCGACCGCGTGCTGGCCCACGTCGACGCCGATCAGGAGAACGCGTTGGCGCGGCTCTTCGAGACGCTGCGGATCCGTTCGATCTCGACCGACCCGGCCTATGCCGGCGCCTGCCGCGACTGCGCCGATTGGCACGTGCGCGACCTCGCCTCGATCGGCTTTGCCGCGACGGCGCATCCCACGCCGGGGCATCCGGTGGTCGTGGCGCATCTGCGCGAGGGTGACGGTCCCTCGGCCTTGTTCTACGGGCACTACGACGTGCAGCCGGTCGATCCGCTCGAGCTCTGGACCCGCGATCCATTCGACCCGGCGATCGAGACGCGTGCGGACGGGACAAAGGAGATCCGCGCCCGTGGCGCCTCCGACGACAAGGGTCAGGTCATGACCTTTGTCGAGGCTTGCCGCGCCTGGAAGGCGGTCACCGGCAGGCTGCCGATCCCGGTGACTGTTCTGATCGAGGGCGAGGAGGAATCCGGAGGCAAGAGCCTGCCGCCGTTCCTCGCGGCCCATGCGGGCGAACTCAGGGCCGATATCGGCCTCGTCTGCGACACCGGAATGTGGGACGCGCAGACGCCGCTGATCACAACCATGCTGCGCGGACTCTGCGGCGAGGAGATCACCATCATCTGCGCCGACCGCGACCTGCATTCCGGGGCCTACGGCTCGGCGGCGCGCAATCCCAACCACGTGCTGGCGAAGATCCTCGCCGACCTGCACGACGAGGACGGGCGCGTGACGATTCCGGGCTTCTACGACGGCGTCCACGAGCTGCCGGAAGCGATGCGCGAGAGCTGGGCGCGGCTCGATTTCCCCGAGGCCGAGTTTCTCGGCGCCGTCGGCCTGTCGATCCCCGCGGGCGAGCGGGGCCGCAGCGTGCTCGAGCAGATCACCTCGCGCCCGACCGCCGAGGTAAATGGCATGGGCGGCGGCTACCAGGGCGCGGGATTCAAGACGGTCATCCCGAGCCGGGCCTCGGCCAAGGTGTCGTTCCGGCTGGTGTTCGAGCAGGATCCGGGCAAGGTGCGCGCGGCCTTCCGCGACTTCGTGCGGGCGCGGGTGCCGGCGGATTGCAAGGTCGAGTTCGAGGAGCACGGGTCGGGGCGGGCGACGACGTTCTCGCCGGACGGCCCGGCGTTCCGGGCGACGGCGGCGGCGCTGGAGGCGGAATGGGGCCGGCCGCCGGCGATCCTGGGCATGGGCGGCTCGATCCCGGTCAGCGCCGACATCAAGGAGTTGCTCGGGATGGACGTGGTCCTGACAGGCTTCGCTCTCGATGATGACCGCATCCACTCGCCGAACGAGAAATACGATCTCGCGAGCTTCCACCGCGGCATCCGTTCCTGGGCGCGGATCCTCGACGCGTTGTCTCGGACCTGAGATCGCCCCTCCGGGGGGCATGCCGGCGGGCTCGTGAAACGACTCGCCGACCTTTTTGACCTTTGACACTTTTATCGTGTGTATTCAGGTAGTTACCCTATCTATCACGCGTGTTAGCCCGTGTTGCGCCGGGTGGCCTGGCAGACTCGCCGGCATCACATGGTCCGGCGTGCCGCCAGCGCCGCGCCGATGGTCCCGTCGTCGAGGTAGTCGAGTTCGCCCCCGATCGGCACGCCCTTGGCGAGCGTGGTGACGCGGACCCCGGCGGGCTCCAGCGTCTCGGCGATGTAGTGGGCGGTGGTGAGCCCGTCGACCGTGGCGTTGAGCGCGAGGATGACCTCGACGATCCCCTCCTCCGCGATCCGCGCCGCGAGGCCCGGGATGCGCAGCGTCTCCGGGCCGACCCCGTCGATCGCGGACAGCACGCCGCCGAGGACGTGGTAGCGACCGCGGAAGGCCCCGGAGCGCTCCATCGCCCACAGGTCGGCGACGGTCTCGACCACGCAGAGTTCGCCCGACCCGCGCCGCGGGTCGGCGCAGATCGGGCAGAGATCCGCCGTGGCGATGTTGCCGCACCGCACGCATTCCCGCGCCGTGGCCGCGACCTCCGCCATCGCCGCGGTGAGCGGCTCCAGCAGCGTCGCGCGCTTGCGCAGCATGGCGAGCGTCGCCCGCCGCGCCGACCGCGGCCCGAGGCCGGGCAGCCGCGCGAGAAGCGCGATCAGCCGCTCGACCGCCTCGGCGCCCCGGTCGGCCACGGTCGGTTCAGAACGGCAGCTTCATGCCCGGCGGCAGGCCCATGCCCTCCGCCACGCGGCCCATCTCCTCGGCGGCGGCGGCCTGGGCCCGCGCCTGGGCGTCCTGGACGGCGGCGACGATCAGATCCTCGACCACCTCGCGATCCTCGGGCTTGAACAGCGACGCGTCGATCGACAGCCCCTTGAGCTGCCCCTTGGCCGTCGCGGTCGCCTTCACCAGGCCGGCGCCGGCCTCGCCGGTTACCTCCATCGTGTCGAGCCGCGTCTGAACCTCGGCCATCCGGGCCTGCACTTCCTGCGCCTGCTTCATGATCTTGGCCATGTCGCCGATCTGGCCCAGCCCCTTCAGCATCTTTCACTCCTCATCGAAGGGATCGAGCGGATCCCATGCGTCGTCATCGGGCGCAGGCGCCGGGGCGCCCGCCTCCGTCTCCGTTCCCGTCCCGCCCGGCGCCGCCAGCGGGCGCACGTCGCGGATCGTCGCGCCGGGAAAGGCCGCCATCACCGCCTGCACCAGCGGGTGCGCCTCCGCCTTGCGCATCAGGTCGCCCCGCCGTTCGGCCGCAGCCTCGGCGAGCGTCGCGCCGCCGCCGGAGCCAACGACGCTGACCCCCCAGCGGGCGCCGGTCCAGATCATCAGCCGCTGCGCCAGCCGCGGCGCGAGGTCGGGCGCCGCCGTGGCGGACGGCTCGAACTCGATCCGGCCCGGGGCATAGCGCACCAGCCGGACCCCCTCTTCGATCTCGAGCAGGAGGCTCACGTCGCGGCGCGCGCGCACCAGCGCGACCATGTCCTCGAAGGTCGCGTAGCGCGCCAGCGCCTCCTCCTCCGCCGCCCGCGCCGCGCCCGGCAGGGGCGTCGTCACCGCGGGGGCAGGGCTCGACGTCGCGGCGATGGCGAGGGCTGTCGGCCCGCCTCCCCGGGGCGCGCCGCCGCCGCCCGCCTGCGGTCCGCCGGCGGCCTCGGCCGGCCGCCCGCCCGAGAGCCGGCGCACCAGTTCCTCGGGCGGCGGCAGTTCGGAAACGTGGGCAAGCCGGATGACCGCCATCTCGGCGGCCATCATCGGGCTCGGCGCGGTCGCCGCCTCCTCGAGCGCCTTCAGGAGCATCTGCCAGGCGCGCGCCAGCGTCCGCATCGTGAGCCGGCCGGCCATGTCGCGCCCTCGGGCGCGTTCCTCGGGCGCGACCGTCGGGTCGTCGGCGGCGTCCGGCGTGATCCTGACGATCGAAACCCAGTGCGTCACCTCGGCGAGATCGCGGAGCACCGCCATCGGGTCGGCGCCGTCGGCATACTGCGCGCCGAGTTCCGCCAGCGCCCCAGCCGCGTCGCCGCGCATCACCGCCTCGAAGAGGTCGAGCACCCGGCCGCGATCGGCGAGGCCGAGCATGGCGCGCACCTCCGCGACGCCGATGGAGCCGCCGTCCTGCGCGATGGCCTGTTCGAGGAGGCTGAGCGCGTCGCGCGCCGAGCCCTCCGCGGCGCGGACGATCAGCCCGAGGGCATCGGGCGGCACGGACGCGCCCTCGGCCGCGGCGATGCCGTCGAGATGGGCGAGCATCGTCTCCGGCTCGATCCGGCGCAGGTCGAAGCGCTGGCAGCGCGAGAGGACCGTCACCGGCACCTTGCGGATCTCGGTGGTCGCGAAGATGAACTTCACGTGCGGCGGGGGCTCCTCCAGCGTCTTGAGGAGCGCGTTGAAGGCCGAGGCGCTCAGCATGTGCACCTCGTCGATGATGTAGACCTTGTAGCGCGCCGAGGCGGCCCGGTAGGCGACCCCGTCGATGATCTCGCGGATGTCGCTGACGCCGGTGCGGGACGCCGCGTCCATCTCCAGCACGTCGACGTGGCGGCCCTCGGCGATGGCGCGGCACGGCTCGCAGACGCCGCAGGGCTCGATGGTGGGCCCGCCGGTTCCGTCAGGCCCCACGCAGTTCAGGCCCTTGGCGACGATGCGCGCGGTCGTCGTCTTGCCCACGCCGCGGACCCCGGTCAGCACGAAGGCGTGGGCGATCCGGCCGGCCGCGAAGGCGTTGCGAAGCGTGCGGACCATCGCCTCCTGGCCGATCAGGTCGGCGAAGGTCGCGGGCCGGTACTTGCGCGCGAGCACGCGATAGGCGCTGTCGGCGGCGTCGGACAATGGCTTCCCGTCTGTCTGGTCGGCTTTCCTACGTAGAGACCCGCCCCGTCAGGGGCAAGCCGCGGGCGTCGGGCGTCGGGCGTCAGCGCAGGACCTGAACGGGCACCTTGCTGTGGGTGAGCACCTTCAGCGTCTCGCTGCCGATCAGGAGCGCGGAGACCCCTCGGCGTCCGTGCGAGGCCATGACGATCAGATCGGCGCCGCTTTCCTCCGCCTGCTTCACGATAGCCTCCCAGGGGTGGTTCGACTGCGCCTGCACGGTCGCGGCCGGGACGCCGAGGGCGGCCGCCTTCTCGGCCGCGGCGCCGAGGATCTTGGTGGCGAGCGCGCTTGCGCCTCGCTCGAAGCGCTCCATGAGTTCGTCGAGCCGGACCCGGTCGTCGACGGTGAAGTGGCGCAACACGTCGAACTGCTCGACGACCGTCAGGACCGTTACCCGCGACCCGAGCGCCTTGGCGAGCGCGAGGCCGTGGTTGACGGCCTGTTCCGCAAGCGGGGATCCGTCGGTCGGGATCAGGATATGGGCGTACATCGGCGGCGCTCCCTTCGCGGTTTTCGACGGGGGGCGCAGGCGCCCCCCGGGCCGTTCATCCCGGCTTGCGAGCCTTACCCCGCCCGCTGCGCGCGGGAAAGGCGCCCCGGCGCGGCGATCAGTCGTCGCCGCGTCGGGCGCGCTTCTCGGCCATCGCCCGGCGCGCCATCCGGCCGAAGCCGCGCTCGGCCCGACGCGCCTCGGCCAGCGTCGCGCTGTTGCGCGCCTCCTCCCGCGCCAGCTTGCGCCAGCGGGCCAGACGTCCGGGGTCGAGCGCGCCCTCCGCGATCGCCGTCCCGACCGCGCAACCCGGCTCGCCGTCATGGGCGCAGTCGGCGAAGCGGCACCGTCGCGCAAGCTCGCCGATGTCGTCGAAGGTCGCAGCGACACCCTCGGCCGCGTCGGCGAGCCGCAGCGCGCGCATTCCCGGCGTGTCGATGAGCCAGCCGCCGGCGCGGGTGCGGATAAGGCTTCGCGAGGTGGTGGTGTGCCTGCCGCGGGCGTCGTCCTCGCGGATGGGCGCGGTGGCGAGCCTCGCGCCGGTCAGGGCGCCCGCGAGCGTCGACTTGCCGACGCCGGAGGAGCCGGCGAGCGCAACGGTCTCGCCGCGACCGCACCAGACCTCGAGCCGGGCGGCAGAGGCGGGATCGAGCACGTTCACCGCCTCGACCTGAAGCGCGCGCGACAGGGCGCGGACGCGGTCGACATAGGCCTCCGGCTCGGGGCAGGCGTCGGCCTTGGTCAGCACGACGACCGGCTCGGCCCCGGCCTGGCGGGCGAGCGCGAGGTATCGTTCGATGCGCGCCACATTGAAGTCGGCGTTGCAGGAGGTGACCACGAAAAGCGTGTCGAGGTTCGCCGCGACGAGTTGCAGCGTCGCCCCCGTGCCGGCGGCGCGGCGCGTCACGAGGGACTTGCGGGGCAGAAGCCGGAGCACGCGCGCCGGATCGCGTCCGGCGAGCAGCCAGTCGCCGACGGCGATCTCAGCCGCGGACAGGGCGCCCGTCGCGAGCCGGCGCGGCCCGTCGGCCCCGAGGGCGTCGACGCCGGTGCGGTGGACGGCGGCGACGCGCATCGGTTCGGCGGCAGCGAGGTCATCCGGTGCGAGGCCGGCTTGCAGGAAAGGCGACCAGCCGAGGTCGCGCAACGAAAGGGCAGGGGTCATTGGGGTTCATCCGACGCCATTGCAGGGCGCGGCCGCCTTCGGGCGGGCGCGACGACAGGCGGGCGGACGAGGGCGCGCTACTTGCGGGCGCGCGACCCGGAGGCCGCCCGGCGGGCGAATGCGGCAGTCATGATTCGGCCCTCCCTGCTTGCGACCCGATACGGTGAGAGGCTGACAACGACCCAAGCGGGACCCGTTACGGCTGCTTCCTTCCGGACCTGACCGGGTTGGCGAGGCGCCTGCCCGCGCCAACCTCTCGCGGCCGCATATACGCCCGGGGGCGGCCGCAGGCAAGCCGGCGCCCCCGGGCGGCGGCGGGCGCAGCAACGGGTTTCGGGCTTAGTTGACGCGATGCGAGTCGATGGGTAGGACGTGGTTGACCGGGCGGCTTGGCTGCCGGTCGCGGGGGTGAATGCGGAGGGCGCGTTTTGGACGACATTCTGCGCGAGTATCTCCCCATCCTTATCTTTCTCGGTCTCGCGATCGCTCTGGGGCTGGTCCTGCTCCTCGCCGCAGCGGTGGTGGCGGTGTCGAATCCGGACCCGGAGAAGATCTCGGCCTACGAGTGCGGCTTCAACGCCTTCGACGACGCGCGGATGAAGTTCGACGTGCGCTTCTACCTGGTGTCGATCCTCTTCATCATCTTCGACCTCGAGGTCGCGTTCCTGTTTCCCTGGGCGGTGAGCTTTCCGGTGCAGGGCGAACTCGGCTTCTGGTCCATGATCGTCTTTCTCGCCGTGCTGACGATCGGCTTCGCCTACGAGTGGCGCAAAGGAGCCCTGGAATGGGAGTGATGGAGCCGTCCCCGGCCCTGGCCACCGCCGCCGGACCCGACAAGGAAGCCACCGCGCGGGCGATCTCCGACGAACTGGCCGACAAGGGCTTTCTCGTCACCTCGACGGCCGACGTCATCAACTGGGCGCGCACCGGCTCGCTGCACTGGATGACCTTCGGGCTCGCCTGCTGCGCGGTCGAGATGATGCACACCTCGATGCCGCGCTACGACCTCGAGCGGTTCGGCACGGCGCCGCGCGCCTCGCCACGGCAGAGCGACCTGATGATCGTCGCCGGGACGCTGACCAACAAGATGGCCCCGGCGCTGCGCAAGGTCTACGACCAGATGCCGGAGCCGCGTTACGTGATCTCGATGGGATCCTGCGCCAACGGCGGCGGCTACTATCACTTCAGCTACAGCGTGGTGCGCGGCTGCGATCGGGTGGTGCCGGTCGACGTCTACGTGCCGGGCTGCCCGCCGACCGCCGAGGCGCTGCTTTACGGCATCCTTCAGCTGCAACGGAA
>NZ_JAGOID010000120.1 GCF_017995835.1 Amaricoccus sp.
ACCGACTATGCCGCCGCCCGCCAGAGGCACGTCCGGCTGGCGATCCTGCGCCACCTGGAGGGCTCGAGCGAATACACCTCCAACACCTCGATGCTCGGCGACGTGCTGCGCGGGGTCGGGTTGCCGTGCACCCGCGACCAGGTCGCCGGCGAATGCGCCTGGCTGGCCGAGCAGGGCTTCGCCGCGGTGGACGGCGACGGGGAGTTCGCGGTGGTGCGCGCGACCGGCCGCGGCGTCGAGCTCGCGCAGGGCGCCGCCGCGCATCCGGGCGTGCACCGGCCGCGGCCGAGGCTCTGATGCCGCCGCCGCGCAAGATCGACCAGATGCCGCCCGAGCTGCGCGACTGGCTCAAGTCGGAGCTCGTCCAGCGCGGGTTCGGCGACTACGAGGCGCTCGCCGAGGCGCTCAACTTCCGCCTGGAGGAGAGCGGGCTGGAGCTGCGGATCCAGAAGTCGGCCGTGCACGCCTTCGGCCAGGAGTACCGCGAGTTCGTGAAGCTGCAGGAGGCGTCCTCGGCCTGGGCGGAGGAGTGGATGGGCGAGAACGGGCTGGCCGACGACGCGCGGCGGCACAACGTGCTGTTCCAGATGATCACCAGCCTCGCCTTCAAGGTGATGCAGGGGCAGATGACCCGCGAGGCCGAGGAGATCGACCCCAAGGAGCTGCATTTCCTCGGGCGGATGATGAAGGACGTCATGCAGTCGGCCGGGGTGCGCGAGCAGCTGATCGCGGCCGAGCGAAAGGCGCAGGCGGCCAGGCTCGACGCCGCGGTGGCGTCGGGAGACATCGACGGCGAGGCCGCGGCCAAGGCCCGGCGGATCATGGGGTTCGGATGACGGTGAATGTCGAGGCGTCGCTCGCGCGGCGCGTCCAGGTCATGCGGGCGGCGCTGGAGGAGATCGAGGCGAAGCTGCCCCCGTGCTCGGAAGAGGCCGAGACCACCTGGTCGAACCGGGTGTGGAACGGGGAGTTCCGCAAGCTGCAGGCGATCGCGCGCGCGGCGCTGAAGGCGGCGAAGGGCGCGGCATGAGCAGGACCGAGGCCCCGAGCCCGATGGAGGCGGCGAACGACCTGATGGCGCTGGCGCTGCGCTACGACCGCACCGCGCACCAGGACGTGGCGCGCTCGGCCCGGCGCGGCGCGGCGGCGATCCGGGCGATCGCCGAGGTCCGCCGGCCCGACGACCTCGCGGCGGTGCTGTACTTCCTGCGCGGCGCGGCCGAGGCCGGGGCGACGTTCAACAGCCGCGAGGGGCAGGACGCCTTCGACGCCGCGGCGCGGCTGTTCGGGCTCGATCCGCAGTTCGCCTGGGAGAAGCTGGGGTGAGCGCCCGGCCCCGTCCGGTCGTCAACTTCCTGCCCTACCAGCGGGCCTGGATCGAGGACCAGAGCCGGTTCAAGATCGGCATGTTCTCGCGCCAGACCGGCAAGACCTTCTCGACCGGCGGCGAATGCGTCGACGACAGCTTCAGGGCGTGGATGGAGGACCGCCGCGCCCGCTGGGTCATCCTCAGCCGCGGCGAGCGGCAGGCGGCCGAGATGATGACCGAGGTCGTAAAGCCGTTCACGAAGGCGTTTTACGAGGTCTACAACACCCTCGTGAAGGGCGGCGAGCCGCGCTTCGAGGAGGGCGAGTTCCGGGCGCCGCAGGAGAAGGGGCCGGACGCCGTCTACAAGGCGCTGGAGGTGATCTTTCCGAGCGGCGGGCGGATCACGGCGCTGCCGGCGAACCCCGACACCGCGCGCGGCTTTTCGGCCAACGTCATCCTCGACGAGTTCGCCTTTCATGCGAAGAGCCGCGACATCTGGGCGGCGCTGTTCCCGGTGATCTCGAAATCCGGCCTGCGGCTGCGGGTGATCTCGACCCCGAACGGCAAGGGCAACAAGTTCTACGAGCTGATGACGGCCGAGGACACGGTCTGGTCGCGCCATGTCGTCGACATCCACGAGGCCGTGGCCCAGGGGCTGGAGCGCAACATCGACGAGCTGCGCCGGGGCATGGCCGACGAGGACGCCTGGGCGCAGGAATACGAGCTGAAGTGGCTCGACGAGGCCAGCGCCTGGCTCGACTACGACCTGATCTCGGGCGTCGAGCATCCGGCGGCCGGGATGCCCGGGCTCTATCAGGGGGGCCTCTGTTACGTCGGCGTCGACATCGCCGCGCGGGCGGACCTGTTCGTGATCTGGGTCGGCGAGCTGGTCGGCGACGTGCTGTGGACGCGGGAGATCATCGCGCGCCGGCGCGTGTCCTTCGCCGAGCAGGACCGGCTGCTCGACGAGGTGATGGGGCGCTATCGCGTGGTGCGGGTGCGCATGGACCAGACCGGCATGGGCGAGAAGCCGGTCGAGGACGCCAGGCGCCGCCACGGCGAGCTGCGGGTCGAGGGCGTGCTGTTCTCGGCCGCGGCCAAGCTCGACATGGCGACGGCGCTGAAGGAGCGGATGCAGGACCGCCGCGTGCGCATCCCGGCCGGCGACGTCGTGCTGCGCGCCGACCTGCACGCGATCAAGAGCCAGGTCGGCGTGAGCGGGGCGCGGCGGCTGGTCGCCGACGGCGACACCGACGGCCACGCCGACCGGTTCTGGGCCGCGGCGCTGGCGGTGTCGGGCGCCGAGAGCGGCTACCAGCCGTTCGACTATCGCGCCGTCCCGCGCGAGGCGGCCAAAGAAGATGCGCGCGAGGTTCGCCTGACCGGCGGCTTCCGCGCCAGGAGCGGGGTGTGGTGATGGCTCTCGTCGACGCATACGGCCGGCCGATCCGGCGGCAGACGCTGGCCGAGCCGCAGGCGACGGGCGGGATCACCGGGGTTCGCCAGGTGTGGAGCGACAGCGTCGCCGCCGGGCTGACGCCGCAGCGGCTGGCCGCGATCCTGCGCGCCTGCGACCAGGGCGATCTGGCGGAGTTCCTGACGCTGGCCGAAGAGATGGAGGAGCGCGACCCGCACTACGGGTCGGTCCTCGGGATGCGCAAGCGGGCGATCTCGGGCGCGCCGGTCAGGATCGACCCCTGCGGCGTCGCCGCGATCGATACGGAAGTCCAGGAGCGGATCGCCGAGCTTGCCGAGCTCGGCGTCGAGGCGGGCGATCGGGTCGGGGGGCAGCTGTGGGAGATCGCCGAGGGCCATGTCCTCGAGCGTGTCCGGCGTCAGCCAGAGGTAAGGCTGGCCGGTATCCGGGTGGATCGTCGGCGGCACCACCGACTGGCTGCCGTGCAGCAGCAACTCGACCAGTGGCGGCCAGCTGCGTCTGCCGTCCGCGTTGGCGGTGCTGACATCGGGATGGTACCAGCGCAGCCGCGCCCCGAGCGCCTCGCAGCCGGAGCCGGGGCGGTAGTATCCCATCCAGCCCTTCTGACCGCGGCGTCGCACCGGTGATGGCCCGAGCGCTGCCACCACGGCGGCCGCGACATCCGCGCGCTCAGTGTCGACGTCGGCGCCGACGACGGCCCCGTGGGCGATGCAGACCCCGGGGTCGGGCCAGCTCTCCCACCGCTCGTGCAGGAACCCCGGCGGCATGCGCGAGCACCAGTCCTGCCAGCGCGCCATGTGGGACCAGCGCCCGGCCTCGAAGTGGCCCGGCACCTTCTCGCCGGGCTTGGCCGGCATGGCGTGGTAGCCCATGTCGCGGAGACGCCCCGCCGCCTGGGCGTAGGGAGAGAGCCGGGCAGTCATGATCAGAACGGGACCTGCGCGTCGGCCTGGCTCTGGAGGTCCTCGAGGTAGCCACGGGTCAGCCGCTCGCAGAACTCGGCCCATTCGACGCGAGACAGTTGGCGGAGGTCGGTGCGACCGAGCGCGTCGAGCCAGGCGCCGGCCACCTTGCCACCGGCGAGAGCTGCAGCGGCCTCGTCGCGGGTGAGCTCGATCTTCCTGCGGTGGGCGACCATCCAGACCTCCGAACAGGGCATCGAGCAGAAAAAAGCCGGGGCTTCGCGGGTCCCCGGCGCGCTGAAAGCGAAACCGGCGCCGGCACGGTTGCAGACGGCGCAAGGGTAAGGCGGCGTCACGATCTGCCGGCGTTCCGGGGTCACGCTGCACACTCCTCGGCGTCCGCGAACCGCACCCGCTTGATGCGGTGGTACTTGCCGTCCCGCACCAGCACTGCCTCAGCAGGGCGACGAAGTTCGCCTGCACGTGCGAGCGCCTCGTCGACGGTGTCGGGCGGCGGGCCATCCCCGCGCTGGCGCCACCAGGCGACCGCTTTCTCCCGGGCGTAGCCAGTGTGTTCGACGCAGACCCATTCGCTGACCACCTTGGTGCCAACCAGGTAGTCGACGCGCAGGCTGTCCGGTGCGCCGGGCTTGCGGTGGCGGCGGTAGGCGACGTCGCGCACCTCCTGCCACTCGTCGCGGGCGGTCAGTACCATGATCGCCTCGGTGGTGGCGGTTGCCTCGAGCTTCGGCTCGGGCGGCGGGAAGACGTGGCCGCAATCGAGACACTCGCGTGTGCCGATGTGCACGATGGCGTCGCAGCCCGGGCAGATCTTGGCCGGCGGCTCCGCCGGCTCGCCGGCGCCCTTGCCGCCCTGCTTGTCTTCGGGCAGCGCGATGGCGTCGACCGGCCCGTGCCGCATCACGTTGCCGGCGAAGTCGAGCACCAGGCAGTCGTCCTTTCCAGGGGCGACGCGCATGCCGCGCCCGGCCATCTGGATGTAGAGCCCGGTGGAGGCGGTCGGCCGCAGCATAGCGATGAGGTCGGTCGCCGGTGCGTCGAAGCCGGTCGTCAGCACCCCGACGCTGGTCAGCGCCCGAACCCGGCCCGCTCTGTAGGCCCTGAGCAGTCGGTCGCGCTCGGGCCCCGGCGTCTCGCCGGTCACCATCTCGGCGGAGATGCCGTGGCCGCGCAGCTCGTCGCGAACCGCCCGCGCGTGCTCGACCGAGATGCAGAAGGCGATCCAGGATCGGCGGTCGCGGCCGAGCTCGACGATCTCGGCGACGGCGGCGCGGGTGGCGTCGCCGCCGAAGCGGTCGAGCATCTCGCGTTCGACGAACTCGCCCATGCGGCGGTGCAGCCCGGTGGTGTCGAAGGTGGTCGCGGGTCGCTTCGAGACGAGCGGCGCCAGGTGGCCCCGCTCGACCAGCATGCCGATGGGAATGTCGTAGGCGACGCCGTCGAAGAGCGCGTTCTCGCCCCCGTGCAGCAATCCGCTATCGAGGCGATAGGGCGTGGCAGTGAGGCCGATCACCTTCAAGTTCGGGTTGGTGACGCGCAGCCCGTCGAAGAGGCGCCCGTACTGGGTATCGGTTGTGCGCGGCACCAGGTGCGCCTCGTCGACGATGGCGAGGTCGACGTGCCCGAGGTCACGTGCGCGACGCGCCACCGACTGCACGCCGGCGACAAGGATCTGGCGCCCAAGCTGCCGCTTGCCGAGCCCGGCCGAATAGATACCCGCCGGGGCGTCGGGCCAGAGCCGGATCAGCGCCGCGTGGTTCTGCGCGATCAGCTCGCGCACGTGGGTGACGATCAGGATGCGGGTCTCGGGATAGGCGACCACCGCGCTCCGGGCGAACTCGGCGAGGATCACGCTCTTGCCCGAGCCAGTCGGCGCCACCACCAGCGGCGAGCCGCGGCCGGCGCGGAACCAGGCGTAGAGCGCGTCGATCGCCGCGCGCTGGTAGTCGCGCAGCTCGATCAACGCCCGGCCTCCGCCACCACGGGCTTCGCCGCCCATGGCAATGCCGGGGCCGGCCCGAGCGCCGCGAGGATGGCGCCGACCGGGCTGGCCGGGCACTCGCCCTTCACCCCGTTCTCCCAGACCGGGACGGTGGAGAGTGAGCGCGCCAGCGCCTCGGGGGCGATGCCGTACTGCAGCGCGATCGAGATCACGATGCAGGAGTCGTCGATGAAGGCCGCCATCGTCGAGCCGGTCTTCTGGCCGTCCGCGAACACCTCGAGCGGTCGCCCGGCGTCGTCGTAGCCGACGCAGACAGTGAAGGCCTGGCCTCCGAAGGCGATGTCGCGGATGGTGTTGCGCCGGCGTTCCGGAAGCCTGGTCCGGGTCATCGGTCGCCGTCCTTCGTCCACGTCCGCTGGGCGAAGTAGGCGATCTGGCTCTGCGAGATGCGGCGCTGCACCAGCGCCACCAGGCCCTTGGCGGAGAGCTGCCGTGCCGCCTTCATCACGTCCTCCGGCGGCGGCTCGCGGCCGCCGGCGACGGCATAGACGAAGCTCTCGCCCCGCTCGGCCCGGCTGACCCAGCGGCCCAATGCTGATGGTGTCATGCTGTCTCCTCGGTGGCGCCATCGACCCAGATGGCGCCGCTCTGCATGCGGTAGGTGACGGTCTCAGCCTCGGGGTCGGCGTCGATCTGCTCGCCCGGCACCAGCGCCGGCAGGTAGAGATGCGCCGGGCAGTCACGGCCCTCCTGCTGGCGCTGCGGTGAGCGCGGCTCGTCGAACCGCATGCAATGGCCAGCCCCGTCGCGGCCGAAGGCGAAGTGCAGGCAGGTGCGGCAATGCCGCCGCGGCATCGCCGCCTCGAAGCAGAGCGCCTTATGCCGGCAGAACCGGCACGGCGGGCGCTCGGCGTTGTCGGCGATCTTCAGCGGCGCGTCGTGCGCGGCAACCAGTCGCTCGACACGCGCCTCCTGCCGGTTGGCCTCCTCGACGTCGAGTTGGATGCGCTCGATGTAAACTGCTTCGTCATCCTTGCATGTCGCGACGTATGCCCCGCGGGCGATGCCCAGCGCCGCCATGCCTATGTGCAGCTGGTGCCAGTGCTCGGGCCTGTTCGCTCTCAGTCCGTGCTTCTGCACCGCGCGCCAGCTGCTCGCATTCATCGACTTGATCTCGACGACGTGCTCGGCCTTCGGCGCCTCCAGAAGGCCGATGCCAACGGCGTCGACCTTGCCGCGCAGCCAACCGCCCGCGAGCGCGAAGCGCTCCTGCTCGCGCGAGACCTCGACTCCGGCGCGCCGGAGGTCGGCGATCACGCGCTTTTCCTCGATGTCGCCGCGCTCGAAGATGCGGAGCTGACGCCCGCCGGGCGCCTCCGGCGGCGAGGCCCAGCGTAACGTCAGCCAGACCTGCCGGTCGCAAGGGGAGCCCAGCGCCGAGGCACTGACGCCGAAGCCCTCGAAAGCAGAGCGCGGGTCGGCCGCGGCCTCGGCCTCGCGGGCGCGCCAGATCGCGAGAACCGTGCTGCTTTCTATGGGCGGAATGGGGGCCACGATGTGCTCCGACGGTCAGGGGAAGGGAAAGGGTGGCTTGCCCTGGCGTGGCGAACCTCGCCACGCCAAGCCGATCGGCATGCAGCATGTCTGGACCAACCGTCTGGTCCTGACTCGGCTCACCGTGGCTCGCCTTGCCTTGCAGCGCCGCAACATGGCTAGCCGCGACCGCCATTCCGAGCCTCGCAACGCCAAGCCACGACGTACCTCGACCGCCCGGCCGCGCCTGGCCACGCCAGGCCTAGCCATGTCTCGCCGCGCCTCGCCTTGACCGCCACGCCCGGCCACGCCGTACCCCGCCGTGCCTCGTCTTGACCGCCACGCCTCGCCGCCCCGCGCCACGCCTAGCCCCGCCTTGACCCGCCAAGACCGCCGCTCCGTGACCAGCCGCCGCGGCATCACGCCGCGACCGCCACGCCGCCCGCGAGATGGGCGGCGATTTCCCTGATCGGCGTCGTGTCGACGCCGGCGATCTCGGCCACGCCCGCGTAGCGGCCGAACCAGCTGTCGAGAGCGCCCGCAGCCTGCCGCTGCAGCTCGGCCAGCATCGCCGGGTCGGAGGGATCGACCGGCGCATAGCCGCCGCCCTCCCGGCGCCCGGCGACCGGCGACACCATCGCAGGCAGCTCGCGCACCACCACGCCCGACACGACAGACGGGCCGGCGTCGGCCGCGCGCACCGCGATGCGCAGTCCGCAGATCCAGTGCCGCACCCGGCCCTCGCGCCACGCCTGCGCCGCCTCGGCGTCGTCCATCCCGAAGAAGACCGGATGGACCGGGTGGTCCGGGCGCTCGCGGAGCCAGGCGAGGAACTCGCGCGGGACGAACTGGTTGCGGCCGCTCGCGTTCAGGTAGGCGTCGACGATCAGCTGGC
>NZ_JAGOID010000121.1 GCF_017995835.1 Amaricoccus sp.
TGGCTATTCCGGCCGCTGGCTGCTCATCGCGCTCGCGCTCGTCATCGTGGCCTGGCTTCTCGTCTGGGTCCGTAGCGCCCCTGGCGGCTGGGCGCGGTCGATCGGCGTCGGGGCGATCATCGGCGGCGCGCTCGGCAATGTCTGGGACCGCTTCACCTACGGCGCCGTGGCCGACTTCCTGAATTTCAGCTGTTGCGGCATCGCCAATCCTTTCGCCTTCAACATCGCCGACGCCGCGATCTTCGGGGGCGCCGCGCTGCTCGTCCTCGCTCCCGGCGCGCCGGCGCCGACGGCGCGCAACAGGACGTGACGCGCCTTTCATTCCGCGGTAAGCACGGGTCCGTTCGGACCTGACGAGGAAGAGGATGCGCTCTGCCGACCCCCTGCGCCTAACCGCGCTGCTTCTGGCCGCGGCCGCGCTCGCGGGCTGCGCCGAAGGCGGGATCGCGGGCAATCTGCGCGCCGCGGGCATCGGCGGCACACCGGACGAGTTCATGGTCCTGCCGACCAAGCCGCTCGAAATGCCCGCCGATCTCGCCGCCTTGCCGGCGCCGACTCCCGGCGCCGTCAACCGAGTCGATTATCAGCCGAAGCTTCAGGCCGTGGCGAGCCTGACGGGCAAGGAGACTCCCGCCGGCACGGCGAGCGCCGGGCCGCTGATCGCGCGCGCCGGTCCCGTCGATCCCAATATCCGGGCCGAACTCGCGGCCGCCGACGTCGTCTATCGCGAGAACAACCGTGGTCAGCTGATCCCGCGGCTGATCCTGCAGGACAACGAGCTTCTGATCTACGATGGCGAGATGCTCGACCGCGGCGCCGAATTCGAACGCCTGCGCGCCCAGGGCGTCGCCGTTCCCCCAGCGCCGCCGACCGTCGTCGCGGAATAGTACGGACGCCGTCCCGGCAGAGCCGAGCCGCCCGTCCGCCTCGGCGCGTTAACCAATATTCACTGGCACGCGGTCGCGTCTGTGCTATACCTTGGGGTATGAATGTCGCGACCCCCAACATAACGGCAATTGGCGGATCGGCTCCCGGTTCTATCCGGCGCCCGATCCGACAGCTCGACGCGGCGGCGGCGAACCGGATCGCGGCGGGCGAGGTGGTGGAGCGACCGGCCGCGGCGATCAAGGAACTGGTCGAGAATGCGCTCGACGCCGAGGCGCGCCGCGTCGCCATCGCCTATGCGGACGGCGGCAAGACGCTGCTCCGGGTCACGGACGATGGCACGGGTATTCCACCCGAGGAACTGGCGCTGGCGCTCAGCCGACATGCGACCTCCAAGATCGACGGCACGGACCTGACCGACATCCGCTCCTTCGGCTTTCGCGGAGAGGCCCTGCCCTCGCTCGGCGCGGTCGGCCGGCTCACGCTCACTTCGCGCTGGGCGGGCGCCGCCGAGGCGGCGCGCCTCGAAGTGCGCGGCGAGGTGATCGGCGCCACCCGCCCCGCGGCGCTCGCCCGGGGGACGGTGGTCGAGCTTGCCGGGCTGTTCTCGACCACGCCCGCGCGGCTGAGGTTCCTGCGCTCGGACCGCGCCGAGGCGCAGGCGATCGGCGAGGTCGTGCGCCGCCTTGCCATGGCCGCGCCGGGCGTCGGCTTCACATTGACGGACGTCACCGAGCCCGACGCCCCGCGCGAGCTCCTGCGACTCGATCCCGAGCCGGGCGACCTCTTCGACGCGCTGCCGGGACGGCTGCGCGCCATTCTTGGCGCGGATTTCGCCGAGAATGCGCTGCGGGTCGAAGCCGAGCGCGAGGGGCTGGGGCTCGCCGGTTTCGCGGCGCTGCCGACCTTCTCGCGGGGCGCGGCGGTGGGGCAGTATCTCTTCGTCAACGGCCGGGCGGTCCGCGACAAGCTGCTCGTCGGGGCTCTGCGCGCGGCCTATGCCGACGTGCTCGCCCGCGACCGCCATCCGGTCGCGGCGCTGTTTCTGATCTGCGAGCCGGAGGCGGTGGACGTGAATGTCCATCCCGCCAAGGCCGAGGTGCGATTTCGCGACCCCGGCCTCGTGCGCGGCCTGATCATCGGCGCCCTGAAACAGGCGCTGGCCGGAGCGGGGCACCGGGGCGCCACCACCACCGGGGCCGGTGTACTCGGCGCCTTCCGCCCCGGACCGGCACCCGCCTGGCAGCCCGGTCGCGCGATGCCCACCCGCCTCAGCCGCGCGGCGCTCGGCTTCGCCGAGGAGTTGCTTGGCCCGGACGGCTGGTCCGGGCGCGTCGAGCCGCCCCGGCCGGCCGAACTGGCTGACGGCGCGCCCGCCGCCGACCATCCGCTCGGCGTTGCGCGCGCCCAGCTCCATGCGACCTACATCGTCGCCCAGACCGCCAACGGTATTGTCATCGTCGATCAGCACGCCGCGCACGAGCGTCTGGTCTACGAGCGCCTGAAGGCGGCGCGCGCGACTTCCCGCGTGCCGGGCCAGCTTCTGTTGATCCCCGAGATCGTCGAGCTGGACGCCGCCGCCCGCGCTGCGCTGCTGGACGAGGCGGCCGAACTCCAAGCCCTCGGCCTCGTCGTGGAACCCTTCGGCGGCGGCGCGCTCTGCCTGCGCGAGACGCCGGCGATCCTCGGCGCCGTCGACGGCCGCGCCCTGCTCGCCGATGTCGCCGACGCGCTGATCGAGGGGGCGGGCCGCGGCCTTGCCGCCCGTATCGACGCGGTGATCAGCCGTGTCTCCTGCCACGGCTCGATCCGCGCCGGACGGCGGATGAGCGGGCCGGAAATGGACGCGCTCCTGCGCGAGATGGAGGCAACACCGCTGTCGGGCCAGTGCAATCACGGCCGGCCGACCTATGTGGAGCTTGACCTCGCCGATATCGAGCGACTGTTCGGCCGGCGATGATCACCATCGGCTCCACCGTGATCGCGCTCGACGACCCGCGGCTCTGGGCCGCGGCGACGGCGCTGCTCGTCGCCGTCCTGCTGCTGCGCGCCAGCGCCCGCGCGACCCGCGCCACCGAGCCGCTGGCGCGGCACCTGATCGAACTCGACGGCGCGGTCCGCGCGCTCAACGACGGCCAGCAGCAGCTGCACGGCGGCATCACCCATGTCGCCGAGGCCCAGGCCGCCGCCCAGGCGCGGGTCGCGGCCAGCATGGAAAGCCGCCTCGCCGAGGTGACGCGGGCGATGAGCGACAGCCTCGGCGCCTCGGCCCAGCGCACGGCCCATTCCCTCGGCGAACTGCGCGAGCGGCTGAGCGCGATCGACAAGGCCCAGACCAACATCGAGAAGCTCTCCGGCGACGTGCTCGGTCTTCAGGACATCCTCTCCAACAAGCAGACCCGCGGCGCCTTCGGTGAGATCCAGCTGCGCGAGATCGTCACCCGCGCGCTGCCGCCCGACGCGGCCAGCTTTCAGGCGACGCTCTCGAACGGCACCCGGGCGGACTGCCTCATCCACCTGCCGAACCCGCCGGGGCCGATCGTCGTGGATGCGAAATTCCCGCTCGAAGCCTACGAGGCGCTGCGCGCTGCCAAGGGACCGGCCGAACTCGCCGCCGCCGGTCGCGGAATGCGGACCGCGATCCGCGCGCATATCAAGGCGATCTCGGAGAAATACATCATCGAGGGCGAGACGGCCGAGGGGGCGTTGATGTTCCTGCCCTCCGAGGCGGTCTATGCCGAGTTGCACGCCAATTTCGCCGATCTGGTGCGCGAGGGTTTCTCGGCGCGGGTCTGGATCGTCTCGCCGACCACCTGCATGGCGACCCTGCACACCCTGCGCGCCGTGTTGAAGGACGCCCGGATGCGCGCCGAGGCCCATGCGATCCGCCGCGAGCTCGGCCTTCTCTACAAGGACGTGGAGCGCCTCTCGACCCGCGTTGGCAATCTCGACCGCCATTTCGGCCAGGCGCAGAAGGATATCGAGGAGATCCGCATCTCGGCCGATCGCGCCCATGGCCGGGCCCGGCGCCTCGAGGCGATCGACTTCACGCCCGAGACGGACCTCGATGCGCCGGACGCTCCCAATCTTGCCCGGCTTGCCGACCGCGCGGCGCCCTGAGCCCGAGCGACGGGCAGCAAAGCCGCTTGGAAAGCCCCGGGGAAAATGGCAACGAAGGGCGGTCAACGCTCGGAGAACGCCATGGCGCAGCTCGCTCTCGACGACTATCCCGACCGCTACCATCTGTCGAACGAGCTGCACGCCCGGCCCTTTCCCGAGTTGACGGCGCCCTGCCGCGCCGCGCATCTCGCGATCAAGCAGCCTCGGGACGCGGCCGACCGCGACCGCGGGCGCGACTTCGCCCATCTCGTCGCGCTGCTCGACCGCCATGGCGCGCCGCGTCCGGCGCCGGGCGCCAACCACTATTCCGGCCCGCTCGGCCGCGGCTTCCTGAAATGGGAGATGCATACCGAATTCGTCACCTACACGATCTTCGCCGATGGCGTCTCCCAACGGCCGTTCTCGGGCGAGGTCTTCTCGCTCTTTCCCGCCGACTGGCTGGCCGAGGCGCCGGGCCTTGTCGTCACTTCCTGCCTCGTCCGGGTCGAGGTGGCGGGGCCCGATCTCGAGGACCGGCTGGGGCGCGAGGTTCTGTCCTGGTTCGTGCCCGAGAGCCTCGCGGTCAGCCAGGTGGTCGATGCCGAGGCGGTGGTCGCGGCCGACTTCCGCATCGACGAGAACGGCCATTGCCGCGTGGCGGTTTTCGCCCGGCCCGGCATCGGCGCCCGCCGGCTGGGGCGGATCGTCCAGCGGATGCTGGAGATCGAGACCTACAAGAGCATGGCGTTGCTCACCCTGCCAACCTCGCGCGGCGTCGCCCAGGCGGTCGCCCGGCTCGATGGCGAGCTCAGCGGCGTGGTCGCGGCGATGGCCGAGGGCGGCGGGCAAGAGAACAAGACGCTCGACCAGTTGCTGCGCATGTCCGCCGAGATCGCGCAACTCTCGACCGCCTCGGCGTTTCGCTTTGGCGCCGCCGGGGCCTATGAAGCGATCGTCACCCAGCGGATCGAGGTTCTGCGCGAGGAGCGGATCGGCGGCCGCCAGCTCCTAGGCGAATTCATGACCCGCCGCTTTGATCCGGCGATGCGCACCTGTCGTTCCGCCCGCGAGCGTCTGGAGGAGCTGTCGAGCCGCGCGGAGCGGGCTGCGAACCTGTTGCGCACCCGGGTCGATGTCGAGAACCAGGCGCAGAACACCGAGGTCCTGCGCCAGATGTCGGCGCGCGCGGCCATGCAGTTGCGCCTCCAGGAGACGGTCGAGGGCCTGTCTGTGGTGGCGATCGGCTATTACGCGGTGTCGCTCGGCACCTATCTCCTCGGGCCGGTGGTCGAGCCGGTCGGCATCGACAAGGCGCATCTCTCCGGGCTGCTCGTCCTGCCGACGCTGCTCGGGGTCTGGCTCATGGTCCGCCGCGTCCGCGCCCGCCTCGACCATGGCGCGACGCATTGAAAGGGGGCTCCCGCGGGCATCGCCCTTGGGCCCGGCGGCCGCTTCGCGGCCGCCACCGGAGCGGCCTGTTGGCCGCGAGTCGTTTTCTCCCCGCCTGTTGGCGGGGCCCCTGGTCCTGCCCGATAGGAATTCCGCCCATATGAAACTGGGAAGAAGGCTCGGGGGCGGCGGGGCGCGCACGGCATCGGGCGTACTGGAGGGCTGGGCCCTCGGTCAGCGAAGGGGGGCAGGTGGGGCGGGCGCCGCGGTTGGCATAGTCGGCCAGGATGCGGTCGAACTCCTTCCAGCTCGGTGAGGTTGCGAAGGAACAGGGAGCCGGGGTGGTGGCCCGGGGCAACTTCTCCGCCGTCGCCCCTTCGATGAAGAGAGCGAACCGGTGACGGTCGTCGAGCGTCGAAGGGCGGAGGCTGACGAAGGTCTCCATTTCGCGCGGATGGGTGATGAGCCAGCTCTTGCAGTCCGGGCAGGACAGGTAGCGGTCCGGGACAGTCTGGGGCGGCGGCGGCCGGCGGGCCAGTCATTTCGCCGGCGTCATTTCGCCGGCGTCACTTCGGGCTGCGCTTGGAGAGGATCCGTTGCAGCGTCCGGCGGTGCATGTTGAGCCGCCGGGCCGTCTCGGAGACGTTGCGGTCGCAGAGTTCGTAGATCCGCTGGATATGCTCCCAGCGGACGCGGTCGGCCGACATCGGGTTCTCGGGCGGCAGCGGCTTGTCGCGTTGGCGGGCGAGCAGGGCGTCGGTCACGTCATTGGCGTCGGCGGGCTTGGAGAGATAGTCCGTGGCGCCGATCTTGATCGCGGCGACGGCGGTCGCGATCGCGCCATAGCCGGTCAGCACGACGATGCGCGAGTCGGGCCGGATCTCGCGCAGGAGTTCGACGAGTTCGAGTCCGTTGCCGTCCCCCAGCCGGAGGTCGATCACCGCGTAGGCCGGCGGCCGGCTGCGCGCCGCCTCGCGTCCGGCGGCGACGGAGTCCACCGCCTGGACCTCGAAACCGCGCTTTTCCATCGCCCGCGACAGGCTGCGGCGGAAGGGTTCATCGTCGTCGAGGATCAGGAGCGACCGATCCGGGCCGATTCTATGCGGCATGGCAGCCCCGGTGCAACGCGCGATTCCTCCATGCTCTCTACCGCCTTAGCAATTTCGGCCGGCGGTTCAAAGGTGTCCGGCGAAGCAGGCGACAGAGGCCGCCATCGCCTCGGGCGCCGCGTCCGATCCGTAGAATTCGAGAAAGCCGTGCGCCGGATCGACGAGATAGGTGAAGGTCGAATGGTCCATCAGGTAATATTCGGATGCGTCGGCCTGACGGTAATAGACCCGATAGGCGGCGGCGGCGGCGGCGATCTCCTCGGCCGTGCCGGTCAGGCCGACGAGGTCTGGGTGGACCGCGGCGGCGAAGTCGCGGACCACATCCGGCGTGTCGCGGGCCGGGTCGATCGTGACGAAGACCTGACCGACCTTGATCCCTCTGGCGGCGAGGTCGTCCGCCACCAGCGCGTTGCGGGCGAGGTCGGTCGGGCAGATGTCGGGGCAGAAGGTATAGCCGAAATAGACCAGCGTCGGGTCGGTCAGCACATCCCTGTCGGTGACCGGCTGGCCTTCGCCATTCACGAGCGTGAAGAGGCCGCCGATTGTCGCGGCGCCGCCGGCGACGGTGCCGGAGCGGCAATCGGCGAAGCGATCGCCGTCGCGCGGGGCAAAGGCGAAATAGGCCCCGGCCCCGAGGCCGACGGTGACCGCGAGCACGGCCGAGACCGCGAAGAGGCGCAGGGTGCGATTGTCCATGCGGGCCTTCTGGCACGGTGGTCCCGGTCGATCAAGGCGGGCGAACGATACCCCGGGCGCGCGTCGGCGCGCGGGGCATGTTCTTTCCCGCGCGGATCTGGCTTAGGTCGGGGCGATGAACGAGTCCGATTTCACCCTTCTCGACGACGAGGCCCGCGGCTCCTGGCTGCGGCTGCGCACGCTGATCCTGTTGCGATGGCTCGCGATCCTTGGCCAGACGGCGGCGGTTCTGGCGGCGGGGCCGGTCCTTGGGTTGAGCGTGCCGCTTGGCTCCTGCGCTGCGGTGATCGCCGCCGCGGTGATCTTCAACGTCATCGCCATGATCGGAACCGCCGAGAACCGTCGCCTGACCGAGCGCGAGGCGACCTTGACGTTGCTCTTCGACGTCGGGCAACTCGGCGCGCTGCTGCTGCTGACCGGGGGAATCAGCAATCCCTTCGCGCTCTTGGTGATCGCGCCGGTCACGATCAGCGCTTCGGTCCTCTCGCGGCGCAGCACCATTCTGCTCGCCGCGGTCGCCTGTGTCATCGTGACGTTTCTCGCGCTCGCGGCGCCGCCGCTCGGCCGGGCCGACGGCGCGCTGTTCGAGCCGCCGCCGCCGCTCCTGCTCGGCGGCTGGGCGGCGATCGTCATCGGCATCGCCTTTCTCGCCTTCTATGCCCGACAGGTGAGTCGCGAGGCCTTCTCGATGTCCCAGGCGCTGGGCGCGA
>NZ_JAGOID010000122.1 GCF_017995835.1 Amaricoccus sp.
TGCCTCGAGATCGGCGAGCCGCCGCGCCTGGTCGTCGGCCGCCAGAGCCGCCACCACCTCGTCGAGATCGCCCTGCATCACCTGGTCGAGCCGGTAGAGCGTCAGCCCGATCCGGTGGTCGGTCAGGCGACCCTGCGGAAAGTTGTAGGTCCGTATCCGCTCCGATCGGTCGCCGCTGCCGACCTGGCCCCTGCGCTCAGCCGCCCGCTCCGCCGCGAGCCGCGTCCGTTCCAGGTCGTAGAGCCGCGCCCGCAACACCGCCATCGCCTTCGCCCGGTTGGTGTGCTGGCTCTTCTCGCTGCTCGTCACCACGATCCCCGTCGGCAGATGGGTGATGCGCACGGCGCTGTCCGTGGTGTTCACGTGCTGGCCGCCCGCTCCGGAAGAGCGCATCGTGTCGATGCGGATGTCCGCCGCGGGGATGTCGATGTCGACCTCCTCGGCCTCCGGCAACACCGCCACCGTCGCCGCCGAGGTATGTATCCGCCCCGAGCTCTCGGTCGCCGGCACCCGCTGCACGCGGTGAACGCCGCTCTCGAACTTCAGCGCCGCGAAGACGCCGCGCCCCGAGATTTCCGCCACCAGCTCGCGATAGCCGCCGAGCTCGGTCGCCGCCTCCTCCACCAACTCCCAGCGCCAGCCGCGCGCTTCCGCGAAACGCTGGTACATCCGCGCCAGATCCGCCGCGAAGAGCGCCGCTTCCTCGCCGCCGGTCCCGGCCCGGACCTCGAGGATCGCCGAGCGCTCGTCCGCCGCGTCCTTCGGCAGCAGGGCCACCTGCAACGCCCGCTCGGCCAGCGGCGTCTCCGCCTTCAGCCGCTCCAGTTCCTCTTGCGCAAGCTCGCGCATCTCGGGCTCGGCGAGCAGCCGCTCCGCCTCCTCCCGCTCGCGCGCGAGCGCGCGCCAGGCGTCGATCCGCGCCACCACGTCGCGCAGCGCCGCATACTCGCGCGACAGCGCCGCCAGCTCGGCCGGCGTCGCGCGTGCGGCGAGCCGCGCCTCGAGATACTCGAAGCGGGCGCGGATCTGGTCGAGCTTCTCTCCGGGGATCATGGCGCGGGGTTGATCGCGCAAGCCGGCGACGCCCGCAAGGACGAACTTGCGCGCCGCCTCGGAAGGTCGCAGCGGTGCGTCACCGAGAACGTTCGGTCGTCCGGTCAGCGACGCACGTCCGCCCGACGCGCGCCCGGGCCCATGGTCGCCGCGACCGCCCCGAGCGCCAGCACCCCGCAGGCCGCGATCGCCGCGACCATCGGCATCGCCGTCCCGTCGAAGAACGGGCTCGCGAGCGCGATCATGCCGCCCCCGACGAGCATCTGGATCGCGCCGCCGAGCGAGGAGGCAAGCCCGGCCACGTCCGGGTGCGGATCGAGCGCCAGAACCATCGTCGTCGGCATGACCGGACCGAGGCAGGCATTCGCGAGAACCAGCATCACCACGATCACCGGCAGCGTGCCGAGGCCGGCCGCGACCAGCGTCACAAGCGCCAGCGTCACCGCGGCGAAGCCGGCCGTCGCCACGGTGACTACCCGACGCATCCCGTAACGGTTCCCGAGCGTCCCGGCCAGCTGCGACGCCGCGAAGAAGCCCGCCGCGTTGATGGCAAAGGCGAGCGAGAACTGCGTCGGCGTCAGCCCGAAGCTCTCGACATAGACAAAGGCCGCCGAGGCGATGAAGACGAAGAAGCTCGCCATCGCGAAACCGCCGATCAGCGTCAGCCCCATGAACTCGCGATCCCGGAGCAGGCGCCCGGAACCGGCGAGCAGCGACGCGGGCCGCATCGGCATGCGGTCGGTCGGCGCCAGCGTCTCCGGCAGCGCGAGCACGGTCAGGGCGATGCTGAAGGCCGCGGCGATGGCGAGCGCGCCGAAGATCCACCGCCAGCCTGCGATCGCCATCATCCCGCTGCCCGCGAGCGGCGCGAGCATCGGCGAGACCGAGATGACCAGCATCACCAGCGCCATGAGCCGTGTCGCCTGCGGTCCGGAATAGAGATCCCGGATCAGCGCGCGCGGCACGACCATGACGGCCGCGGCCCCGAGCCCCTGCACGAGGCGCCCCACCGCCAGCGCCGCGACGCTCGGCGCGAGCGCGCAGGCCAGCGTGCCGAGCAGGAAGATCGCGAGGCCGATCAGCATCGGCGCCCGCCGGCCCATCTGGTCCGAGAGCGGGCCGTAGACGAGCTGGCCGACCCCGAAGGCGAGGAAATAGGTCGTCAGCGTCATCTGCAGGGCCTGCGCCGACACGCCGAACTCCGCGGCGATCAACGGCATCGCCGGCAGATACATGTCGATCGCAAACGGCCCGACGGCCCCGAGGAGCCCGATCACGAGGGCGATTCGCAGCATCGGTGGTTTCCCCTGATCTCGCAGCAAGGGCCGGAGCGTGCCGGGCCGTGCAGCCGGCGTCCCATGCCCGATCCGGCCGGGATTGTCCACCTGGCGACCTCCGGAAGGCAGCGCTGCGATCAGGTGGGCTCAGAAACGGTCAAGCAGGCGCCGAAGGTAGTCGAGCTCGAGCTGCGGCCGCGACTGGTCACCGGAGCGCCGGCGGATCTCGTCGAGGAGACCGCGCGCCCGTGTGCCGGCGTTGGCCTCCGGCACCATCTGCTGGTTCGTGCCGGTGCTGCCGTCGGGACCGAGCGGGCGGCCGAGCGGGTCGTTGCGGCCGTCGGCGCTCGCCTCGCCCTCGGCGCCGGGCTCGCCGTTCTGCGAGCCCGCCTCGGCTTGGCGCATGTCCCGCGCCATCTGCCGCATTCCGTCGCGGAGGTTGTCGATCGCCTCGGCCTGTTCGTTCAGGGCATCGGCCGCGTCGCCGTCGCGCAGGGCGCCCTCGGCCTCGCCCATGTCGCGCTCGGCCCGGCGCAGCGCGTCGCGCGCCGCATCGCCCGCCTCGCCGGGAAGGCCGCGTTGCAGCTCCTCCATCAGCTCGCGCAGCGCCTTCTGCCGCTCCGCCAGCGCCTGGTTCGACGAGCCCTCGCCGCCCTGCCCCTCGCTGCCCCGGCCCTGCCCCTGCTGCCCGCCGCGGCCCTCGCGGAACTGGCGTTGCAGC
Source organism: Amaricoccus sp. (assembly GCF_017995835.1). GTDB lineage: Bacteria > Pseudomonadota > Alphaproteobacteria > Rhodobacterales > Rhodobacteraceae > Amaricoccus. The sequence goes on from NZ_JAGOID010000122.1 coordinate 3,052, forward strand.
TCTTCGAAGCTGTCGTCCGCAAGGCCCTGCTGCTCGCGCAGCGCGTCGCCAAGATCCTGCATGGATTGCTGGCCCTCGCCGCCCTCGCCCCCCTGTCCGCCCTCGGCGAGCTGCATCTCCATGTTCTCGAGGAGCTGCTGGAGCATCTCGAGCAACGCCTCCGCCTCGGCGCGCCGACCCTGCTCGGACAGTTCCTGGATGCGGTCCATCAGCTCCTGGATCTGGTTCCGGGTCATGGTCTGCCCGGGCGGCTGGCCTTCGGCGCGCTGGCGCTCGCCGTCACGCAGCGCCTCCTCGGCGAGCTGCTGCATGTAGTCGCGCGTCGCCTGCCGCAGCTCGTCCATCAGTTGCGCGATCTCCTCGTCGCTGGCGTCGTTGCGCAGCGCCTCGCGCAGGCGCTCCTGGGCGCGGGCGAGTCGCTCCGCCGCGTCGCCGAGGCTGCCCTCCTCGAGCAGGAGCGCCACTTTCCACAGCATCTCGGCCACCTCCTCGACACGCGCGGCGTTGTCGGGCTGGCCGACGGCGGCGTCGAGGCGGCGGATGGCGATGCGGGTTGCGAGATAGGCCTTCTCGTTGCGGAACATCCCCTCGGGCCGCCAGGTGAGGGCGCGCAGCACCTGCGCCACGCGGCGGGCGTTCTCCGTGGTCCAGAGAAGATCGCGACGCTGCTCGACCAGCGCCGCGGCGATGGGGTTGTAGAAGCGCCGGCCCGGCAGTACCGCGGCGATCCCGTCGCGCGCGCCGACCTGCCCGAGCGCGTCCTCGGCGGTGAGCCGGATCGTCACCGGCAATCCCGACCACGGATGCTTCGAGAAGTCCTCGACCAGCGTCTCGGCGACCTCCTCGGCGCTGCCCCTGGACATCGAGAGCGGCAGGTCGACCGTCAGCGGCTCGCGCGCCTGCGGTTCGGCGGCGAGCCCGTAGAGCCGGTCGGTCGCGGCGAGGTCGACGGTGATCTCCGCCTGCGCCGACACGACGCCGTAGTCGTCGCGCGCCACGTAGGCGAGTTCGGTCTCGCCGGTCGGGGCGCGGGTCACCGGTTCCGCCAGGTCGATCTCCGGCGGATTGTCGGGCTGCATGACGAAGGACCAGGATCCGAGCGCGTCGCCGCTCCCGGAAAGGGCGATCCCGCCGCTGTGGCCGACGACGAAGCGCGCCGCAGCGATCCCGGGCGCAGCCTCGGCAAGCGGCGCGTCGCTGTCCGTGACGGACTGGGTGAGCGAGAAATCCCCCGCCTCGCCGTAGACGCGCACGGTGATCTGCGTGCCCTGCGGCACGACGAGCGGCGGCTCGGAGGGCGCGTCGGGCAGATACAGGGTCGGCCGCCCCGTATATCCCGGCGGCTCGGCCCAGGCCTCGAAGGCCGGCCCCGCCGCCGGGGCGCCGCCGCCGGCGCTGGCGATCGCCGCGCCGAGGCCGGCGATCGGGTCGGCCCGGGCGAAGAGGAGCGCCGCGCCCAGCGCGACGAGCGCGATGAGCCGCAGGCCCCAGCCGTCGAAGCGGGCGAGGCGCAGGTCGGGCCGGACCCACTCGGCCCGCGCGGCGATCCGGCGCATCCGTGCGATGTGCGCCGCCCAGACCGCCTGCGCGCCAGCGTCGTCGCGCCCGAGCGCCGGCCGGTCGGCGAGCGCCGCGAGCGGGCGGCCCGGCAGGCCGGCGTCGAGACGCGCCGCCGCCTCAGCCCGCCGCGGCCAGCGGAAGCGCCGCAACCCGCGGACGAGCAGCACGAGGGCGCAGAGCCCGACGACGATGGTGACGGCGAGGAGCAGCCTGCGGGGGGCCACCTCCGCCAGACCGAAGGCCAGCGCCGCCCAGGCGGCGGCGGCCAGAGTCGCAAGCGGCCAGAAGGCGCGCAACGCACGCTCCAGCGCCATTCCGGCGCGGGTCCGGCGGATGGCGGCGGCGATCGGGGCGTCGTCGGCGGCGACCGTCCTGCGACCTGCCGCCATGCGCCCCGTGCCTACCTCCGCTCTGCCGGCGGAGACACCTCTCGGCCGATCCATCCGGGAATGCTATCGCGCGCGAGGATGTCTTCATAGCTCGGACGCGCACGAACCACGTCGAATTGATCCTCGTGCACCAGCACCTCGGCCACGAGGGGCCGGGTATTGTACTCCGACGCCATGGCCGCGCCGTAGGCCCCGGCGGAGCGGAAGGCAACGAGATCTCCGGCCGCGAGCGGGGGCAGCATCCGCCCGCGCGCGAAGGTGTCGCCGGTCTCACAGACTGGCCCGACCACGTCGAGGGGGCCGAGCGCGGCATCCGGGGCCGGCTCGCGCACCGGCACGATGTCGTGCCAGGCGTCGTACATCGTCGGGCGCACCAGGTCGTTCATCGCCGCATCGAGGATCAGGAAGTCCCGACCTTCGCCGCGCTTGAGATAGATCACCCGCGCGAGCAGGATCCCGGCGTTGCCCGCAATCACCCGGCCGGGCTCGATCTGGATCTCGCAGCCGAGATGCCCGACGGTGCGCCGGATCGTGGCCCCGTAGTCGAAGGGAAGCGGCGGGGCGTCGTTGGTGCTGGCATAGGGAATGCCGAGGCCGCCGCCGAGATCGAGCCGGCGGATGTCGTGGCCGTCGGCGCGCAGCGCGTGGGCGAGCCCGGCGACCTTGGCGAAGGCGCTCTCGAACGGGGCGAGTTCGGTCAGCTGGCTGCCGATATGGACGTCGATCCCGACCACCTCGACGCCCGGAAGGGCCGCCGCCTCGGCATAGACCTCGCGGGCGCGAGCGATCGGGATGCCGAACTTGTTCTCTGACTTGCCGGTGGCGATCTTGGCGTGGGTGCGCGCGTCGACGTCGGGATTGACCCGCACCGCGACCGCCGCCGTCCGGCCCAGCGCGACCGCGACCTCGGACAGCGCGAGCAGCTCGGGCTCGCTCTCGACGTTGAACTGGCGCACGCCGCCCTCGAGCGCGAGGCGCATCTCCTCGCGCGTCTTGCCGACGCCGGAGAAGACGATCCGCTCCCCGGGAACGCCGGCGGCGCGGGCGCGGCGCCATTCCCCGCCGGACACGACGTCCATCCCGGCCCCGAGTGCTGCCATGTGCGCGAGCACGGCGAGGTTGGGGTTCGACTTGATCGAGAAGCAGACGAGGTGCGGCATTCCGGCGAGCGCCTCGTCGAGGAGCCGGAAATGCCGGGTCAGCGTCGCCGCCGAATAGACATAGGTCGGCGTTCCCACCGCGGCGGCGATCTCGGCGAGCGGCACGTCCTCGGCGTGCAGCGCGCCGTCGCGGTAGAGGAAATGGTCCATCGGCGGGGCTCCGGGCGGCGCGCGGTCGGCCTAGCACAACGGGGCGCCGGGTCAAGCCGCCGGCGCCTGCGGCGGCATGACCAGAACGGCGCGGAAGTCGTTGACGTTGGTGAGCGTCGGCCCGGTCACCACCTGGTCCCCGAGCGCCGCGAAGAACGTGTGGGCGTCGTTCCGGGCGAGCGCCGCCGCCGGATCGAGCCCGGCCGCTCGGGCCCGCGCCAGCGTGTCGGGCGCCACGGTCGCGCCCGCCACCTCGGCCGCGCCGTCCACCCCGTCGGTGTCGCAGGCGAGGCCCCAGATTCCTGCCGCGCCGTCGAGCGCCACCGCGAGGCCGAGGCAGAACTCGGCGTTCGGGCCGCCGACGCCGCCGCCTCTGCGCGTGACCGTGCATTCGCCGCCCGAGAGGACCAGCGCCGGCCGGTCTCCCGGCGCCATCCCGGCGCGGATCCCGCGGGCGAGCGCGGCCTGGGCGGCGGCGACCTCGCGCGCCTCGCCCTCGACCGCATCCCCGACCAGGCGCAAGTCGCAGCCGGCGGCGCGGGCCGCGGTCGCGGCGGCCTCCAGCGACTGCGACGGCGCGGCGACGAGCAGGTTCCGGGTCCGCGACAGGCGCGGGTCGTCGGGGCGCACCACGCCGCTCCCGGCTGCGAGCGCGCGCAGGACCGAGACGGGCGCGTCGATGCCCCGACGCGCGAGGATCGCGGCGGCGTCCGCGGCGGTGGCGACGTCGCCGACGGTCGGACCGGAGGCGATCATCGCGAGGTCGTCGCCCGGCACGTCCGAGATCGCGAGCGCCAGCATCCGCGCCGGCCAGGCGGCGCCGGCGAGCTGGCCGCCCTTGACGCGGCTCAGGTGCTTGCGGACGACGTTCATCTCGCCGATCGGCGCGCCCGAGGCGAGGAGCGCCCGGTTGACCGCCTGCTTCTCGGCAAGCGTGACCCCCTCGGCCGGCTGGACGAGCAACGCCGAGCCGCCGCCGGAGACGAGCGCCAGCACGAAATCCCCCTCCCCGAGCCCGTCGAGGAGGCGAAGCATCCGCGCCGTCGCGTCGAGGCCGCGCGCGTCCGGAACCGGGTGCGAGGCTTCGACGATCTCGACGCCGCGGGTGGGACGGCCGTAGCCGTCGCGGGTGACGACGAGCCCTTCGCAGGGCCCCCAGACCGCCTCGACCGCCTCGGTCATCCGCGCCGAGGCCTTGCCCGCGCCAACGACGACGACGCGGCCCGCGGGCCGCGCCGGCAGCGCCGCGGGCACGCAGCGCATCGGGTCGGCGGCGGCGACCGCGAGGTCGAACAGCCGCCGGAGAAAGGGAACGGGCGCCTCGATCCCGTGCATCTCACCTCGCACGCCAGGTCGGGGCGGGCGGCGGCGCCGCCCGCCCCGCTTGGCCCGCTACTGCGCCATCTCGACGGCGGAGACGAGCTCCTGCGCCGCGGTGGCGCTGTCGTACTCGCCGTTGAACTGGGCGGTGACCACGTCGTACATGGCG
>NZ_JAGOID010000123.1 GCF_017995835.1 Amaricoccus sp.
CATCATGAGCTATCTCGGGATCGCGCCCCGGGCGAAGACCCTGAAGGAGGGCGCCGACGCACTGGCGCGCCGCATGGGCGAACGCTTCCCCGGGCTGGCGCGCGAGAAGTGGCTCTCGCTCGCCCGGCGCTGGTTCGACGAGACCCCGGACGGGCTCGCGCTCAACTACGACCCGCGCATCCGCGACGCCTTCGAGGCGACCGCCAACCATCCGCCGGCCGACCTCTGGCCGCTCTTCGACGCGCTGGCCGGCGTCCCGACGGCGCTGGTGCGCGGCGCCAACTCCGATCTCCTGAGCCGCGAGACCGTGGAGCGGATGCGGGCGCGACGCCCGGACCTGATCGTCGCCGAGGTTCCCGACCGCGGCCACGTCCCCTTCCTCGACGAGCCCGAGGCGCTGGCCGCGCTGGAGGCCCTGCTGGCCCGGGTCGAGAGCCGGGCTTGAGCGACATCTACCGCATCCGCGCCGCCGCCGCGCGCGCCCGCGGGCATGTCCGGCGCACGCCGCTGCTCTCCTCGGCCGCGCTCGACGCCCGCGCTGGACGGCGGATCTGGGTCAAGGCCGAGTGCCTTCAGGTGACGGGCTCGTTCAAGGCGCGCGGCGCCTGGGCCGCCGTCTCGGCGCTCGCCCCGGAGGTGCGCGCCCGAGGGGTGATCGCCTTCTCCTCCGGCAACCACGCGCAGGGCGTCGCCTGGGCCGCCGCCGCCCATGGCGCGCCTGCCGTCATCCTGATGCCGCAGGACGCGCCGGCGGTGAAGATCGAGGGCACGCGCGCCCTCGGGGCCGAAGTGGTGCTCTACGACCGGCTGACCCAGGACCGCGCGGCGCTGGCCGTCGGGATCGGCGGCGACCGCGGCCTGACGCTGATCCCGCCCTACGACCACCCCGAGGTGATCGCCGGGCAGGGCACGACCGGGCTCGAGATCGTCGCCGACGCCGCCGAGGCGGGGATCGCCGCGGCCGAGGTGCTGGTCTGCTGCGGCGGCGGCGGGCTCGCCTCCGGCATCGCGCTGGCGCTCGAGGCCGAGGCGCCGGCGTTCCGGGTGCGCACGGCCGAGCCCGCGGGCTTCGACGACATGGCCCGCTCGCTCGCCTCCGGCGACAGGGTGAGCAACCCGGCGGCCACGGGCTCGATCTGCGACGCCATCCTGACCCCGCGCCCCGGCGCGATGACCTTTCCGATCCTGCGCGAACGCGCGGGGCCCGGCCTCGCCGTCTCCGATGACGAGGCGCTGGCGGCGATGTCGCTCGCCTTCTCGCACCTCCACATCGTGCTCGAGCCCGGCGGCGCCGTGGCGCTGGCCGCCGCCCTCTTCCGCGGCGACGAACTCGCCACGGGCGACGTGATCGCCGTCGCCTCCGGCGGCAACGTCGAATCTGCGCTGTTCGCGGAGGCGATCGCGCGCTATCCGGCGTGAGCGAGCGACGCCCGGCCCGTGCCGGCCAGCACTGAACGAGACCCCGCTCCGGCGGGCCGGCTCCGGCCCAGGAGGAAACGCAACAGCAGGAGCCGGCGGCGGCGGCGCCGCCAGCGCCGGGCCGAGGCGACGCGCCGGCGGATGATCGCCGCCTCGCATGGCGGGGCGCACTCCGGGCGGGGGACCTGGAGGTATGGGTGGTTCACGACGAGCGGGAGCAACATCCGTTTTCCTTTCATCCTTGATGGGACCGGCCTAACATGGCCGCCGGTACAGACCCGCTGCAGACCGGTTTCACGCAAGCCAATCTTCAGAAATGAAACAAACCATCGATCTCGACGACGTGGCGCTCTTTCTTGCCGTGGCCGATGCGGGCGGGCTGGCTGGCGCCTCGCGCGCAACCGGCGCGAGCGTGCCGACGCTGGGCCGCCGCATGGCCGAGCTTGAGCGTCGATCGGGAAGGCGGCTGTTCGAGCGCGGCCCGCGCGGCTATTCGCTGACCGCCGAGGGGCGGGGCCTTCTGGCGGAGGCCGAGGCGCTGCGCGGGGCGGCGGGGCGGCTGGAGCGTTGGATCGCGGGGGCGCGCAGGACGCCTCGGGTACGCATCACCGCGGGCCTCTGGACCTCGCGGCTGATCGCGCGGCGTATCGGTTCGTTCTGGAAGCCCGCGGACGGCTGGGTGCCGGAACTGCTGGCCTCGAACGCCACTGTCGACATCGCCCGGCGCGAAGCCGATATCGGCGTCAGGAACCGCCGCCCGGACCAGCCTTGGCTGGCGGGGCGACGGACGGGGTTCGTCGGCTACGCGATCTATGGGGCGGGACCGGGGGTCGAGGGCTATGTCGCGCTGAGCGAGGGCGCCCCCGACACGCCCTCTCAGCGCTGGCTCGCCGCCAATCGCGGCGACGCGATCGTCACGACGGCAAGCGACATGCGGCTCGCGCTCGACCTGGCGCTGGCGGGGATCGGGCGGATCCTGCTGCCGACGTTCGCAGGAGACGCGGAGGCCGGGCTGGCGCGGCTGTCGGAGCCGATCGCCGAGATCGGCCACGAGGAGTGGATGGTCTGCCACCACGACGCCCGCCACGACCCGCCGGTGCGCGCGGCGCTCGAGGCAGTGGCGGCGTTGCTCGGCGCGCCGCGGGGCTGAGTTGGTCTACGGAAGCGATCGCTCGGCTGCGCCCCACGCAGGCCAGTCTTGCGCCTCGGATTCCTCCCCGTGCCGATCAGGTCGCGCGCCAGGATCGGCGGGACTTGCGTACGGTCGCCTCACCCGACAAGGCGATCCGTCCCGCTCCCTGGCCGATGGTCCCCCTCGGCCCGCGCTTGCGGCGCGTGCCGACCGGATCGCGCGGGCGCAGCCGGGGCTGCGCGGTGCAGGCCATGCCGAACCGATCAACCGGAGCTCGCCTCCTCAGGCCGCCCGCCCGCCGTTAACCTCCCAATCCCGACTTCTTTCCTATGCATACGCCTCGTGCATGGTTCGTGCATGGATCGTGCATCCCGCCGCGCGTCGTAAACCTTTGCCCGACGCCAGCTTTCCGCCCGGCCGCTCCTCCCCCGGCTCAACCAGCGGCGGAACGCCCGCATCGCGGCCGAGGCGCTCGCGCCGCTCTGCGCCGACAACGAGGTCGTCATCACCCACGGCATCGGCCCGCAGGTCGGGCTCTTGGCGCTGCAGGAGATCGCGTATCCGGGCGAGGACGCGCCGCTCGACGTGCTCGGCGCCGAGACCGAGGGGATGATCGGCTACATGATCGAGCAGGAGCTCGGCAACGTGCTGCCGTTCGAGCAGCCGCTCGCCACGCTCCTGACCATGGTCGAGGTCGACCCCGACGACCCGGCCTTTGCCGATCCGACGAAGTTCGTCGGCCAGGTCTACGACGAGGCCGAGGCGAAGGCCGAGGCCAAGGCCAAGGGCTGGGTGGTGAAGCCCGACGGCGACAAGTGGCGTCGCGTCGTCCCCTCGCCGCTGCCCAAGCGCATCTTCCAGCTCCGCCCGATCCGGTGGCTGCTCGAGAAGGGCTCGGTGGTGATCGCCGCCGGTGGCGGCGGCATCCCGACGATGTACGAGAAGGGCACCCGCCGGCTCGTCGGCGTCGAGTGCGTCATCGACAAGGACCGTGCCACGGCGCTCCTCGCCCGCGAGATCGGGGCTGGCGTCTTCGTCTGCGCCACCGATACTTACGCGGTCTATCTCGACTGGGGCAAGCCCGGCCAGCGGGCGATCCGCTGGGCGACCCCCGACGCGATGGACGAACACTCGTTCCCGGCCGGCTCGATGGGGCCGAAGGTCGAGGCGGCGCAGGAGTTCGCGCGGGCGACCGGCGGCCGCTCGGTGATCTGCGCGCTGGCCGACGTGCCGGCCGCGGTGCGTGGCGACAAGGGCACCACGATTGCCGACCAGCCGGCGGACGACGATGCGGACGGAATCGCGTTCCACTGAAGGTCAGGCCATGCGCGTCAGGCGGTCCAGCACACCCGAGCCGCTCGGCCTCGCCGCCGCCCTCGTTCCGGTCGCGGCGTTGGTCGGCCTGCTCGGCCTCTCCCTCTTCCTGTTCGGCGACGCCGCCGCCGCCGGTCCCAACCAGGTGGCGCTGGTCTTCTGCTCGCTCGTCGCCACCTGGGTCGCCTGGCGCCACGGCCATTCGATCGTCGACCTCCGCGACGCCGCCGTCGCCAGCGTCAACACCGGCCTCTCGGCGATCTTCATCCTGCTCGCGGTGGGCGCGCTGATCGACACCTGGGCGCTCAGCGGCACGCGCCATGGTCTACTACGGGCTGAAGCTCCTGAGCCCCGACTACTTCTACGTCACCGCCTGCCTGATCTGCGCCGTGGTCGCGCTCTCGATCGGCAGTTCGTGGACGGTCGCCGGCACCATCGGCATCGGGATGATGGGGTCGCGCAGAAGATGGGACTCGATCCGGCCATCACCGCCGGCGCCATCCTCTCGGGCGCCTACTTCGGCGATAAGTCCTCGCCCCTCTCCGACACCGCCAACCTCGCCTGCGCCGCCGCCAACCTCTACGACCACGTGCGCGGTCGCTCTGGACCTCCCTGCCGGCGCTCGCGGTGGCGGTCCTCGGCTTCTGGCTGCTCGGCTCCCCCGGTGACTTCGACGCCAGCGGGGTGGCGGGCGGCATCGAGGCCGCGTTCCATCCGTCGCTCCTGCACTTCCTGTCGCTGCTCGTCGTGCTGGCGCTGGCGCTGCTCCGCTGGCCGCCCTTCGTCACCATCTTCCTCGGCGCCCTCACCGGCGGCGTTCTCGCCGTCGTCGACGCGCCGGAGCGGGTGATCGCCTTCGCCGGCGCCGAGCTGCCACCCGGCCTCGCCCTGCTCAAGGGCGTCTGGGCCGCGCTGGCCACGGGCTACGTCTCCGCCACCGGCGAGCCGGCGGTCGACCAGCTGCTGTCCCGCGGCGGCACGGAGAGCATGCTCGGCACCGTCGGGCTGATCCTCGTCGCCCTCGCCTTCGGCGGCATCGTCGAGAAGGCCGGCGTGCTCGATCGTCTGATCGGTCCGGTGATCGGCGCGGCCCGCTCGACCGGCGCCCTCGTGGCGGCGCTCGTCGGCGCCGCCTTCGCTACCAACGTGCTGGCGTCCGACCAGTACATCGCCGTGGTGCTCCCGGGCCGCATGTTCCGCGGCGCCTTTGCGGATCGCGGGCTCGCGCCGGTGGTGCTCTCGCGCGCACTCGGCGACTCAGGGACCGTCACCTCGCCGCTCATCCCCTGGAACAGCTGCGGGGCCTACATGGCGGCAACCCTCGGCGTCGCCACGACCGTCTACGTCCCCTTCGCTTTCTTCACCCTCGTCAATCCCCTCGTTTCGATCGCCTTCGCCTTCCTCGGCCTTCGCATGCTGCGGACGGCGACGCCCCCGACTCCCGATTCGACCGGCCCCAAGGCCGACCAACCCTGAAACGAAGGAGCCTCGTCATGTTTCCGACAGGATCGCGGCGCACCACCGCCGCCGCGCTCGTCGCCCTCGCCACGGCCGCCCCGGCCGCCGCCCAGCAGGCAAGCACCGCCGACATCGACAGGATGATGGTGGTGATCGAGGCCCAGCAGCAGCAGATCGACACCATGCGTGCCGAGTTGAACGCGCTCAAGGCCGAGCACACCGCCACCGCGGCGCCGCGCCCGGCGGCCGCCCCGATGGCGGTCGTGGCCGCTCCCGCCGCGCCATCGCCGGACGAGGATGATCGCACGGAGGCCCAAATGGTCGCCGAGGGCTTCACGTGGATCGACCGGAGCGGCCGGTCGCTCACCCTCTCCACGCAGGTCAATTCGGCCTTCAACGTCGTCGACGACGGGATCTCGACCGACGTTTTCATCATCGACAACGACACGTCCGGTACCCGCTTCCGCCTCGACGCCGACGCACCGCTCGGCCAGACCACCCTCGGCGCCACACTCGAGATCGGCGCGAGCCCGAACAACTCCTACGACGTCAACCAGCTCAACGCGCAGACCGACGCCGACTTCAACGTGCGCCGCGCCGAAGTGACGTTCCGCGACGATCGCTACGGCCGGCTGCAGCTCGGCAAAGGGCTCGAGCGCGGCCGACGACACCGCCGAGTACGACCTCTCGCTCGTCGCCGGCCCGATCATGTACGCGGGCGTCGCCGACATCGCTGGCGGCATCCTGTTCACCGACGGCGTCGACTACAGCGACACCAAGGTCGGCGACGCATTCTTCGACTTCGACGGCGACCGGCTGGGCCGCATTCGCTACGACAGCCCGATGTTCGGCCGCGTGCGGGGCTCGGCCTCCTACGGCCAGGACGACCAGTGGGCGGCGGCGGTGACCCTCGGCGGCGACTACGGCGACTGGAGCGGCTGGACCGTCGGCGACTTCACGCTCCTTGCGGCAGCCTCGGTCTACAATACGGAGGACGACAACGTCGACTACGCATGCGCCGCGGGGTCCTACTTGCACGATCCGACAGGGGCTCAGCCTTACGCTCTCGACCGGCGGCTACAAGCTCGACGAAGGCGACGATCCCTCGAACGTCTACGCCAAGGTCGGCTGGGACACCTCCTTCTGGCCGCTCGGACCGACCGGCTTCGGCGTTGACTATACCCATGGCGAAACCATCTCGAGCGACGGCGCCGACGGCAAGTCCTATGGCCTCGCGGCGGTGCAGAGGATCGAGCGCTACGGCATCGACCTCAACGGTCAGCTTCGCTGGTACGAGATCGATGACGGGGCCGAGCCCGACCTGAGGAATATCACGGTCGGTACCTTCGGCACGAAGTTTACCTTCTGATGATCAGGCACTGCACGAAAATCAACCTGCGTCCCGCTGGCGCTCGGCCCGGCAAGTCAGGGGCTTGCGCCGCGGGATTCGACGCAGGCCGCCGGACAGAGTTCCTGTTCGGCTATGATCATGTCGAGTAGACTCGGGCTGCACGATTCGGCACCGGTGGTGCCGGATCAAGACAGGAGTGTCGGAACGAAGATGTCCTCTTATACCGGCGAGTCTACCAGGCCACCCGGCGCAGCGCGGGCTAACACGCGTGATAGATAGGGTAACTACCTGAGTATAAACGATAAAATCGTCAAAGACCAAAAAGCGCCCGCGAGTCGTTTCATGAGCCCGCCGGTATTACCGGCTGCCTTCTCTTCGGTCGTCGACCCGGCGCTTCACTGTTCGAGGGCTGACCACGGCCGTGCTTGGGGCTTCTGCGCTGTCACCCGCGGCGGCCCAGGTCCTGGTCGGCGACGGGTCCGTCACGTGCGGGTCCTTCCATGTCGTGGCGAGTGGCGACACGCTGAGCCGACTGGCCGAACGCGCCTATGGCGACCCGATACTCTACGGCTTCATCGCCGACGCGAACTGGGACGCGCTCGGCGGCGATCAGGAAAACATCTCGGTCGGCATGTCGCTCACGGTCCCCTGCGTCGACGCGAGCGGCCAGGTGCTGACGCCCGAGCAGGCCGCGGAGGCGGCAGAAACGTTGGAGGTCGTGGTCCTGGCCGAGGGCCCCCTCACACCGGAGGAGCTGGAAACGTTGTTCGGACCCGCGGCACTCTTCCCGGACCAGGTGCTGACGTCGGTGCTCGTCGCGGTCACCGTTCCGCTCGATGTGGTGAAGGCCGGGCGCTTCGTGGAGGGGTCAGAGCGTGTGAATCTTTCGGCAAATCGGCCGATTGTGGCCGAATAACCGATTGATTTCATTTGGCATGGTTGCATGGTTTCGTCAACCTTCGAAAGATTTACGCGCTCTCATCGGCTCTCTCGGACCAGGAACGCGCGGCGCAGGCCGTCGACCAGCCGTGGGGTGACAGCGTCCGCGAACTCGCCGCCGGCTTCCCG
>NZ_JAGOID010000124.1 GCF_017995835.1 Amaricoccus sp.
CCCAGGAACGCCTCTACGCCGAGCGTCGCCATGCGCTGCTGATCGTGCTCCAGGGCATCGACGCCGCCGGCAAGGACGGCGTGTGCTGGCACGTCATCTCGGCGATGAACCCGCAGGGAACCTCCGTCACCGGCTTCAAGGAGCCGACCGCCGCCGACCTCGCCCACGACTTCCTCTGGCGCGTCCACCCGCACACGCCCGGGCTCGGCCAGATCGCGGTCTTCAACCGCTCGCACTACGAGGACGTGCTCGTCGTGCGTGTCCACAAGCTCGCGCCGAAGCACGTCTGGTCGGGTCGCTACGACCACATCAACGCCTTCGAGCGCCTGCTCGCCGACAGCGGCGTGACCATCCTCAAGTTCTTCCTCTACATCTCACCCGAGGAACAGCTCGCCCGTTTCAAGGAGCGCCTCGACGACCCGGCGCGCCAGTGGAAGATCTCCGACAGCGACTATTCCGAGCGCGCGCTCTGGGGCGACTACGTCAAGGCCTTCGAGGCCATGCTGGAGAACTGCTCCACCGAGACGGCGCCCTGGTACGTCATCCCCTCCAACCACAAGTGGTTCCGCAACCTCGCGGTCTCGCAGATCATCCACGACGCGCTCGAGGACCTGAAGCTCAAGCGCCCGAAGCCGACCGTCGATCTCGCCGCGATCCGCAAGGCCTACGACACGGCCGCGGCAGACCCAGCGAAGCCCGGGCATGGAGCCTGACGGCCGCACGGGCTCCGGTCCCGGAGGCCCCGCTTGGACCTGACCGTCGCCGTCTTCCTGCTCGTCTACCTCGCGATGGGGCTCGGGCACCTGCCGGGCTTCAAGGTCGACCGCACCGGCGCGGCCGTCGTCGGCGCGCTGGTCATGATCGCCGCCGGCCGCATCACCGCCGACGCCGCCTGGGCCGCGATCGACTACCGCACCGTCGGCCTCCTCTTCGGCCTCATGGTCGTCTCAGCCGCCTTCGTCGTCTCGGGCTTCTACGCCTGGGCCGCGGCGAAGGTCGCCAGCCGCGACGCAGCCCCGCCCGCCCTGCTCGGCCTCCTCGTCGCCGTCGGCGGCGCGCTGTCGGCGGTCCTCACCAACGACGTCGTGGTGGTGGCGATGACGCCGCTCCTCGTCTCGATCACGCTGGCGCGCGGGCTCAACCCGACGCCCTTCCTGCTCGGCTTCTGCTTCGCCGCCAACGCCGGCTCCGCCGGGACGCTGATCGGCAGCCCGCAGAACATGATCGCCGCCGAGGCGCTGCACATCTCCTTCACCGGCTTCCTGCGCCTCGCCGCCGTCCCGGCGATCCTGTCTCTGCCGATCGTCTGGGGCGTGGTCGTGCTGCTCTACCGCGGCCGATGGACCCTCGCGCGCACGCCGCACGCCGGACCCGCCGCCCCGACGCCCGAGCCGAACCGCGTCGAGACGCTGAAGGCCGCGGCCGTCACCTTCGCCGTCGTCCTCGCCTTCGTCTTCACCGACTGGAGCCGCGACCTCGTGGCGCTGGGGGCCGCCGCGTTCCTCCTCGTCAACCGCCAGGTCGCCTCGGGCGACCTGCTCAAGAACGTCGATGGCAACCTGATCCTTCTCCTGATGGGGCTCTTCGTGGTGAACGCCGCGCTGGCCGCCACCGGCCTGCCGCAGCGCCTCCTCGCCGATCTCCGCGCCGCGGGTCTCGACCTGTCCTCGCCGGTCACGCTCTACGGCGTCGTCGCGGTCCTCTCCAACGTCGTCGGCAACAACCCCGCCGTGATGCTCCTCTCCCCTTTCCTCGAGCGCGGCCCCGACGCCGACGCGCTCGGCGCCGCGATCGCGCTCGGCACCGGATTTTCGTCGAACCTCGTCGTCTTCGGCAGCCTCGCCGGCATCATCGTCGTCGAGCAGGCGGCGCAGCGTGGCGTGAGGATCGGCTTCGGCGAGTTCTGCCGCGCCGGCATCCCCGTCAGCCTCGCCTGCCTCGTCCTCGGGGGCGTCTGGGTCGCGCTCATCGCCAGCTGAGCCGGGACCGCGTCGCCCGCTCCGCCGGCCTTGCGCGGCGCGCATAAGTCTGCTCGTATTTCTCGACCGGCCACGGAGCCGGGACTGGGGAGCCGAACGCCTTGACCACGACGCGCCGTGTCCGTGCGCTATGCCTGTGCGCGGCGCTCTTGGCGACCCCGCAGGCGGGCGCCTTCGAATTCGCGGCTGCGGTCGGAATGGACAACCTCCGCGGCGACGGCGTGGCCGACTTCGCGGTGGAGGCCCGCACCGGTCCCCTGTTCGCCCGTTCCCGCTTCGAGGTGGCCCTCGCGGTCGCAATCGAGGCGGACGACCACGACCTCTGGGGCGGCGCCGGCCCGATCGTGTTCGTCCCCTTGGGCGAGCGCATCCGGCTGGAGGCGAGCGTGATGCTCGGCGGCTATGGCGAGGGGGAGTGGGGCAACGACCTCGGCTCGGAGTTCCCGATGTTCCGCTCGCAGCTCGGCGTCAGCGTCGCCGTCGCGCCGGGCTGGTGGCTCGGTCTCGCGGCCAACCACAAGTCGAACGCCTCCACCGCCATCGACAACCCCGGCGTCGAGAGCGTGCTCCTCGTCCTCGCCCATCGCTTCTGACCGGGCGACCCAACGGTCGCAGGGATCTTGTGGAGGCTTCGTCGATCGGCGAAGCTGACCCACCGAGACCGAAGGGGCGCGCGAGACATGGGACCAGCACAGGACGGCCGTCTTTCTGCGGTGCTCGCCGCCATCGACGCCGCCAACGCCGCCGATCCCGAACGCGAGCCGGACGGGCGGCCGGTTGCGCTCGTCTACGGCGAGCGCATGAGCGCGGAGCTGGACCGCCTGTTTCCCGACGCCTCCGACGCGCTGCGCATCGCCGCGCGCGGCCAGCACATCGAGCGCTGGAAGCTGTCGCGACGCGCCTATCCCGACGACCGGGCCGGTTATCTCGCCTGGCGCGCCGAGCAGGGCCGCCGGCATGCCGCGCGCGTCGAGGGCCTCATGGCCGAGGCCGGCTACGATGCGGCGGACCGGGCGCACGTCGGGGCGATGCTGCGCAAGGAGGGGCTGAAGCGCGACCCGGAGACGCAGGCGCTCGAGGACGTGATCTGCTTCGTCTTCCTGCGCTGGCACTTCGCCGACTTCGCCCCGCAGCACCCCGACCGCATCGAGCAGATCGTCGCCAGGACCGCGCGCAAGATGTCGCCCGAGGCGCGCCAGCGCGCCCTGGCCGAGTTCGACCTGCCGCCGGAACTCGCGGCCGCGATGGCGGCCTGACAGGCCGGAGCATCGCCGGTGGGCTGGAACCGGGCTGGAACCGGGCTTGCCACTTCTTTGCGGGTCGTTGACGCGCGGACGCCGCGCCCCTCCGTGCCGAGCCTCAGCCGAGGAGGTCGCGCAGCACCGGCAGCAGCGGCAGGTCGGCGGGCGGCATGGGATAGGAAGCGAGGTCGCGGGGACGCACCCATTTCAGCGCCGCGTGCTCGTGCGGCCGGGGGACGCCGGCCCATTTGCGGCAGACCCAGAGCGGCATGAGCAGGTGGAAGTCGGGGTAGGCGTGGCTGGCGAAGGCGAGCGGCGCGAGGCAGGAGGCCCAGGTCTCGATGCCGAGTTCCTCGTGGAGCTCGCGCATCAGCGCCGCCTCCGGCCGCTCGCCGGGCTCGACCTTGCCGCCGGGAAACTCCCAGAGACCGGCCATGCCCTTGCCCTCCGGGCGCTGCGCGATCAGCACGCGCCCGTCAGGATCGACGAGTGCGACCGCGACCACGAGGACGAGCCTCGCGCCCGCCTCGCCCTGCCCCGCCGCCGTCACGAACGATAGTCGGCGTTGATGTCGATGTAGGCCCGCGTCAGGTCGCAGGTCCAGACCGTGGCCTTGCCCCCGCCGATCCCGAGGTCGACGCCGATCCCGATCTCCTGGCCCTTCATGTGCGCGGCCGCCTCGGCCTCGACATACTCGGGCGAGACCATGCCGCGCTCCGCCACCAGCACCTGCCCGAAGCGGATCGCGAGCGTGTCGCGGTCGGCGGCGGCCCCGGACTTGCCGACGGCCATCACCACGCGGCCCCAGTTCGGATCCTCGCCGGCGATCGCGGTCTTGACCAGCGGCGAATTGGCGATCGAGCGCGCGACCTTTGCCGCGTCCTCGTCGCTCGCCGCGCCGGTCACGTTGATCTCGACGAACTTGCTCGCGCCCTCCCCGTCGCGCACCACCTGAAGCGCCAGGTCGCGGATCACGCCCTCGAGCGCGTCGCGGAACGCCGGCAGACGCGGATCGTCCTCGGCGGCCAGCGGCGCCATCGCCGCCTTGCCGGTGGCGAAAAGCAGCAGCGTGTCCGAGGTCGAGGTGTCGCCGTCGACGGTCACGCAGTTGAAGGTCCGCGCGTTGATCTCGGACAGCAGCCGTTGCAGCAGGTCGTGCTCCACCGCAGCGTCGGTGAAGACGAAGGCCAGCATCGTCGCCATGTCGGGAGCGATCATGCCCGAGCCCTTGGCGAAGCCGGCGATGGCGACGGGCGCGCCGTCGATCTCGGTCCGCGCGGCGGCCCCCTTGGCGAAGGTGTCGGTCGTCATGATCGCCCGCGCCGCCGCCTCGCCCGCCGAAGGCGAGAGCGCGGCCGCCAGCGCGTCGACCCTGGCGACGATGCGCGCGGCGGGCAGCGGCTCGCCGATGACCCCCGTCGAGGCGACGAAGACCCGTTCGGGGGTCAGACCGAGCGCGCGTCCCACCGCCTCCACCGTAGCGGTCACGGCCGCGCGGCCGGCCCCTCCGGTGAAGGCGTTGGAGTTGCCCGAGTTGGCCAGAACGGCGAAGCCCGCGTCCGAGCCACGCTGCCCGGCGAGGCAACGCTCGCACCAGAGCACCGGGGCCGAACGGGTTGCCGAACGGGTCAGGACGCCGGCCGCCGCTGCGCCGGCCTCGATCTCGACCAGCATCACATCGTCGCGACCGGGATAGCGGACGCCGGCGGCGATGGCGGCGAAGCGCACGCCCGCCACCACCGGCAGGGCCGGGAACCCGCCCGCGGGCGCGAGCGGCGAGACGGGGAGCGCGCCCTTGGCCATCGTCGTCGCCTCAGTTGGTGAGGAGGTCGAGCTGACGGATCGCGGCGGGCGCGACCCCGGTCTCGGGCTTTTCGATCGTCGCCGCGGCGCGCAGCGCGGCGAGCTCGGCTTCGAGCTTCTTCTGGCGCAGTTCGTTCTCGATCTCGGGCCGCAGCTCATCGAGCGACGGCAGGACGCTGTCGCGGATCTCGTCGAGGCGGACGATGTGCCAGCCGAACTGGCTCTGCACCGGATCGGAGATCTGGCCGGATTGCAGCGCCACCACGGCCGTCTCGAATTCCGGCACCATCTGCCCCGCGCCGAACCAGCCGAGCGAGCCGCCGTTCGATCCCGAGCCCGGATCGGTCGAGCGCTCCTTGGCGATGGCGGCGAAGTCGGCGCCGCCGTCGAGCTGGGCCTTGATATCCTTGGCTTCCTCCTCGGTCGCGACGAGGATGTGCGCGGCGTTCCACTCCTTGGCCGGCTGGAGGGCGGCCACCCGTGCGTCATAGGCGGCCTGCACCTCCGCGGGGTCGAGCGGCTTGCCCACACGCTCCTGGACCGCGAGCGAGGCCAGCGTGCCGCGGCGCTCGTTCTCGACGGCGATCCGCACGGCCAGCGGATCCTCGGCCGGGTCGGTCGAGACGGTGTCGGCGAGCAGCGTCTGGTCGACGAGCTGGTCAAGCAGGCCGGTCATCAGCGCCTCGTCCGGCAGACCCTGGTACTGCGGCGGCAGGGAGGAGAGCGCCGAGATCAGGTTGCCGAGGGTGATGTTGCGGCCGTTGACCGTGGCGAGCACGGTTTCGGCGGTCCAGTCGGCCGGCGCGGCGGCCGTCTCGGTCGCGGCCGGGGCGGCCTGGTCCTCGGCATGGGCGGCGCCCGCAAGGGCGAGACCGGCCAGGAGTCCGGCGGTCAGATGGCGGCGCATGAGATGTGCTCCTGTTGAAAACCCGACGCAAACCCCGCCCCGGGAGGTCCCGTTGACAGGCTCGGGCGCGCCGCTTATGTCCCGACCCGTCGGAGGCCGGCCCGATAGGGGCGACGTCTTAGACCGATCGCCAGGGCGGAACAAGCGCCCCCGGCATGACAAACCCGTCAGGGGACGGGAACGCCGGCCGGCACGTTTAAGGAACGCATTCATGCTTGGACTGGGCTCGCTCGCACGCAAGGTGTTCGGCACCCCGAACGACCGCCGGGTCAAGGCGGTCAGGCCGCTGGTGGACCGGATCAACGCGCTCGAGCCCGAGTTCCAGGCGCTCAGCGACGAGGGGATCCGGGCCAAGACCCAGGAGTTGCGCGACCGGCTGGGCAAGGGCGAGAGCCTCGACGCCCTGCTGCCCGAGGCCTTCGCCAACGCGCGCGAGGCGGCGCGCCGCACCCTCGGCCTGCGCCCCTTCGACGTGCAGCTCATCGGCGGCATCTTCCTGCACCGTGGCGACATCGCCGAGATGAAGACCGGCGAGGGCAAGACCCTGATGGCGACGCTGCCGGTCTACCTCAACGCGCTGACCGGACGCGGCGTCCATGTGGTGACGGTCAACGACTATCTCGTGAAGCGCGACGCCGAGTGGATGGGCCTCGTCTATCATGCGCTGGGGCTGACCGTCGGGGTGGTGGTGCCCGGGCAGCCCGAGGAGGAGAAGAAGCTCGCCTACGACGCCGACGTCACCTATGCGACGAACAACGAGCTCGGCTTCGACTACCTGCGCGACAACATGAAGTCCGACCTCGCGCAGGTGAACCAGCGCGACCACTATTTCGCCATCGTCGACGAGGTCGACTCGATCCTGATCGACGAGGCGCGCACGCCGCTCATCATCTCCGGCCCGAGCCAGGACCGCAGCGACCTCTATATCGCCATCGACAAGGTGATCCCGGAGCTGACGCCGGAGCACTACGACCTCGACGAGAAGCAGCGCACGACGACGCTGACCGAGGACGGCAACGAATACGTGGAGCAGCGCCTGCACGCGCTCGGCCTGCTGCCCCCGGATGCGACCCTCTACGATCCCGAGTCGACGACGCTCGTGCATCACGTCACCCAGGCGCTCAGGGCGCATGTGCTCTTCAAGCGCGACAAGGACTACATCGTCCGGGGCGGCGAGGTGATGCTGATCGACGAGTTCACCGGCCGCATGATGACCGGCCGGCGACTGTCGGAGGGCCTGCACCAGGCGATCGAGGCCAAGGAAGCCGTGCAGATCAAGCCGGAGAACGTGACGCTGGCGAGCGTGACGTTCCAGAACTACTTCCGCCTCTACGAGAAGCTCGCCGGCATGACCGGCACGGCGATGACCGAGGCCGAGGAGTTCCTCGAGATCTACAAGCTCGGCGTGGTGTCGGTGCCGACGAACCTGCCCGTCATCCGCAAGGACAACGACGATCAGGTCTTCCGCACCGCCCGCGAGAAGTACGAGGCGATCGTCGAGGAGATCGGCCGCGCCAGCAAGGCGGGCCAGCCGATCCTCGTCGGCACCACCTCGATCGAGAAGTC
>NZ_JAGOID010000032.1 GCF_017995835.1 Amaricoccus sp.
GGTCTCATGCTGGCCGTTCGCTGGCAAGCGAGCTTGGCCGTCGCGGCGGGCGCTCGGTGCGGGCCGAGCTTTTCACCCCGCATGCGGGGTGAAAAGCTCAACCACCGCAAGGGTGCACTGATGAGCGCGCCGAGTTTCGAGGCGATCTGGGGGGCGGTGCCCTATCCGGCGCTGGTGTTGGGGGCGGACGATGCGATCTGCGCGGCGAACCCGGCGGCGGAGAGCTTCGGCGCGGTCTCGGCGCGGCACATGGAGGGAAGGCCGCTCGGCAGGTTCCTCGGCGAGGACAGCGCGGTGCTCGACGTGGTGCGGCAGGCCCGGCGCAGCGGGGTGTCGGTGGCCCAGTACGACATCCTCGTCGGCTGGGGCGACCAGGCGGCGCTGTCGCACAACATCCATGCGGCGCCGTTGAACGAGAACGACGGGGCGGTGCTGTTGCTGATCCATCCGCTCGGCATGGCGGACAAGATGGACCGAAGCCTCGGGCATCGCTCGGCGGCGCGCTCGGTGACGGGCATGGCGGCGATGCTGGCGCACGAGATCCGCAACCCGCTCGCGGGCATCTCGGGCGCGGCGCAGCTGCTGGAGATGGGGCTCGGCGACGCGGACCGCGAGTTGACGAGCCTGATCCAGACCGAGGCGGCGCGCATCGGCAAGCTCGTCGACCGGGTGGAACAGTTCGGCGACCTGCGCCCGGCGCAGCGCCGGCCGCTCAACATCCACGATGTGCTCGACCGGGCGCGGCGGGCGGCCAGGGCGGGCTTCGCCGCCCATGCCCGCTTCAGCGAGGACTACGACCCCTCGCTGCCGCCGACGGCCGGGGATCCGGACCAGTTGTTGCAGGTGTTCCAGAACCTTCTGAAGAACGCCGCTGAAGCGGTTCCGAAGGTTGGGGGATCCATCACGATCTCGACGGCGTACGCGCCGGGCGTCAAGATGCAGCGTCCGGGCGGGGGGAGCGAGAGCCTGCCGCTGCTCGTCACCATCACCGACAACGGCCCGGGCGTGCCGGAGGGGCTGGTGCGCGACATCTTCGACCCCTTCGTCAGCTCCAAGGTGAACGGGACCGGGCTCGGTCTGTCGCTGGTCTCGAAGCTGATCGCCGACCATGGCGGCGTGGTGGAATGCGACAGCCGGCCGGGGCGCACGCGGTTCCGCGTCCGGCTGCCTGTCTGGCGCGGCGCGGCGCCCGACGAGAAGGAGCGCGCCGGCTCCGGCGTCGTGGTTAGCGAGGCGGAGGCCTGATGGAAGGGACCATTCTCGTCGCCGACGACGACCGTTCGATCCGCACGGTGCTGGCGCAGGCGTTGACGCGGGCGGGGTGCCGGGTGCGGGCGACGGGGACGGCCTCGACGCTGTGGCGCTGGATCGAGGAGGGCGAGGGCGACGTCGTGGTGACCGACGTCATGATGCCCGACGGCGACGCGCTCGACCTCTTGCCGGCGATCCGCAAGCGCCGGCCGGGCCTGCCGGTGATCGTGATGAGCGCGCAGAACACGGTGATGACGGCGATTCGCGCGGCGGAGGTGGGCGCCTACGAATACCTGCCGAAGCCCTTCGACCTGAAGGAGGTTCTGTCGCAGGTCTCCAAGGCGCTGAACCAGAAGGCGCGGCCCCAGGCGGGGGCGGAGGAGGAGCCGGTCGGCGGCGACAACCTGCCGCTGATCGGGCGCTCGCCGGCGATGCAGGAGGTCTACCGTATCCTCGCGCGGCTGATGAACACCGATCTTGGCGTGATGATCACCGGCGAGAGCGGCACCGGCAAGGAGCTGGTGGCGCGCGCGCTGCACAATTTCGGGCTGCGCAAGAAGGGGCCCTTCGTCGCGATCAACATGGCGGCGATCCCGCGCGACCTGATCGAGAGCGAGCTGTTCGGCCACGAGAAGGGCGCCTTCACCGGCGCCGACCGGGCGATGCAGGGCAAGTTCGAGCAGGCCAAGGGCGGGACGCTGTTCCTCGACGAGGTGGGCGACATGCCGCTCGACGCGCAGACGCGGCTGCTGCGGGTGGTGCAGGAGGGCGAATACACCCGGATCGGCGGGCGCGAGTTGCAGACGGCGGACGTGCGGATCATCGCCGCCACGCACCAGGACCTGCGGGGCCTGATCAACGAGGGGCGATTCCGCGAGGATTTGTTCTATCGTCTCAACGTGGTGCCGATCCGTCTTCCACCGCTGCGCGAACGGCTCGACGACGTGCCGGACCTGGCGCGGGCCTTCCTGCGGAAGGCCGAGGGCGAGGGGCTTCCGCGCAAGACGCTCGCGAAGGAGGCGCTCGACATCCTGAAGAAGCAGGAATGGTCGGGCAACGTCCGCGAGCTCGAGAACCTGATGCGGCGGCTTTGCGTGCTCTGCCCCGACGACGTGATCTCCGGCACGGTGGTCAGCCAGGAGATCGCGGCGCGGCCTTCCTCGGCCGCGGGTCCGCAGGCGGTCCAGCCGCAGCGGCTTTCCCAGGCGATCGAGGCGCATCTGCGGCGATACTTCGACCTCCACGGCGACAGCCTGCCGCCGGACGGGCTCTATGATCGCATCCTCAAGGAGATGGAGCTGCCGCTGATCGCGCTGTCGCTGTCGGCGACCCGCGGCAACCAGGTGCGGACCGCGGAACTGCTCGGGATCAACCGCAACACGTTGCGAAAGAAGATCAAGGATCTCGACATAAGGGTCACGCGCGGCAAGCGAATGATGTAGGGCCGGACCTGCCACCGGCGAAAAATGGCCCGTGGCTCGACATTCCGGTTACAGGCGTCGCTCGAATGATGTAAGATTGCCACAGTCGAGCAGTCGAGAGCCTGTCGCCGCAGAATGCGCAGTGCAACCATCACCGAGACAGGCGCGCGCATCGCGCGCCTGCGGAAGAACCGGGCGGTCCGCGTCGCGGCAGTCTGGGGGCTGTTCGCGCTCGGGCCGCTGCTGGCGCTCCTCACCTTCGTCGCCTTCTCCGACCTTGCGACGCGCGAGGCGGGCCGGACGTTGCGCTTCGTCCTGCTCGCGGACTTCGTCTATGCGCTGATCCTCGCCGCCTTCATGGCGCGCCGGCTGGTCGAGATGCTGGCGGCGCGCCGGGCGCAGGCGGAAGGGTCGCGTCTGCACCTTCGGCTGATGCGGGTCTTCACGCTGTTCGCGCTGGCGCCGACGCTGCTCGTCGCCGTCTTTGCGACCATCACGCTCAATTTCGGGCTGGAGGGCTGGTTCTCGGAGCGGGTGCGCAACGTGGTGGCGAACTCGCTGGCCGCAGCGCAGGCCTATGAGGACGAGCACCTGCGCACGCTCCAGGCCGACGCCGGACAGCTCGCGGCGTTCCTCGACGCCCAGAAGGAGCGCTATCCGCTGCTGACCGGGGGGCTGCTGCGCGAGCTTCTGACCCGCGGCCAGACCCAGATGCAGCGGGCGCTGCCCAAGGCCTACGTCATCGACGGGGACGGGGAGCTGCGCGCACGCGGCGAGCGCAGCTACCTTTTCGATTTCAGCCCGCCCACCAGGGAGGAGATCGCCCGCGCCGAGGCTGGCGAGGTCGTGGTGATCGAGGACTGGACCCACAACGAGTTCCGGGCGCTCCTGAAGCTCGACGCCTTCGCGGATCATTACCTCTACGTCAGCCGGGCGGTCGACGGGAACATCCTCAGCCTGCTTGACGAGACCCAGGCGACGGTGAACCTCTACCAGCAGCTCGAGTCCGACCGCGGGCGGCTGCTCTTCGAGTTCGCGCTGATCTACATCGGCTTCGCGCTCGTCGTGATCCTCGGCGCGATCTGGCTGGCGCTGTGGTTCGCCCAGCGGCTGGCGCGCCCGGTCGGGCAGCTCGCGGCGGCGGCGGCGCGGGTCGGCGAGGGCGATCTCGACGCGCGGGTGCCGGAATCGCGCAGCGACGACGAGATCGCGCTCCTCGGCCGCGCCTTCAACACCATGACGCGCCAGGTGAAGGGGCAGCGCGATGCGCTGATCGAGGCGAACATGGAGACGGAGCGGCGGCGGCGGCTGTTCGACTCCGTGCTCTCGGGCGTCACGGCCGGCGTGCTCGGGCTCGACAGCGAGGGCCGGATCGAGCTCGTCAACGCCGCGGCGGCGCGCCTGCTCGACATCGACCCGGAGGAGGTGTGGGGGCGGCCGCTGGTCGAGGCGGCGCCGGAGTTCGCCGACCTGATGGCCCGCGTCGACGCCAGCCGCGCGGGCGCGGCGCAGGCCGAGGTCAAGCTCCGGCGCAACGGCGCCGAACGTGACCTGCTCGCGCGGATCGCCACGCGCCATTCCGGCGAGGGCGCCGTCGAGGGCCATGTGGTCTCGTTCGATGACGTGACCGACCTCGTCGTGGCGCAGCGCATGGCCGCCTGGGGCGACGTGGCCCGCCGCATCGCCCACGAGGTGAAGAACCCGCTCACCCCGATCCAGCTCTCGGCCGAGCGGCTTCGGCGCAAGTTCGGGCCGCTGGTCGGCGACCAGCGCGAGGCGCTTGAGCAGTATGCGGACGTGATCGTGCGCCAGACCGGCGACCTGCGCCGGATCGTCGACGAGTTCTCGAAATTCGCCCGGATGCCCGCCCCGGAACGCCAGGTGATGGACCTCGGCAAGCTCTTCGCCGAGGCGGTGCTCTTGCAGGAGAGCGCGCGTCCCGACGTCCGCTTCACGCTCGACCGTCCGGCCGAGCCGGTCATGGCCTTCCTCGATCCGACGATGATCAACCAGGCGCTGACCAACCTCATCAAGAACGCCGAGGAAGCCATCGAGGCGCGCGGGGACGGCGCGCCGCCGGGCGAGATCCGGGTTCGGCTCGCGCTGGAGGCGCCCGGCATCGTCATCGACATCCAGGACAACGGCTCGGGTCTGCCGGACCAGCCCGCGCGGCTGTTCGAGCCCTACGTCACCCATCGCGCCAAGGGCACCGGCCTCGGCCTGCCCATCGTCAAGAAGATCGTCGAGGAACACGACGGCACGCTCGAGCTGATGCCCGCTCCCGTCTTCGAGGGCTCGCAGCGGCCGGGCGCCTGGGCGCGCGTCACCTTCCCGGAGGCGGCCGTGGCGCGCGGCCGCGGGGATGGACACGCGGCCGCCATAAGCAAGAAACTGAAAGAGAGCACGTCATGACCGATATCCTCGTCGTCGACGACGAGCGCGACATCCGCGCCCTGATCGCCGACATCCTCACGGACGAGGGCCACGGGGTCCGCATGGCCTGGGACGGCGAAACCGCACTCGCCGAGATCGACAAGGCCGCCCCCGACCTCGTGATCCTCGACATCTGGCTGAAGGACAGCCGCATGGACGGGATCGACATCCTCAAGAAGGTCAAGCGCGACAATCCGGCCGTGCCGATCGTCATCATCTCCGGGCACGGCAACATCGAGATCGCCGTGGCGGCGATCAAGCAGGGCGCCTACGACTTCATCGAGAAGCCCTTCAACATCGACCAGCTCATGGTGGTGATCGGCCGGGCGCTGGAGACCTCGCGCCTGAGGCGCGAGAACGCCGCGCTGAAGGAGAAGGAAACGGGCGCGTCCGGCGGGATGGTCGGCGGCTCGGCCGCCTTCCGCCAGCTCAAGAGCCAGCTCGACAAGGTGGCGCGCACCAACAGCCGGGTGATGCTGGCCGGGCCGGCCGGGGCGGGCAAGGAGGTGGCGGCGCGCTATCTCCACGCGCATTCCGACCGGGACAAGGGCCCGTTCGTGGTGGTGAACTCGGCTTCGATCGGGGCCGAGCAGATGGAGGAGGTGCTGTTCGGCCGCGAGGGCGGCGAGCGCGGCGTCGAGCCCGGGCTGCTCGAGCGCGCGCATACGGGCGTGCTCTTCTTCGACGAGGTGGCGGACATGCCGCCGGGCACGCAATCGAAGATCCTGCGGGTGCTCGTCGACCAGGCCTTCCAGCGCGTCGGCGGCGGCGGCGTGGTGCGGGTCGACGTCCGGGTGGTTTCGGCGACGACACGCGACCTCGCGCGCGAGGTCGCGGCCGGGCGGTTCCGCACCGAGCTTTATCACCGGCTGAACGTGGTGCCCGTCACCGTCCCCGGGCTGGAGGCGCGGCGCGACGACATTCCGGCGCTGGCGCGGCACTTCCTCGAGGAACTGAACGCCGTGCAGGGCCTGCCGCTGCGCCAGCTTTCGACCGAGGCGGAGGCGCAGCTGCAGACGATGCGCTGGCCGGGCAACGTGCGCCAGCTCCGCAACACTCTGGAGCGGGCGCTCATCCTCGGCTCCGACCTCGGGCCGATCCAGCCGGAGGATCTGGTCGCGGACGCGCCTTCCTCGAACGGAGGCCCCGGCGCCTCGATCGGCGCCGCGTTCGCGGGGCTCGCGCTCCGCGAGGCGCGCGAGGTGTTCGAGCGGGAGTATCTGCTTGCGCAGATCAACCGGTTCGGCGGCAACATCTCGCGGACGGCGAGCTTCGTCGGGATGGAGCGCTCGGCGCTGCATCGCAAGCTGAAGTCGCTGAACGTGCTCCCCGCCTCCCGCGGCGGCCGCTCCGAGGAGGAGGCCGAGGAGCACGTCTGAGGCCGGGAGCGGCGCAATCGGGTCTTGACGACGCGCGGCATGTCCCGTTCCGTTCACGGGGCGCAATCGAAGGGGCGGCCGGCGGCGGGTCATGAAGATCATCATCTGCGGCGCGGGCCAGGTCGGCGGGCAGATCGCGCGGCATCTGGCGCGCGAGGAGGGCGCGAACCGCGTCACCGTCATTGACACCGACCCGGCGGTGGTGCGCCGGATCACCGAGGCCTATGACGTCGGCGGCGTCGCCGGCTTCGCCTCGCATCCGGAGGTGCTCGAGCAGGCGGGGGCGCGCGACGCGGACATGGTGATCGCGGCGACCCAGTCGGACGAGGTCAACATGGTGATCTGCGAGATCGCCCACTCGATCTTCGAGGTGCCGCGCAAGATCGCCCGGCTGCGCAGCCAGTCCTACCTGAGCGCGATCTATTCCGATCTCTACCGCACCGACGCGTTGCCGATCGACGTGGTGATCTCGCCGGAATACGCCGTCGCCGACGCGGTGATCCAGCGGCTGACCGCGCCGGCGGCCTTCGACATCGGCGGCTTTCTCGACGGGGCGGCGCAGCTGATCGGGGTGTCGCTCGACCAGGGCTGCGCGGTGCTCAACACGCCGTTGCGCCAGCTCTCCGAGCTGTTCTCGACGCTGCGGGTGGTGGTGGTGGGCGTGCGCCGCGACGAGCGGCTGTTCGTGCCCGACCCGAACGACCAGCTCTTCGAGGGCGACCAGATCTACGTCATCACCGCGACGACCGACGTCGCGCGGGTGATGGAGGTGTTCGGCAAGGCGCATGTCGATGTCACGCGCGTCATCGTGGTCGGCGGCGGCAACATCGGCTTCCACGTCGCGCAGAAGCTCGAGGCCGATCCGCGGCGCATCCGGCTGAAGGTGATCGAGCGCAATCGCGCCCGCGCCGAGACGGTGGCCGACGAGCTGCGCCGCACCGTGGTGCTGAACGGCGACGGGCTCGACATCGACCTGCTCGCCGAGGCGCAGGTCGAGCACGTCGACGCGGTGCTGGCGCTGACCGACGACGACAAGACCAACATCCTCGCCTGCGTGCGCGCCAGGACCGAGGGCGCGAAGATGGTCGTCGCCCTGGTCAACGACCCGTCGCTGATCAGCCTGATCGCGCCGATGGGGATCGACGCCTACGTCAACCCGCGCGCCACCACTGTCTCGTCGATCCTGCGCTACGTGCGGCATGGGCGGATCCGGTCGGTCTACTCGATCGGCGACGCCGAGGCCGAAGTGATCGAGGCGCAGGTGCTCTCGACGTCAGCGATCGCCGGCAAGATGGTGCGCGACGCCGACATTCCCGACAGCGCGCGCATCGGGCTGATCCGCAAGGGCGACAAGGTGATCGCGCCCCGCGGCGACACGCGGATCGGCGATGGAGACGTGCTGACGGTCTTCGCCATGCGCGACGCCATCATGGACGTCGAGCGCCTGTTCCAGGTGGGGCTGGACTTCTTCTGAGCGATGCAGACGCTGCGGCAGTTCCCGGCGATCGCCATTCTCGTCCTGGCCGCCTCCGCGGCGATGGCGGTCCCCGCCCTGCACGCCGCGCGGGGCGGGCACGGGGAGGCGGCGCTGACCTTCCTCTACAGCGGGCTGTTCTTCGCGCTCGTCGCGGTGCTGGTCGGGCTCGCCACCGCCAACCGCCAGCCGCGGAACGCGGCGCGCTATCACCTGGCGACACTGCTTGCGACCTACGTGGCGCTGCCGGTGGCGCTCGGCGCGCCGCTCGTCCATCTCGTGCCGGGGCTCGGCTACGGACGGGCCTATTTCGAGATGCTCTCGGCGCTGTCGACGACCGGCGCGACGCTGATTGACTCCCCCCGCCTCGTGCCGGAATCGGTGCATCTCTGGCGCGCCATGGTCGGCTGGGCGGGCGGGCTGCTCGTGCTCGTCTCCGTCTTCGCCATCCTCGCGCCGCTGAACCTCGGCGGCTTCGAGGTGCGCGACTTCGACGAAACGCGCACGGTGGGGCGTCGGGCCGGCGACGTGCCGGAGGCGACGGCGCGCATCCTGCGCACGGCGCAGCGGATCACGCCGGTCTACGCGATCCTGACCGGGCTGCTGACGCTGCTGCTGATCGCCGCGGGGGACCGGCCGTTCGTGGCCGCCTGCCATGCCATGGCCACGCTCTCCACGAGCGGCGTCTCGCCGGTCGGGGGGCTGTCGGGCGCGGCCTCCGGCGTCCTTGGCGAGGCGGCCATCGCAATTTTCCTCCTGACCGCGGTGTCGCACGGCTTCCTGAGCCTGCGGCCGCGTCTCGGCCGCCAGTTCGGGCTCGACGACCCGGAAGTGCGGCTGATGCTGATCTCGGTCCTTGGCGTGACCCTGCTCCTGTTCCTGCGCAGCTTCATCGGCGCGAGCGAGATCGATCGGCAGGACAACCTCGTCGCCGCCGCGCGGGCGATCTGGGGGAGCCTGTTCACCGTGCTCTCCTACCTGACCACCACCGGCTTCGAGAGCACGGACTGGCGCTCCATGCAGCTGTGGTCCGACCTGCCGAACCCCGGCGCGATCCTGCTCGGCGTCGCGGTCATGGGCGGGGGGATCGCCACCACGGCGGGCGGGATCAAGCTGCTGCGGCTCTATGCGCTCTACCGCAACGGACAGCGCGAGATGGCGCTCCTGATCCATCCGAGCAGCGTCTTGTCCCACGGGCGGGGGCCGAACGCCATCACCGACCGGGGCGCGCGGGTCGCCTTCGCTTTCCTGATGATGTTCCTCGTCTCGATCGCCATCGTCATGGTGGCGCTGACGGCGATCGGGCTTGCCTTCGAGGACGGCCTCGCGCTCGCCATCGCCGCGCTGACCACCACCGGCCCGGCGATCGACGCGCTGTCGGACGGCATCCGCTATTCCGGCATGCCCGATGCGGCGCTCGCCGTGCTCTGCGCTGCGATGATCGTCGGGCGGATGGAGGTGCTCGTCCTCGTCGCGCTGTTCAACCCGGCGCTGTGGCGGTAACGCGTCTCTATTGCGCATGCGAAGCGTTTTCGCTAATGCGGCATCATCGCATCAGTCCGCAAAAAAGCGGCCCCCCGGTCTGGAAAAGGTCCGCGGCGCCGCCCATACTCCGCAGCACAAAAACAACAGGAGCGCGGCGTTCCGGCGCTTCCATACAACTTAAGGCTGAAAACAATGGCTGCCGAAAAACAGAACCTCCAGGACGCCTTCCTCAACAACGTCCGGAAGTCCAAGGTCCCGGTCACGATCTTCCTGATGAACGGCGTCAAGCTGCAGGGCGTGATCACCTGGTTCGACAATTTCTGCGTCCTGCTCCGCCGCGACGGACAGTCCCAGCTCGTCTACAAGCATGCGATATCGACGGTGATGCCATCGCAGCCGATCACGCTCTACGAGGCCGAATCTGACTGACCCCTCCGCCAGGATGCGGGCGCTCGTCCTGCATCCTGTCCTCTCCGGCCGCGACCGCGGCCCGCGTGAGCCCATGGACGCGCTGGCGGAGGCCGACAGCCTCGCCCGCGCGCTCGATCTCGACGTGGTCGACGCCCGGCTCGCGCCGGTCGCCCGCCGCCGCGCCGGAACGCTGTTCGGCAGCGGCAAGGTCGAAGAGATCAGGGCGCTGATCGCCGAGCGCGAGATCGGCCTCGTCATCGTCGACGGCCCGCTCTCGCCGATCCAGCAGCGCAACCTGGAGAAGGAATGGAAGGCCAAGGTGCTCGACCGCACCGGCCTCATCCTTGAGATATTCGGCGACCGCGCCAAGACCCGCGAAGGCGTGCTCCAGGTCGAACTCGCGCATCTGAGCTACCAGAAGTCCCGCCTCGTCCGCTCCTGGACCCATCTCGAGCGCCAGCGCGGCGGCTTCGGTTTCCTCGGCGGCCCCGGCGAGACCCAGATCGAGGCCGACCGACGCGCGCTCGACGAGCGCATCGAGCGCATCCGCGAGGCGCTGGCCAGGACCGTGCGCACCCGCGGCCAGCAGCGCGCGGCGCGGCGGCGGGCCGACCTGCCGGTCGTGGCGCTGGTCGGCTACACCAACGCCGGAAAATCGACGCTGTTCAACCGGCTGACCGGGGGAGCGGTGCTGGCCAAGGACATGCTCTTCGCCACGCTCGACCCGACCATGCGCGCCTTCGAGGTGGCGCCGGGCAGGCGCGCGATCCTGTCGGACACGGTCGGCTTCATCTCCGACCTGCCCCACCAGCTCGTCGCCGCCTTTCGCGCCACGCTCGAGGAAGTGGTGGACGCCGACCTGATCCTTCACGTGCGCGACGTCTCGCACCCGGAGACCGAGATCCAGGCCGAGAACGTGCGGGCGATCCTGCGCGAGATCGGCGTCGGCGAGGCGGCCGAGGCCCGGATGGTCGAGGTCTGGAACAAGATCGACGTCCTGCCGGCCGAGGAGGCGCGCGCGCTTCTCGACGTCGCCGCGCGCACGCCGCGGGCGCGGGCGATCTCGGCGGTGACCGGAGAGGGCGTGCCCGAACTCGTCGCCGTCGTCGCCGCCGAGCTTTCCGAACCGGTCCATGACGAGACGCTGCACCTCGGCTTCGACGAGGGCCGCCGCCGCGCCTGGCTCTTCGATCGCAAGCTGGTGCGCGGCGAGGTGCAGACCGACGAGGGCTATCGCGTCTCCGTCCGCTGGACCGAGCGCGATCGGAGCCGCTACGAGACGCTGTGAGCGTCGAGGAGCGGGGCCGCCGACGAGATGCGCTCAGGGCCGCAGCCGGCGCCCGTCCTCGTCGAAATGGAAGACGCGCGCGGGGTCGGGGGTGAGGTGGACCGTCTCGTCGACGGCGAAGCGGTGCTCGCCGAAGCGGCGGACCGTGAGAAGGCCGTGCGTGTCGGTGCGGACGTAGACGTTGGTCTCGCCGCCGAGGTGCTCGACATGGGAAATCGCGCCGGGGAAGGCGCCCGCCTCGCGGTCGAGTTCGAGGTGCTCGGGGCGGATGCCGAGGGTCTTGCCGGGCTGGCCGAGCGGGCCGGCGGCGAGGAGGTTCATCTGCGGCGAGCCGATGAACCCGGCGACGAAGGTGTTGGCGGGATCGTTGTAGAGCTGCATCGGGGCGCCGACCTGCTCGATGCGCCCGGCGTTCAGGACGACGATCTTGTCGGCGAGCGTCATCGCCTCGACCTGGTCATGGGTGACGTAGATCATCGTGGCGGCGAGTTCGCGATGCAGGCGGGCGATCTCGATGCGGGTGTGGACGCGCAGGGCCGCATCGAGGTTCGAGAGCGGCTCGTCGAAGAGGAAGAGCTTCGGGGTGCGCACGATGGCGCGGCCGATGGCGACGCGCTGGCGCTGGCCGCCGGAGAGTTCGGACGGGCGGCGGGCGAGGAGCGGCTCGAGCGACAGCATGCGCGATGCGTTGGCGACGCGCTCGTCGATGGTGGCGCGCGGGGCGCCGGACTGCCTGAGGCCGAGCGCCATGTTGTCCCTTACCGTCAGGTGAGGATAGAGCGCGTAGCTTTGGAAAACCATCGAGATTTCCCGATCGGCTGGCGCGGTCGCGTTGACGCGGCGCCCGTCGATGAGGATGTCGCCCGAGGTCGCGTCCTCAAGGCCCGCGATGATGCGCAGGAGCGTGGACTTGCCGCAGCCGGAGGGGCCGACGAAGACGCAGAACTCGCCGTCGGCGACTGAGAGGTCGACGCCCTTGATGACGTCGGTCTGGCCGAAGGACTTGGTGACGGCGCGGAGGTCGAGCTGGCCCATCTGGTTTTCTCAGAGCTTGACGGGGCGGCCGCTGCGCACGCTCTCGTCCGCCGCGAGGCAGACGGCGAGCGAGGCGACGGCGTCCGCGAGGTGGCGGGAGAGGTCGGCGTCCCCGGCGACGGCCTCGGCGACGAAGGCGGCCTCGCGGTCGCAGAGCGCCTGGTGGCCGGGCTCGTCGGCCATGGAGAGGTCGCGGTCGGGCTCGCCGATCCGGTGCAGGCGGATGGTCGAGGTCATGGTGTGGGTGTCGATGTCGTCGGAGCGGGCGCTCTCGGGCATGCGGATCGAGACGGCGCCGTTCGGCGAGACCACGTCCTTCACGAAGAAGGCGGTGTCGGACATCATCGGACCCCAGCCCGCCTCGTACCAGCCGAGCGAGCCGTCCTCGAACAGCACCTGGAAGTGGCCGTAATTGTAGGTGTCGGCGGCGATCTCGGGCGAGAGGCGCAGGCCCATGCCGCGGACCTCCACCGGCTTCGCGTCGGTGATCTGGCACATGACGTCGACGTAGTGGACGCCGCAATCGACGATTGGGGAGGTCGTCCGCATGAGCGCCTTGTGCACCTCCCAGGTCGGGCCGGAAGATTGCTGGTTGAGGTTGAGGCGGAAGACGTAAGGGCCGCCGAGCGCGCGGGATTCGGCGATCAGGCGCTGCCACGAGGGATGATGGCGCAGGATGTAGCCGACGACGACCTTGCGCCCGGTCTCCCGCGCCTTCGCCGCCACGCGCCTGGCATCGGCGACGGTGGTGGCGAGCGGCTTCTCGACGAAGACATGGGCGCCCGCCTCCAGCGCCGCGACGGCGTAGTCGGCGTGGCTGTCGGAATAGGTGGCGATCGAGACGAGGTCGGGTTTCAGCCGCGCCAGGGCCTCGGGGAAGTCGGCCGTCAGCGGGTAGCCCGCCAGCGCCTCCGGCAGGTCGGGCGCCGATCGGTTGACGAGGCCGACGATCTCGAAGGCCGGGTTCGCGTGATAGGCGAGCGCATGGGAGCGGCCCATGTTGCCGAGGCCGGCGACGAGGGTTCGGAGGGGCTTCATGGCGAAACCTCGGCTGGCGAGCGCAAGCCGTTGGGGCGGCTCGGAAAACGCGATGCACAGGGTATGCACAATCCATGCACGACGCGTATGCATGATTTGCGGCGGCGGGGCAGGATGGGCGATCCGCCGATGCCCGGGAACGGCGGGCTCACTTCACCGCTCCTGCGGTGATGCCGCGGATCAACTGGCGCGAGAAGATCAGGTAGAGGACGAGGACCGGCAGGATCGCGAGCGAGAGGGCGGCGAGCACGGCGTTCCAGTTGGTGACGAACTGGCCGATGAACACCTGGGCGCCGAGGGTGACGGTCTTGGTCGTCTCGGCCGGGGCGAGGATCAGCGGGAACCAGAGGTCGTTCCAGATCGGGATCATGGTGAAGACCGCGACCGTCGCCATGGCCGGCCTGACCAGCGGCAGGACCAGGCGGAAGAAGATGGTGTATTCGGAGAGGCCGTCGATGCGGCCGGCGTTCTTGAGGTCGTCGGAGACGGATTTCATGAACTCCGAGAGGATGAAGACCGCAAGCGGCAACCCCTGCGCCGTATAGACGAGGATCAGCGCCAGGAGCGTGTTCACGAGGCCGGAGGCGACCATGAGTTGCAGGATCGCCACCGTCCCGAGCCGGATCGGGATCATGATGCCGAGCGCGAGGTAGAGGCCCATCAGCATGTTGCCGCGGAAGCGGTATTCGGAGAGCGCGAAGGCGGCCATGGCCCCGAACAGCAGCACGCAGGCGAGCGAGGCGACGGTGACGATCAGCGAGTTCTGGAAGTAGAGCAGGAAGTCGCCCTGCTGGAGCACGGTGCGGAAGCCCACGAGGTCCCAGGTCGCGGGCGTGGGCAGCGCCAGCGGCTCGGAGAAGATGGCGCGGCGCGACTTGAAGGCGTTCACCACGATCACGAAGACCGGAAAGAGCGCGATGATCGTGTAGAGGAGGAGCACGCCGTGGGCGGCGAGCATGCGCGGCAGCGAGGCGCGGGCGCCGGTCATGGGCGGCCTCCGGCGATTCGGGCCGCCGTCGGGTCGGCGGCGTCGAGGGGAAGCGCCAGGTAGCGCACGCGCTTGCCGCCCGCGAGCCGGCCCTCGCCCGCGGGCGCGAAGCCGAGGGCGGCGTGGAACGCATCCGACGCCGGGTTGGGCGGCAGCGCGTTCACCTCGCAGACGATGCGTGGCGCGCCCGCCGTCCGGGTGCGGGCGACCAGCGCGGCATAGAGGGCGCGGGCGAGGCCCCGGCCGCGGGCGGCTGGCGCGACCACGACGCGATCGACATAGACGAAGCGATCGTGGCGGGCGCGAAACCAGAGGTAGTTCGGGCTGTCGTAGTCGGCGGTTTCGTCGAAGGCGAGCAGCAGCGCATCGGCCTCGCCGATGCGCGCGGCCATGAAGGCGCGTCCGGCGAGCGCGCCGAAGCGGGCGGCGTCGAGGGCGGACAGCTCGGTCGCGTGAGCGTTGTTGAGCGCGAGGAGCGCCGGCGAGGCGGCGGCCTCGGCGGCCGTGAGCGGGCGGATCGGGGCAATGGCGGCGTCGTGCATGCCGGGCCTCAGAACTGGTAGCGGCGCAGTCGCGTCTGGATGCCGAAGAGGTAGACCGAGACGCCGACGAGGATGATGACGAACATCGCCGTGGCGATCGCCGCACCCATGTGCGGGTCGCCGAGCTGGAGCTGGAAGCCGAAGAAGGTGCGGTAGAGGAAGGTGCCGAGGATGTCGGTGGCGAAATTCGGTCCGGCGAGCGCGCCCTGGGAGACGTAGATCAGGTCGAAGGCGTTGAAGTTGCCGACGAAGGTCAGGATCGAGATGATGCCGATCGAGGGCAGGATCAGCGGCAGCTTGATCCGCCAGAACTGCGCCCAGCCGGTGACGCCGTCCATCTCGGCCGCCTCGATCACCTCGTCGGGGATGGAGAGCAGCGCCGCATAGATCAGCATCATCGGGATGCCGACGAATTGCCAGACCGAGATCAGCGCCAGCGTCGTCAGCGCCGTATCCTCCTGGCCGAGCCAGGGGGAGAAGAGGGATTTCAGGCCGACGGCGTCGAGCATCCCCGGCGCGATGCCCCAGATCGGCGAGAGGATCAGCTTCCAGACGAAGCCGACGATGACGAAGGAGAGCACGGTCGGAATGAAGATTGCGGTGCGGTAGAGGGCGGCGAAGCGCAGGCGCGGCGAGGAGAGCAGCGCCGCCAGCGCCACGCCGATCGGGTTCTGCACCAGCATGTGGATCACGAAGAACCAGGTGTTGTTGCCGAGCGCGTTCCAGAACGAGGCCGACCAGCGCGGATCGCCGAACAGGGTGCGGAAGTTCTGGAGTCCCGCGAAGGCCTCGCCATCCGGCCCGCGGGTGAAGAGCGCGAGGTTCAGCGTGGCGAAGAGCGGCAGGATCATCACCGCCGTGTAGACCACGACGGCCGGCGCGAGGAACACCAGGATATGCCAGCGGAACGGCTTGCGGTCGGTCATCGTCGGCTCCCCTGGGGAAGGCGCCCCCCGCAGGGGGCAGGCGGCCGGTCGCGGTCCGGCGCAGCCTTTGGCGCAGCGATCGTCCCGCCCGGTCCTCGGTGGATTTCGGGCGGGGCCAGTCGCGGCAGGCGTCAGTTGCCCTTCTGCGGCTCGTACCAGGAGGCGAGTCCCTCCTGGAGCCGGGCGGCGGCCGCCTCGGGGGTTTCGGTGCCGCGGATGACGTTGGCCGAGGCGTTCCAGGTCTCGTTCTCGAGGTTCGGCGTGCCGCGGGAAAGGATCTGGTAGGTCGAGCGGATCGTCGACTTGCACTTCTCGCGCCAGGAGACGAACTCCTGCGCCAGCGGGTCGTCGAGCGCGACCGCCTCGTTCTGGAGCGGGAAGAAGCCCGGCAGCGCGTTGGCGTAAAGCTGGGCGAACTCCGGCGTGCCGACCCATTCGAGGAAGGTCCTGGCCGCCTCGGGGTTCTTCGTCGCCGGGTTCATGCCGATGGCGATGTCGACATGGTCGGAGATGTAGCATTCGTCGCCGGCCTTCGCGACCGGCGGCGGGAAGGCGCCCATCTCGAAGGCGTCGGCGACCTGCGCCCGGAAGGGGGCGATCTCCCAGGAGCCCGCCGGGTAGATGGCGGCGCGGCCGAGGGTGAAGAGGTTCTGGCTGTCGGGATAGGTCTGCGCCTCGAAGCCGTCGCCGAGATAGTCCTTCCAGCGTGCGATCTCCGTGAAGGGCGCAACCCATTGCGGGTCGGTCAGCTTCTGCGTGCCGGCGATCAGCGCCAGCCGGCCCTGCTCGCCCTTCCAGTGGTTGGGCCCGACGTTCTGGTAGCCCATGGTCGCGGCTTCCCACTGGTCGTTGGCGCCCATCGCCATCGGGATGTAGGTTCCGTCCGCCTTGATCTTGTCGAGCGCCGCGAAGAATTCCTCCGTCGTCGCCGGGGGCGTGACGCCGAGCTCCTCGAAGGCCGTCTTGTTGTAGATGAAGCCGTGGATCACCGAGGCCATCGGCACGCAGAAGGTGTGGGCTCCGTCGTCGGTCGACCAGCCGGACTTGGCCACGTCGGAGAAGTTCGCCATGGCGGCGAGGTCGGTCAGGTCGGCGAGCTGGCCCTTGTCGTAGAGGGTGAGGCTGGCGTCGAATGGCCGGCAGGTGATCAGGTCGCCCGCGGTGCCGGCGTCGAGCTTGGAGTTCAGCGCGGCGTTGTACTCGGTCGGGGCCGAGGGGGCGAAGGTGACCTTGATCCCCGGATGCGAGGCCTCGAAGGCCGGGATGATCTTCTCCTGCCAGATCGCGAGGTCGTCGTTGCGCCAGCTTTCGATCGTCAGCGTGGCGTCCTGGGCCTCGGCCGCGCCGGCGAGACAGGTCGCGCCGAGCAGGAGCGCCCGGAGGGTCGGTCGGTTCATTCGTGTTCTCCCTGTGGCGGAACCGTCGGGCGGCCCCGGTGGTTTTTCGGCTCGGTCATCGGTCGAGGGTCGCGAGGGCGGGGCCGAGGCGTCCGCCCGCGGCGGCGAGGCTGGCGGCCGGATCGGCGGCCCCGGCGGCGAGGAGGATCGCGGGCTTGACCGCGCCGCCGGCGCCGGCGAGCGCCGCCGCCCCGGCCTCGGGGCTGACGCCGGCGAGCTCGGCGACGATGCGGGCGGCGCGGGCGCGCAGCTTGGCGTTGTCGGCGACGAGGTTGACCATCAGCCCGTCATGGACGTGGCCGAGGCGCAGCGCCGCGAGGGTGGAGATCATGTTGAGGGCGACCTTCTGCGCCGTGGCTGCGCCCATTCGGGTCGAGCCCGCCACCACCTCGGCGCCGGTGTCGAGGAACACGGGCCGGTCGGCGCAGGCGAGGAGCGGCGAGCCGGCGACGTTGGCGATGCCGACGACCGGGCAGCCGGCGGCGCGGGCGGCCGCGGCCGCGGCAAGCGTGTAGGGCGTCGTGCCGCTGGCCGATACGGCGACGAGCGCGTCGGCGGGACCGAGGGCGAGGCGGGCGACCTCCGCGCCCGCCGCGGCGGGGTCGTCCTCGACGGCGCCGGTCATGTGCAGGAGCGTCGCCGCGCCGCCGGCGAGGAGCACCGGGGCGCGCTCCGGCGCGAGGCCGAAGGTGCCGGGCAGTTCGAGCGCGTCGGCGAGCGCCATGACGCCGGAACTGCCGGCGCCGGCATAGGCGAGGCGGCCGCCGGCCTCGAGCGCCGCCGCGGCGGTCTCGGCGGCGGCGGCGATGGCGGGGAGCGCGGCGCGCACCGCCGCCGCGGCCGCGACCTGCGCCTCGGCCAGCGCGGCCGCCGCTCCTGCGAGGGGGCGGTCCTGCAAACCCTTGGCGGCCGGATGGCGCGCTTCGGTGGCGGCGAGCGGCATGGGCGATTCTCCCTGATTCAGCTACGATGCCAAAGCAATACCAATTGTCCAGACTCAAGTGCGCCTCTTGTGCATTGGCATCAGTTTGGTATCGTCGGCGGCGTCAGGGGACTCGGCGGCATGACGCTCTATCTCGGCATCGACGGCGGAGGGACGGGGTGCCGCGCGGCGGTGGCCGACGCTTCGGGCCGGGTGCTCGGCGAGGGCGCCGGCGGCGCGGCCAACATCTTCAGCGATCCCGACGGCGCGCGCGCGAGCGTGGTCGCCGCCGCCGGCGCGGCGCTTGTCGCGGCCGGGCTCGGATCCGGGCTCGGCGATCTGGTGGCGGCGCTCGGGCTCGCCGGCGCCAACGTGCGCGGGCGGGCGGAGCGGCTGGCCGAGGGGCTGCCCTTCGCGCGGTCGCGAGTGGTGAGCGACGCGCTGATCTCGGCCCGCGGCGCGCTCGGCGCGGAGGACGGGGTCATCGCCGCCATGGGGACCGGCTCGGTCTTCGCCGCCCAGCGCGGCGGGGAGGTGCGCACCATCGGTGGCTGGGGATTCCTGCTCGGCGACCAGGGCTCGGGGGCGCGGCTCGGGCGCAGCCTCTGCGAGGCGGCGCTTCTCGCCCATGACGGGCTCGCGCCGGGCTCGCCGCTCCTCGCCTCCGTGCTCGCCGAGGCGGGTGGACCGGAGCAACTGGTCGCCTGGGCGCAGGGAGCCCGGCCGGCGGATTTCGCCGCCTTCGCCCCCCGGATGATCGCGGCAGAGGGGGACGCGGGCGCCGCGGCGATCCTCGACGCCGCCGTGACGGATGCGGCGGCGGCGATCGACCTCCTGCTCGCGCCCGGGCCGGGGATCGTGTGCTTCCTCGGCGGGCTCGGGCCCTACTACGCGGCACGGCTCGCAGACCGCTACGGCGCGCTGGTGCGACCGGCGCAGGGATCGGCGCTCGACGGCGCGCTGGCGCTGGCGCGGGAGCTGGGGTGAGCCCGCTCTTCGCGCCATCGGACTTCGCCGATCCGGGGCATGGGCCGCTCTATCTCCAGCTCGGCCGACGGATCGGCGAGGCGATCGCTTCGGGCGCGCTCGCGCCCGGCGACGCGCTGCCGTCCGAGCGCGAGCTCGCCGCGCTGACCGGGCTCAGCCGCGTCACCGTCCGCAAGGCGGTCGCGGCGCTCGTTGTCTCCGGCCAGCTCGTGCAGCGGCGCGGCTCGGGCACCTTCGTCGCGTCGTCGGTCGAGAAGGTCGAGCAATCGCTGTCGCAGCTCACCTCGTTCTCCGAGGACATGGCGCGGCGCGGCAGGAAGGTGCGCTCGGTCTGGCTGGAGCGCGGCGTCTTCGCCGCCTCGCCGGAGGAGATGATGGCGCTCGCGCTCGCCGCCGGCGAGCGGGTGGCGCGGCTCGACCGGCTGCGGCTGGCCGACGGGGCGCCGCTCGCCATCGAGCGCGCCACCCTCGCCGAGTCGGACCTGCCCGACCCCGGGAAGGTCGGGGCCTCGCTCTACGCCGCGCTGCGCGCCCGGGGCCGGCGGCCGGTGCGTGCGGTGCAGCGCATCTCGGCGGCCAATCTCGGCGCACGCGACGCGGAGCTGCTCGGCGTCGCCGCCGGGGTCGCCGGGCTCCGGATCGAGCGGATCTCCTACCTCGACGGCGGGAGGGCGCTCGAGTTCACCCGCTCGGTCTACCGCGGTGACGCCTACGACTTCGTCGCCGAGTTGCGCCTGCCGCAGGAACCGGAGAAGAGCGACGCATGACCGATGCGACCCTCGGCCAACGTCGGGGCCGGGTTCCCGGGGCTGGCGCTGCCGGTCGACAATGCGGCGCTGCCGCACACGGTCGCGACGACGGCGGTCTCGCGCTCCGCTGCGTCTGGCGCGGCGGCGTTGCGCCGCCGGGGCGGCGCGGGCGGGACGCAATCGGCCAGCGTCATCGAGTCGAGCTCGTGGAAGAAGGCCTCACTGGCGGCGATGAGCCGGCGCTTCAGCCGGCAGTGCGAGGTGAAGGTGCAGTGGCCACCGTCGCCGCGGAAGCACTCGACCAGCGGGTAGCCGCTCTCGAGCCTCCGCGCCACCTCGCCGATGCGGATGGTCTCCGCCGGTCGCGCCAGGCGCAAGCCGCCGCCGGCGCCGCGCAGCGTGTCGACGTAGCCCGCCGCCCGCAGCGATCCGACCACCTTGGTCAGATGATGGCGCGACAGGCCAACTCGTCGGCGATCGCCTCGGTGGTGAAAAGGCGCGTCGGCTCCTCCGCGAGGCGCATCAGCGTCCGAAGCCCGTAGTCGGTGAAGAGTGTAAGGCGCATGTGAACGGTGTGAAGCAGAAAACGCTTCTCATCAACGACGATTCCCGCATAAGTAGAGTTTCAAATACCGATTTCGTTCGAGGATGGAGTAAGAGAGATGCCCGTCCGGCGCCTCGACCATCAAGGGGCGGGCGCGACCTCGATTGAGCGGCTGGACGAGGTTTCCAGCGAGGCGCTGATCGGGCTCGCGCTCGCGCAGCACGCGGCCTTCCGCGAGACGCTGCCGCGGCTGATCGGGCTGGCGCGCGAAGTCGAGGCGACCACGCCGGATCGGGCGGACGCGCCGCGCGGGATCGCCGATCTTCTCGCCGAGCTGGCGGCGAGCCAGGAGGAGCACATGCTGCGGGAGGAGTACTGCATCTTTCCGCTGATGCAGGACGGTCCGAGCCCGCGGCTCTCGGCCGGGATCGCGGTCATGAGCGCCGAGCACGACGACAACATCCAGTTCCTGATGCGGATGGCGCAGCTTTCCGGCGGCTACCGCGCCCCGGCCGGCGCCTCTGAGATCTGGGTCGCCCTCTGCATCGGGCTCGAGCGCCTGGCCGACGACCTGGTCGCCCACATCTATGCAGAGGAGCGCGTGCTCTTTCCGCGCTACGCGCAGCAGGCTTGACCGCGCGGGGGCGTGCGCGGCTAGCGCCCTGGCGGCGCCACCAGTCTGCCCCACAGATCGTAGTCCGCCGCCTCGTCCACCTCGACCGCCACGAGGTCACCCGGGCGGAGGGCCTCGAAACCCTCGTCGATAAAGAGGTTTCCGTCGATTTCCGGCGCATCGGCCGCGGTGCGGCAGGTCGCGCCCTCGGCGTCGACCTCGTCGACCAGCGCCTCGATCCTTCGGCCGATCCGCGCCTGCATCTTCGCGGCGCTGATCGCCTGCGCCTTGGCCATGAAGCGGTCCCAGCGGTCCTGCTTGACCTCGGCGGGCACGTGGTCGGGCAGCGCGTTGGCCCGCGCCCCGGCGACGTTCTCGTACTGGAAGCAGCCGACCCGGTCGAGTTGCGCCTCATCGAGCCAGTCGAGGAGATGGGCGAACTCCGCCTCGGTCTCGCCCGGGAAACCGACGATGAAGGTCGAGCGCAGCGCCAGATCCGGGCAGATCGCCCGCCAGCGGGCGATCTCGTCGAGGGTGCGCGCCGAGGCGGCGGGCCGCGCCATCCGCCGCAGCACCTCCGGGTGGGAGTGCTGGAACGGGATGTCGAGATAGGGCAGCACCAGCCCCTCGGCCATCAGCGGGACAAGCTCGCGCACGTGCGGGTAGGGGTAGACGTATTGCAGCCGCACCCAGGCTCCGAGCGATCCGAGCTCGCGGGCGAGCTCGACGATATGGGCGCGGATCTCGCGGTCGCGCCAGAGGGTCGCGTCGTGCCTGCGGTCGACGCCGTAGGCCGAGGTGTCCTGGCTGATGACGATCAGCTCGCGCACCCCGTCGGCGACGAGCTTTTCGGCCTCGCGCAGCACCGCCCGCGCCGGGCGGCTGACCAGCCGGCCGCGCATGTCGGGGATGATGCAGAACCTGCACTTGTGGTTGCAACCTTCGGAAATCTTTAGGTACGCGTAGTGTCGCGGCGTGAGCCGGATCCCGGAGGCCGGGATCAGGTCGACGAAAGGATCCGGCGCGGGCGGGGCAGCGTCGTGGACGGCGTCGAGCACCGCCTCGTACTGGTGCGGGCCGGTGACGGCGAGGACCGCCGGGTGGGCGGCTCGGATCGTCTCGGCCTCGGCGCCGAGGCAGCCGGTGACGATCACCCGGCCGTTGGCCGCGATCGCCTCGCCGATCGCCCCGAGGCTCTCGGCCCTGGCGCTGTCGAGGAAGCCGCAGGTGTTGACGATCACCGCGTCGGCGCCGGCGTAGTCCGGCGAGATCGCGTAACCCTCGGCGCGGAGCCGGGTCAGGATCCGCTCGCTGTCGACCAGCGCCTTGGGGCAGCCGAGGCTGACCATGCCGATGCGCGGCCCGGCGCCGCGCGGGGCGTCGTCGAGGCGCGGGAGGGGCGCGAGGTCCGGGCGCAGGTTCGGCGGGTTGAGGCTCATGGTGGGCGCGTATAGCCGCGGTGCCGGGTCTTGGGAAGCGGGCGATTCGCCTCTTTGTTCGAGGCGGCGTCCATCCCGTTGGGACGGCAAGAAAATCCCTGGGCTGGAAGGCGGCTGGAACCGGGCTGGAATGCGGCTTGCCACTCTTTCACCGGCAGTTAACGGCGAAAGCCGCGCCAGAGGTGGCGCAGCGGGCGAGAAGTGCTATCCTGGCCGTGTGGATGCCATCTTCGGAAATCCGGCGAGGTATCGGACATGGGTCACGACGACAGGTTCCGGAAGGCGAACCGGTACGCGGGCACACAGGGCTTTGTCGGGGGATTCTCGAACTTCCACGAGGCCGACTACGGTCGGGGTGTCGTCCATGGCACCTTCATGCTGTCCGGCACCGCCGTCGAATGGCGGGACATTCCGCGGGCCACGCTTTCCGCGCTCGACGCCGGCGCCCATCAGATCGACAACGTCCCTGCGGTGGTTCGCGCGGTGAGCCGCTGGGGCTCGGCCAACGGGTTCGACGGTGGAATCCCGACCTTCGAGCAGGGGATCGCCGGAGGAACCGTCGTCTACGGGGCGATGCTGCTTCGCGCCGGCGTGACGCAGTGGCGCGACGTCCCGCGCGGCCGGCTCGGCGCGAACAGTCCCGACGACGTGCCGAATCTCATGCGCGGCGCGAG
Organism: Amaricoccus sp.; assembly: GCF_017995835.1. Classification (GTDB taxonomy): domain Bacteria; phylum Pseudomonadota; class Alphaproteobacteria; order Rhodobacterales; family Rhodobacteraceae; genus Amaricoccus. The sequence continues at coordinate 22,997 of NZ_JAGOID010000032.1, forward strand.
CGACTATGCGGCCGCCAACGGATTCGCCGCCGGGTTTCCGACCTTCGAGCAAGCCGACCATGGGGCGGGGGTCGTCTTCGGCATCCACCTTTTTCCCGCCGGGGCGATCACCTGGAAGGACGTCTATGCCGACATCCTGAAGATGCAATGGGACTACACGTTCGACTCCGGCTTCACCGAGGCCGAGGCGACCACCATCATGGAGCGGTGGGCGCACGCCTATGAGCGCCTGATGGAGTGCGGCTCCGTCAGCGCCGGCGACCGGTCACGGATCGTCACGGCGCTGCGCAAGAACATCAATCACACGCTCAACGCGGCGGCCAATGCGAACGCTTCGGCGCCGCTCAACGGCAGCACCGTCAACATCAACCGCGGAAACTTCTTCGGCCTGATCGCGCGGGAGCAGGCCCAGACGCTCCTGCACGAGATCTGCCATTCGGCAGGGTTCGGCCACCCCGATCGTCGCGACTGCCCGCCCGGCGTTCCCCCCGCCTGCGATACGCCCGGCGACAACGGCCAGTATTACGGCACTGTCCCGCTACAGGCGGAGCTTTGCATCGCCGGTGTGCAGAGCGACGTCGTCTGCGCCGAAGGACCGAGCGGCATGTCATGCGCTCGCGCGCCGACGCCTCGGGTGATCGGGATCGACTACAATCCGCCGGGCTCCGACGTCGACCGGGAGCAGGTGCGCATCACCCATGATGGCGCCGCTCCGGTCCAGCTCCAGGGGTGGACGCTGCGCGACGTCGCCAACCACACCTACACGTTTCCGACCTTCACCTTGCCGCCTGGCGAAGTCGTATCCGTCTGGACGGGCACGGGCACGAACGACCCGAACAACCTGTTCTGGGGACGTCGGCAGGCCGTGTGGAACAACCGCGGCGACACCGCGACGCTGGCCGATCCGACGGGCGCGATCAGGCATGTGTTCTCGTATCGGTAGGAGCGGTCTTGCTGGCGTCCCCTGACATTGCACGGGGTGGTGTGTCGCCCCTATGAGGGGACGCCGCAACCGGAGACCGCCATGACCCGCCGCCTGATCTCGACCGGATCGCCCTTCGAGGCCGAATTCGCCTACAGCCGCGCCGTCGTGCAGGGCGAGTGGTGCTTCGTCTCGGGCACCACCGGCTACGACTACGCCACCATGTCGATGCCGGAGGACCCGGGGAAGCAGGCCGGGAACGCGCTCGCCACCATCGGCCGGGCGCTCGCCGAGGCGGGGTTCTCGCTCGAGGACGTGGTGCGCACGGTGATCTACCTTGCCGACCCGGCCGACCATGCCGCCATCGGCCCGGCGCTGCGCGCCGCGTTCGGCGACGTGCGGCCGGCGAACTCCACCGTGGTCGCCGCGCTGATCCGCCCTGAGATGAAGGTCGAGATCGAGGTCACGGCTCTGCGCGGCTGAGCCGGCGGAAGCGGGCGGCGAGGAGCGCGAGGGCGACGACGCTCGCGATCAGGATCGCCTGGTAGACGCCCGCGAGCCCTTGGCCGAGGGGGAAGGCCAGCGCCCAGGCGAGCGGCACGAGCACGAGCCAGTAGCTGCCGAAATGCAGGGCGGCGGGAAACCACACGTCGCCGCGGCCGCGGCAGGCGTTGTTCATCACCGCCTGCCCGCCGTCGAAGACGGTGGCGAGCGCCATCCACAGCATGACCGGGACGGCCGCCGCGACGACCGCCGCGTCGTCGGTGAAGACGCCGATGGCCGTCGCCGGGAAGCTCGCATAGACGAGCGTCGCCGCGCCGACGAGGAGGGTGGCGAGGAGAAGCCCGGTCCAGCCGGCCATGGCCATCCCGTGCGGATCCCCGCGCCCCCAGGCGTTGCTCACCCTGACCTGCGTCGCGCCGGCGATGCCGAGGGCGAGCATGAAGGTGAGCGCGAGAAACTGGAACACGACGCCGTGGGCGGCCAGCGCGAGCACCCCGAGCCGGCCGGCGAGGAGGGTGACGACCGTGAACGCGCCCGCCTCGAAGAGAAACGAGGCCCCTGTGGCGAGCCCGAGCCGGACCTGCGTCGCGAAGGGCGGCGCCATCCCCGGCGTCTCGATGCCGTAGCGCGCCCGCTCCGGGAAGAACCGCCAGACGTAGATCGACATGCCGACGGCAAGGCCGAAGAACACCAGCGTGCCGCCGATCGCGCAGCCGATGGCGCCGAGCGGCGGGATCGGGCCGAGCCCGAAGACGAGGGTGACGTTCAGCCCGGCCCTGACGACGTTGGCGATCATGATGGCGACGAGCGCCGCGCCCGGCCGGTGCAGCGCCTCGAGAAGCGCGGCGCTGACGTTGTAGGCGGCGATGCAGGGCAGCGAGAACGCGACGATGCGCGTCACCCGGGCGGCACGCGCGGCGAGTTCCGGGTCCTGGCCCGAGGCGATGAAGATGGTCTCGGCGGCTTGCAGCGCCAAGGCCAGCACGAGGCCGACGGCGATGCCGAAGCCGAGCCCGCGCCGCCAGATCCGCCCCGCCGCGGCGTCCTCGCCGGCCCCGGCCGCGCGCGCGACGAGGATCGGCACGCCGATCATCAGGCCGATGGTCATGCCGACGAGGCTCTCGTTGATCGAGAGGCCGAGCACGTAGTCGGCGAGCCCCTCCGCCCCGGCGCGCCCGAGCACCACGACGTCGATCGAGAACATGAGTACGATGCCGATGCGGCTCAGGACCATCGGCCACGCGAGCGCGAGCGTCCGCACGACGTGCCGGCGGAGCGTGTGTTGATCCTCGGGCCCGGCCGCGTCCATGACGCGCAGCACTATTGCCCCGCGCCGGCCGGCGCAACGCCCGCGCGCCCCGCGCGCCGGCGCGCCTTGAAGCCGGCGCGCCTTGAAGCCGGCGCGCCTTGAAGGCGGGGGTCGCGCTTGCTAAGCCCCGGCGGCGGGGCGCATCGAGGCGGGACAATGGCGAGGAGCGTCGGGGAGGATCGGGCGAAGGCGGCGGCCGTGGGGCCGCTCGGCGCGCTCGCGCCGTTCCTGCGGCCCTACCGCGCCATGGTCTGGGGCGCGCTGGTGGCGCTGACCGTCACCGCCGCGCTGTCGCTCGCGCTGCCGCTCGCGGTGCGCCGGGTGGTGGACGGCTTCTCGGTCGAGTCGATCGGACTGATGGACGCCTATTTCGGCGCGGCGCTCGGCATCGCCGCGTTGCTGGCGCTCGGGACGGCGACACGGTTCTACCTCGTCACCCGCCTTGGCGAGCGCGTGGTCTTCGACATCCGCAAGGCGGTCTACGACCGCGTCATCGGCATGAGCCCCGGCGTCTACGAGCGGATCATGACCGGCGAGGTGCTGTCGCGGCTGACCACCGACACCACGGTGATCCTCGCGGTGATCGGCTCGGCCGTCTCGGTGGCGTTGCGCAACCTCCTCACCCTCGTCGGCGCGCTGGCGCTGCTGCTCGTCACCAGTCCGAAGCTCACCGCCCTCGTCCTCGTCGGCGTGCCGCTCGTCATCGTGCCGATCCTCGCCCTCGGTCGGCGGCTGCGCGCGCTCTCGCGCGAGAGCCAGGACCGCATCGCCGAGGGCTCGGCCCAGGCTTCGGAGACGCTGCTCGCCGCGCAGACGGTCCAGGCCTACACCGCCGAGCCGGCGAGCCGCGCCCGCTACGCCGCCATCGCCGAGGCGGGTTTCGACGCGGCGCGCCGCCGCATCGTCGCCCGCGCCGTGCTGACGGCGATCGTGATCTTCCTCGTCTTCGCCTCGGTGGTCGTCGTGCTCTGGATCGGCGCGGCGGACGTCCGCTCCGGCGCGATGACCCCGGGCGAGCTGGTGCAGTTCGTCATCTACGCCGTCATGGTGGCGGGCTCGGCCGGGGCGCTCTCCGAGATCTGGGGCGAGCTGCTGCGCGCCGCCGGCGCGACGGAACGCCTCGTCGAGCTTCTCGAGATGACCGACGAGATCGCCGACCCGGTCGCGCCGGTTGCGCTCCCCGCGCGGGCGCGGGGCGAGGTCGCCTTCTCCGGCGTGACCTTCCGCTACCCGGCCCGCCCCGAGACGGCGGCGATCGCCGGCCTCTCCTTCACCGCGCGCCCCGGCGAGACGGTGGCGATCGTCGGCCCGTCCGGCGCCGGCAAGACCACGATCTTCCAGCTCTTGATGCGGTTCTTCGATCCCGACGAGGGGGCGATCACGCTCGACGGGACCGAAATCCGCACCGTCGCCCGCGCCGACCTGCGCCGCCAGTTCGCGCTCGTCCCGCAGGAGCCGGTGATCTTCGCCGCCTCGGCGCGCGAGAACATCCGCTTCGGCCGGCCGGAGGCCAGCGACGCCGAGGTGGAGGCCGCCGCCCGCGCCGCGGCGGCGCACGACTTCCTCGTCCGGCTGCCGCAGGGCTACGACACCTTCGTCGGCGAGCGCGGCGTGATGCTCTCCGGCGGCCAGCGCCAGCGCATCGCCATCGCCCGGGCCATCCTGCGCGACGCGCCGGTGCTGCTCCTCGACGAGGCGACCTCGTCGCTCGACGCCGAGAGCGAACGCGCGGTGCAGGCCGCCGTCGAACGGCTGGCCGAGGGCCGCACCACGCTCGTCATCGCGCACCGGCTCGCCACCGTGAAGCGCGCCGACCGCATCCTCGTCTTCGAGGAGGGGCGCATCGTCGCCGAGGGCGCCCACGGCGCGCTGGTCGCCGAGGGCGGGCTCTATGCCCGTCTCGCACGGCTCCAGTTCACCGACGGCGCGGCCTGATCCTTGTCGCGCCGCCGGGCGCCGGGAGACGGTGAAACCCGCGCGACGGCGCTGCGCGCCGCGGGCGCGACGGGGCCGCGCGTGCGACGTCGACGCGGCGCATGGGTCCGGCCGGAGGGCTTCAGGCGGCCGGGCGCGGCGGCAAGCCCTCATGGCGGCGAGTCTACCAGGCCACCCGGCGCAACACGGGGCTAACACGCGTGATAGATAGGGTAACTATCTGGGTATACACGATAAAAACGTCAAAGGTTCAAAAGGGCTGCGAGTCGTTCCATGAGCTCGCCGGTATCAGGTGGGGCCGAGGAGCCGGGCGAGGGCGGGGCGCAGCGCCGGGGCGAGGTCCTCGGCGATCAGCCCCGGCCCGACCGCCGCGCCGGCGTCGCCGTGCAGCCACACGCCGGCGCAGGCGGCCTCGAAGCCGGGCAGGCCCTGCGCCAGCAGCCCCGTGACGATGCCGGCGAGAACGTCGCCCGAGCCGGCGGTGGCGAGCCAGGGCGGGGCG
>NZ_JAGOID010000125.1 GCF_017995835.1 Amaricoccus sp.
CTCTGGTACTTCGCCGCAGCCGTCGCCTCGGTCGCCGGTCTGGTGACGGCGGTGCTGAAGTCGCACGGCACGTCCTGGCAGCTCCTGCACGACTACCAGTACCGGCGCATCTTCACCTTCCTCGACCCCGAATCCGACCCGCTCGGGGCCGGCTACCACATCTCCCAGGCCAAGATCGCCATGGGCTCCGGCGGGCTGACGGGCAGGGGCTTCATGCAGGGCACCCAGTCGCGGCTGAACTTCCTGCCCGAGCGCCATACCGACTTCATCTTCACCTCGCTCGCCGAGGATTTCGGCTTCGTCGGCGCGCTGGCGCTCCTCGTCCTGCTCGCCCTCGTCGTCGTCTTCTGCATGGTCTCGGCCATGTCGAACCGCGACCGCTTCGGCGCGCTGGTCTCCGGCGGCGTCGCCACGATGTTCTTCCTGTTCTTCGCGGTGAACATGGGCATGGTGATGGGCATGATGCCCGTCGTCGGCGTGCCGCTCCCCCTCGTCTCCTATGGAGGCTCCTCGATGCTCGTCCTCATGGCCGCCTTCGGCCTCGCCCAGAGCGCCCATGTGCACCGGCCGCGGGGCAAGGAGTGACCCGCCTCCTGTTCTCCGCGCCGCCCGCGGACTGGCCGGTCTGGCGTCCGCACCTCGCGCGCGCCTGCGCCGTGCGCGGCCTCGCCGTCGAGATCGTGGACGCCGCCGACCCCGCCACCGTCGACTACGTCGCCTACAGCCCCGAGGGCGGCCTTGCCGACTTCGCGCCATTCACCCGGCTCCGGGTGGTCCTCAGCCTCTGGGTCGGCGTCGAGACCATCGTCGGCAACGACACCATCGCCGTCCCGCTCTGCCGCATGGTCGATCCGGGCCTGCGCGCGGGCATGGTGGAATGGGTCGCCGGCCATGTCCTGCGCCACCATCTCGGGACCGACGCCCATGTCCTCGGCCAGGACGGCGTCTGGCGCCACGACGTCGTGCCGCCGCTCGCCCGCGACCGCAGGGTCGGCGTCGTCGGCCTCGGCGAACTCGGCCTCGCCTGCGCGCTGGCGCTGAAGGGGCTCGGGTTCGACGTCGCGGGCTGGAGCCGCCGCCCGAAGCCCGACGCCCCGGTTCCCTCGCATTCCGGCGAGGCTGGCCTCGCCACGCTGCTCGCCCGCTCGGAGATCATTGTCCTTCTGCTGCCGGCGACGCCGGCCACGGAGCGGCTGATCGACGCGGACCGGCTGGCGTCGATCAGGCCCGGCGCCGTCCTCATCAACCCCGGCCGCGGCGCGCTCATCGACGACGAGGCGCTTCTCGCCGCGCTCGACGCGGGCCGGCTCGCCCACGCGACGCTCGACGTCTTCCGCGAGGAGCCGCTGCCGCCCTCGCACCGGTTCTGGTCGCACCCGCGCGTGACCGTCACCCCGCACATCGCCTCGGCCACCCGCCCCGAATCCGCCGCCGACGTCGTGGCCGAGAACATCCGCCGCGGCGAGGCCGGACTGCCCTTCCTCCATGAGGTCGACCGAAAGCACGGCTACTGAGCGCGGGGTGCGCGCAAGGAACCGGTCCCGGGCCGCTGAAAGAGGCTCCACTCCGGGCGCATCTTCTGCCACGTGTTCCATCGGAACCGGTACGACGCGGAGAAGGCCAATGCTCGAGAATGCCCTGACCATCGCCGACCTCAAGGAGATGGCGCGCCGCCGCGTCCCGAAGATGTTCTTCGACTACGCCGATTCCGGCGCCTGGACCGAGTCCACCTATCGCGCCAACGAGGACGACTTCGGAAAGATCCTGCTGCGCCAGCGCATTCTCGTCGACATGACCGACCGAAATCTCGCGACCGAACTCGTGGGCGAGCCGGCGTCGATGCCCGTCGCGATCGCGCCGACCGGGCTCACCGGGATGCAGCACGCCGATGGCGAGATCCTCGCCGCCCAGGCGGCCGAGGCCTTCGGGATTCCGTTCAGCCTGTCGACGATGTCGATCTGCTCGATCGAGGACGTGGCCGCCAACACGACGCGGCCGTTCTGGTTCCAGCTCTACGTCATGCGCGACCGGGTCTTCATCGAGAACCTGATCGCCCGCGCCAAGGCCGCGAAGTGCTCGGCGCTGGTGCTCACGCTCGACCTCCAGATCCTCGGGCAACGCCACAAGGACCTGCGCAACGGCCTCAGCGCCCCGCCGAAGTTCACCGCGAAGCATATCTGGCAGATGGCGACCCGGCCGCAATGGTGCCTCGGGATGCTCGGCACGAAGCGTCGCACCTTCGGCAACATCGTCGGCCACGCCCAGAACGTCGGCGATCTCTCCTCGCTGTCGTCCTGGACCAAGGAGCAGTTCGACCCGCGCCTGTCCTGGAAGGACGTGGAGTGGATCAAGGAGAAGTGGGGTGGCAAGCTGATCCTGAAGGGCATCCTCGACCCGGAGGACGCGCGCATGTCGCTCGAGAGCGGGGCGGACGCGATCATCGTGTCGAACCACGGCGGCCGCCAGCTCGACGGGGCGCGCTCGTCGATCTCGGCGCTGCCGGGGATCGTCGACGCGGTCGGCGGTCGGGTGGAGGTCCACATGGACGGCGGCGTGCGGTCCGGTCAGGACGTCCTCAAGGCCGTGGCCTTGGGGGCGAAGGGCGCGTGGATCGGCCGGCCGTTCCTCTACGGCCTCGGGGCCGGCGGGCGCGCCGGGGTGGCGCGGTGCCTCGAGATCCTGCGCGACGAGCTCGACATCACCATGGCGCTCTGCGGGCGGCGGGATATCCGCGGGATCGACGCGAGCATTCTCGACGCCCCCGCGATGGCTCCGGCGGCCGCTGCGCCGGAGCGGGTCGCGGCGCTGGTCTGATCCCCGGGGGACCGGGGCCACGGAAGCCGAGGCGTTCGCGGCCAGGCAGGGGCGGGCGGGTCAGCCGGGCGGCGTCTGCGCGGCGGTGATGTGCTTGATCCCGTAGTAGGCGGAGAGCCCCCAGGGGCCGAGTTCGCGGCCGATGCCGCTGGCCTTGAAGCCGCCCCAGGCGGTGTTGGGGAAGATCGCCTGCAACGAGTTGATCCAGACGTGCCCCGCCTCCATCCGCGCCGCCACCCGCCCGGCGCGGTCGGAATCGGCGGTGACGATGGTGGCGACGAGGCCGTAGTCGGTGTCGTTGGCGAGCGCGACCGCCTCGGCCTCGCTGCGGAAGGTCCGGGTCGCGAGGACCGGGCCGAAGATCTCCTCGCGCCAGAGGAAGCTCTCGGTCGGCACGTCGGCGTAGACGGTCGGCGCGACGAAGAAGCCGTCGCCGGCCAGCGTCCCGCCGCCGGCGACGAGGTCGAGGCCCTCGGCGCGGGCGCGCTCCAGGTAGCGGCCGACCTTCTCGAACTGGGCGCGCGTGGTGATCGGGCCCATGTCGGCGCCGGTCTGCGGCGCGCCCACGGCCAGCGCGCGGGCGCGCTCGGCGAGACGGTCGAGAAGGGCGGGGGCGATCGCGGCCTCGACGATCAGCCGCGAGGTGGCCGAGCACATCTGACCGGCGTTGAAGAACACGCCCCCGACGATGCAGTCGACGGCGTGGTCGATGTCGGCGTCGGCGAAGACGACGATGGGCGACTTGCCGCCGAGTTCGAGCGAGATCGGCAGGCAACGCTCGGCGGCCGCGGCCATCACCCGTGCGCCGACCGCGTTCGAGCCGGTGAAGGAGAGCTTGCGCAGCCGCCGGTCGGCGGTCAGCGCCATGCCCGCCTCGGCCGCGCCGGTGATGAGGTTGAGCACGCCCGGCGGCAGGCCGGCCTCGATCGCGATGTCGCCGTAGGCGAGTTCGACGAGCGGCGTGAACTCGGAGGTCTTGAGCACGACGGTGCAGCCGGCGGCGAGCGCCGGCGCGATCTTCCAGGCGCTCGTCACCAGCGGGAAGTTCCACGGCACGATCATGCCGACCGGCCCAACCGGCTCGAACCGCGTCCGCCCGGCGAAGGCGGGGTCGGGCAGGGGAACCGGCGTTTCCTGCCGGGCGTCGAGGTCTTCGGCGAGGCCGGCGTAGTAGTCGAACGTCGCGGCGGCGTCGCCGAGGTCGATTTCCGTCTCGCCCCGGGGCTTGCCGTTGTTGAGCGACTGGAGCGCCATCAGGTCCTCGGACCGCGCCCGCAGCCCCGCGGCGAACCGGCGCAGGAACGCCGCCCGTGCCGCGCCGCCGAGCGCCGCCCAGCCGGGAAAGGCCGCGGCCGCCGCCTCGGTCGCCGCGCCGACCGCCGCGGCCCCGGCGGCAGCGATCTCGGCGAAGACCGCGCCGGTCGAAGGATCGACCACGCTCAGGCGCGGCCCGTCCGTGGCCTCGCGGAACTCCCCGCTGATGAAGAGGCTCGCCGGCCGATGCGTCAGGGCGTCGAGGCTCATGTCCAGCTCCGCACGTCGGGGTCGTCGATCTCGATTATGGTCGGGACCGGGGCCTGCGTCGCCTCGCGCAGCGCGTCGCGGAGGGAGGCGAAGCCGGTGGCGCGGACGGCGCGGCAGCCGAAGCCGCGGGCGATGGTCTGGAAGTCGGGCGTGTAGATGTCGACGCCGATCTGCGGGATGTCGCGGTCGGCCATGTACTGCTTGATCTCGCCGTAGCCCTGGTTGTTCCAGAGCAGGATCGGCACCGAGAGGCCGAGTTCGACGGCGGTGGCGAGTTCGCCGATGGTGAACTGGATGCCGCCGTCGCCGATCAGCGCCACCACGGGCGCATCGGGCCGGCCGAGCTTCGCGCCGAAGGCGGCCGGCAGGCCGTAGCCCAGCGTGCCGTAGCCGGTCGAGGAGTTGAACCACGAGCGCGGGCCGGCCGGGTCGTAGGCCATGTTGCCGCCATAGACCGGCTGGGTCGAGTCGCCCGCGATCACCACCCCGGGCAGCGCCTCGGCCACCGCGTCGAGCACGCGGCCGTGGAGGGCGTAGTCGGGGCGCAGCTCCTTCGCCGCGGCCGCGCGCAGCGCCGCCGTCCGCGCCGCGCCGGCCGCCGGGTCGCGCGGGGCCAGCGCGTCGTGGAGCGCGTGCAGGGCAAGGCCCGCGTCGGAGCAGATGGCGACCTCGGGCAGCGCGTTGCGGGTGAGTTGCTCGGGGTCGATGTCGACGCGCACGACCCGGCCGGCGAGCCCGAGCGTGGACCCGAACATGATCGTGTCGGTCTCGCCGAGTTCGGTGCCGATGGCGGCGACGACGTCGGCCGTCTGCAACGCCTCGATCACCGGGGCCAACGGAAGGCCGGCGCCGAGGCTGAGCGGATGGTCGCGGGGCAGGACGCCCTTGGCGTTGACGGTGAGCGCCGTCGGCGCGCCGAGCCGTTCCACGAAGGCGCGGGCGGCGTCGGCGGCGTCGGCCGTGCCGCCGCCGAGGACGACGAAGGGCGCGCGCGCCCCGGAGAGAAGCGCCGCCGCCTGCGCGATCGCCTCCGGGTCGGGGCCGGGGCGGTAGCGGGTGCGGTGCGCGTCGCGCGACAGGTCGTCGGCGGGCGCGGTGATGACGTCGAGCGGCAGCTCGATATGGACCGGGCCGGGGCGGGCGCTGTCGAAGACGGCGAAGGCGCGGGCTAGGACGGCGGGAAGCTCGGCCGGCCGCATCAGGCGATGGCTGAACACCGAGACGCCGCGCACGAGGCCGTTCTGGTCGGGCAGCTCGTGCAGCCGGCCCTCGCCCATGCCGAGCTCGTTCGAGACGTTGACGCTCGAGATCACCAGCATCGGAACCGAGTCGGCGAGGGCCTGGCCCATCGCCGTGGCGATGTTGGTCATGCCCGGGCCGGTGATGATGAAGCAGGCGGCCGGGCGCCCCGTCGCGCGAGCGTAGCCGTCGGCCATGAAGCCCGCGCCCTGCTCGTGGCGTGGGGTGATGTGGCGGATTCGGGTGTTCGGCAGGCCGCGGTAGAGTTCGACGGTGTGGACGCCGGGGATGCCGAAGACGGTGTCGATGCCGTAGGCCTCGAGGATTTCCACCAGCACTTCGCCGCAGGTTTTCATCGCACGGACTCCGGTGCAGGGGTTGCGGCGCAGGTGTCGAGGCGGCGCAGGATGGCGTCCCAGTCCGGCGCCGGGCCGAGGCCGATCAGGACGAGGGTGCTTTCGTCCTCGAAGCCGGGCGGGGGCGCGCGCAGCGGCTCGAAGGCGAGCCGCGCGCCGACGAGATGCGCCGCGAATACGCGGCCGTCGGCGGCGGCGACGAAGCCCTTGGCGCGGTAGACCGAGGCGGGCAGGTCGGCGAGCGCGGCCTGGAGCGCGCGAAGATCGACCGGGGCGCGGCTGCGCCAGACCACCGAGGCCGGCAGGTCGTGGTCGTGGTGGTGGTGGTGGTGGTCGTGGGGGCGCCCGGCCGGACCCGCCGGGCCGCCGAAGAGGACGTCGAAGGGGACGCGGGCGACCGTCGTCTCGACGATGCGGCCGCCCTTCGGCAGCCAGCGCGTGCGCCAGGCGTCGAGTTCGGCGCGGGTCGCGAGGTCGGTCTTGTTGAGCACGACGAGATCGGCGGCGTCGAGTTGGGTTTCGGCGAGGCCGGCGCCGACCGCGCGCGCGGCGTCGAAGCCCGCGGCGTCGACGAGCACGACGACGGCGTCGGGTCGCAGCCGGCCGCGAAAGCGGGCGTGGCGCACGGTGTCCATGATCCGGCCGGGATCGGCGACGCCGCTCGCCTCGATCAGCACGTGGTCGAGTTCCCCCGCGCGGGCGAGGAGCGCCTCCAGTTGCTCGACCAACCCGGCGTTCAGCGCGCAGCAGACGCAGCCGTTGGCGAGGCTGACGACGCCGCCCTCGGCGGAGGCGATCAGCGCCGCGTCGATGTTGACCGCGCCGAAGTCGTTGACGATCACCGCGATCCGCAGGCCGTGGTCGCCCGATAGGACGTGGTTGACGAGCGTGGTCTTGCCCGAGCCGAGAAAGCCTCCGACGACGGTGACGGGGAGGGGGGTCATGGCTGGCGGCTCATCTGCCGGGGAAGGACGGGCCGGCGAGGGGCGCGCTTCGTGGCCAGACAAGCCGTATCACGCGTGATACGCGGGTCATGGCGTTGTATTTCAAGGATAAATCCCGAGACATCAACCCTTTCTTCACGAAGGTTGACGCCCAGACCGGCGGCTTTGCGCGCGCTCACCACAGCTTCTGCGCCTCCCCCTGCCAGACCGCGCCGGAGCCCGCGTCGAGGCGGTCGTGGACGAGTTGGCCGTCCGCGAAGGTGAGGTCGACTTTGGTGGCGACGATGTTGCCGCGGGGCTCGATGGCGAAGAGGTCGCGGTCCAGGACGATGATGTCGGCGGCCTTGCCGACCTCGAGCGAGCCCGCGACGTGGTCGATGTCCATCGACCAGGCGCCGTTTCGGGTCATCACCCGGATCGCCTGTTCGAGCGGGATCGGCTCGCCGAAGGTGCCCTCGACCTCGCCCCAGGGGTTGGCGCGGGTGACCATGGTCTCGAGCGCGATCCAGGGATCGAGCACGCTGACCGGCCAGTCGGTGCCGAT
>NZ_JAGOID010000033.1 GCF_017995835.1 Amaricoccus sp.
CACCCAGTGGCTGATCGAGAAGAACGGCCACCTCAGCCCCGCCGCCGCACGTCAGAGATGGCTCGACCAGAACCTGCCATGCGCGGCATAGTGCAACCTACTGTCCAGGGAACCGGGTGCGGTACAGGTCGAAGTCGTCGGGCCGTTCCAGGAGCTCGAGGACGAGATCGCCAGCGCGCACGTGGGCTTCTGGTAGGTCGCGCGAGACGCAGGGATGCGCCCGGACGTCTTCAATCGGCGGCGCCCTCGGGCAATGCGGCGCCCGGGGCTCCCAGGAGATTCATGGCGGCGCGGAGGTGGAGGGCCGTCGACGCGAACGCAGTCCGGGCGTCCATGCCCGGGTTATCGACCCAATAGAGCACGGACCGCCGGACGACGCTCACGGCGATCTCTGCGACGACGCTGACCACATCGCGGTCGATGTCGGGCGATCGACGCGCCAGAATCTCGCACAATTGAGTGTGCAGCGCCTGCAAGGATTGCAGGTGCGCGACCATCAGGCGCGGCGTCCCATGCGCGAGGCCGATGACCGCCCGTACGATCTCGGGCTCTGTCTCATGCAGGTGACTGGACAGGAGCGCCTCGAAATCAGCCAGAAGCTCGCCGTGTCCGGCGACGAAGCGCTCGATGGCCGATCGGCGGAGCACAGGCGGGTCCCCGATCGCCGCCGCTTCCTTGTTGGGGAAGTAGTTGAAGAAGGTCCGAGGGCTGATGCCGGCGGCGGCTGCGATCATCTCCGTCGTGACCGCTTCGTAACCACGCTGCTCCGCGAGCCGCAGGGTCGCAAGCTGGATATCGCGAGAGGTCTGCCGTCGGCGACGCTCCCGGAGGCTTGAAGGATCGTCGGCGAGGCGTGAATCCGCAGCTTGCATAGTGCGCAACATTTGCATAAATCGTCACAGCGCGTCAACGCCCCTGCGGAACCCCGAGCCAGCGAGATACACCGATGAGTGCTGCCCTCCTCCGACTCGCGTGCATGCTTGCGGCGACGCTCACCGCGTCGGCAGCGGCGGCGCAGGCGCCGGCCGGCGCCGCCGGGCCGAAGAGCGTCGGCGTCCTCACCCTCGTTTCGGAATCGGTGCCCCGCATCTTCACGCTCCCGGGCCGGGCCGTCGCATACGAGGCGGCAGCGATCCGCCCGCAGGTGAGCGGCATCATCACCGAGATCCTCTACGACGCCGGCGCCCCCATCGCCGCCGGCACCCCGATGTTCCGGATCGATCCCGCGCCGTACGCCGCGCGGGTCGCCCAGGCGACCGCCCAGGTCGCCTCTGCGCGCGCCGAGATCCCGCGGGCGCAGGCGGCGTTCGACCGTGCCCAGCGTCTCGTCGGCACGGTGTCCACGCAGGTCGACCTCGAGAGCGCCCAGGCGAGCCTCGACGTGGCGAAGGCGAATTTGCAGTCCGCCGAGGCGGCGCTGCAGATCGCGCAGATCGATCTTTCCTGGACGACGGTGACGAGCCCGATCGACGGGATGGCCAGCGTGTCAATCGCTTCGGTCGGCGACCTCGTTGCGGCGAACCAGACCGAGCCGCTCGCCACGGTCACCAAGCTCGACCCGATCGGGGTCGACATGCTCGAAGCCTCGACGAACATGCTGCGCGTCCGCGAGGAGGTCGAGTCCGGACGCCTGACCCTCGCCGAAGAACTCGAGGCGACGCTGGTGGTGGGCAACGGCAGGACCTATTCGACGACGGGGGAAATGGTGGCGCCGGGCTTCGTCGTCTCGACCACCACCGGAACGGTCGACGTGCGGTTTCGCTTCGACAATCCCGACTCGATCCTGCTGCCGGGCATGTTCGTGCGTGGGCAGCTCAAGCTCGGCCACGTCGAGGCGGTGCTCGTTCCGCAGACGGCGGCGACGCGCGAGCGCGACGGACGGCTGACTGCCTGGGTCGTCGAGGACGGAAAGGCCGTCCAGCGCGAGATCACCGAGGACGGAAGCTACCGCAACCAGTGGATCGTGACGGACGGCGTGGCGGGCGGCGAGCAGCTGATCGTCAACGGCCTGACCACGCTCGCCGCGGGGATGGCGGTGGAGCCGGTCCCGGCGGAGATCGACGAGGGCGGCGTGGTGCGGATGCCGGAGGCGGCGGCGCCCGCCGGGGCGGCGCCCGCCGCCGGCGCGTCGGAGTAGCCCGCATGGCCCGCTTCTTCATCCATCGCCCGGTGTTCGCCTGGGTGATCGCCATCGTCGTCATGCTCGCGGGCGTCTTCGGCCTGATCAGCCTGCCGATCGCCCAGTATCCTGAGGTCGCGCCGACGACGGTCCGGATCAGCGCCACGTACACGGGCGCCTCGGCGCAGGTGGTCGAGGACTCGGTGACGACGATCATCGAGGACGGCATGACCGGCCTCGACGGCCTGCTCTACATGACCTCGACCTCCGACACGGGCTCGGCCGACGTCTCGCTGGTCTTCGACGACAGCGTGGACCCGGACATCGCGCAGGTCCAGGTCCAGAACAAGCTTCAGCTGGTGACGAGCCAACTGCCCGACCTCGTGAACGACGCAGGGATCCAGGTGTCCCGCTCGACGACGTCGATCCTGCTCGTGGGGGCGCTGACCACCGCGGACGGCAGCCAGAGCGCGGTGCAGCTCGGCGACCTCCTCGGCCAGGCGATCGAGGATCCGGTGAAGCGGGTTCCGGGCGTCGGCTCGGTGCAGTCCTTCGGCAGCGGCTACGCGATGCGGATCTGGCTCGATCCGATGCGCATGGTGCAGTACCAGGTCACGCCCGCCGAGGTGCTGGCTGCGGTCTCCGAGCAGAACACCAACGTTACCGTCGGCGCCCTCGGCAGCCAGCCGAGCGTCCGCGGCCAGCAGTTCACCGTGAAGCTGTCGGCGCAGTCTCAGTTCTCCACCGTGAGGGAGTTCGAGCGCATCCTGATGCGCGTCGACGAGGATGGCTCAACGGTCTTTCTCGGCGACGTCGCCGACATCGAGATCGGCCAGGAGAGCTACGAGTTCGCGTCCCGCTACAACGGCCAGCCGGCGGCCGGCTTCGCCGTCAATCTCGCGACCGGCGCCAATGCCGTGAGCACTGCCGAGGCGGTGCGCGCCGAGATTGACCGACTCGCGGCGGCGCTGCCCGCCGGGGTCGAGGTCGTCTATCCCTACGACACCTCGCCCTTCGTCGAGGAGTCGATCAACCAAGTCTACCACACGCTCTTCGAGGCGGTGGCGCTGGTCTTTCTCGTGATCCTCGTCTTCCTCCAGAGCTGGCGCGCGACGATCATCCCGACCATCGCGGTGCCTATCGTGCTGCTCGGCACCTTCGGCGTGCTGGCGGTCTTCGGCCTGTCGATCAACACACTGACCATGTTCGCGCTCGTGCTCGCGATCGGCCTTCTCGTCGACGACGCCATCGTCGTCGTGGAGAACGTCGAGCGGGTGATGGAGGAGGAGGGGCTCGGGCCGGTCGAGGCGACCGAGAAGAGCATGGAGGAGATCACCTCCGCCCTCGTCGGCATCGTCGTCGTCCTGTCGGCGGTCTTCCTGCCGATGGCGTTCATGACCGGTTCGACCGGCGTCATCTACCGCCAGTTCTCGGTCACCATCATCTCGGCGATGGTGCTCTCGCTCGGCGTCGCGGTGATCCTGACCCCGGCGATGTGCGCATCGCTGCTGCGGCCGCGCCGGCACGACGCCGGCATCGCCCCGGCGCGCTGGTTCAACCGGCTCCTCGACCGCGCGACCGGCGGCTACGGCGCCACCGTCACCCGCCTGGTGCGGCGGCCGTTTCGCATGGTGGTCGTGCTCGTCGCGATCAGCGCCGCGGCCTGGGCACTCTTCGACCGTCTCCCGGGCTCGTTCCTGCCGCAGGAGGATCAGGGCGTGCTGATGGTGATGGCCGAGACGCCACAAGGCTCGACCGCCGCCCAGACCGAGGCGCTGGTCTCGTCCGTCGAAACCTTCATGCTGTCCGAGGAGGCCGCCACCGTCGACGCGGTCTTCAGCGTGGTCGGCTTCAGCTTCGCCGGCAGCGGCCAGAACAGCGCCATGCTCTTCGTGCGGCTGAAGGACTTCGCCGAGCGCGAGGGCCTCGGCGCCGCCGATCTCGCGGCCCGCGCCAACGGCCGCTTCTTCGGCAATACGGCGGGCCAGGTCTACTTCCTGCAACCGCCGGCCATCCCTGGCCTCGGCACGTCGGCGGGGTTCACCATGCAGCTCGTCGACCAGGCCGGCAGCGGGCAGGAGGCGCTCGTCGCCGCCGCGGATCAACTCGTCGCCACCGCCCAGGGCGGCGGCCGGGTCACCAACCTGCGCGGCAACGACGCGCCCGAGGAGACCGCGCTGCGCCTCGACATCGACCAGCAGAAGGCGGCCGCCTTCGGGCTGTCGATCGCCGAGGTCAACGCGATGCTCTCGGTGATCTTCTCGGGTCGCGACATCAACGACTTCCGGCTCGGGACCGACCTGCGGCCGGTCATCGTCCAGGGCGCGGCCGAGGCGCGTATGCAGCCCGAGGACGTCGAGCGCTGGTACGCCCGCAACGCCTCCGGCGAGATGGTGCCGTTCGGCGCCTTCACCGAGCAGGTCTGGAGCAGAGAGCCGCGCAGCCTCGAGCGCTACGGCGGCACGCGGGCGCTCGAGCTCAGCGGCGCGCCGGCGCCCGGCGTCTCGTCCGGCGACGCCATGGAGACCATGGAAGAGCTGGTGTCCGACCTCGGCGGCGCCTACGCCGTCGCCTGGACCGGCCTGTCGTACCAGGAGCGGCTCTCGGGCAACCAGGCGCCCATGCTCTTCGCGCTCTCGGCGCTGGTGGTCTTCCTCGCCCTCGCCGCGCTCTACGAGAGCTGGACGGTGCCGCTCGCGGTGATGATGACGGTGCCGATCGGCGTGCTCGGCGCGCTCGCCGCCGCGCTGTGGTTCGACCAGTCGAACGACGTCTACTTCAAGGTCGGACTGCTGACCACCATCGGCCTTGCCGCGCGCAACGCGATCCTGATCGTCGAGTTCGCCCAGAGCCTGCACCTGGCTGGCAAGCCGCTGCTCGAGGCGGCGATCGAGGCTTCGCGGCTCCGCCTGCGGCCGATCCTGATGACGACCTTCGCCTTCGGGCTCGGCGTCCTGCCGCTGGCGACCGCCTCCGGCGCCGGCGCCGGGGCGCAGCAGGCGATCGGCATCGGGGTGCTCGGCGGCGTCGTGGCGTCGGCGGCGATCGGGATCTTCCTCGTGCCGGTCTTCTATGTCGCGGTGCTGGAGGGCGTCCGTGCGCTCGGCAGCCTTGGGCGCTCGGCGAAAGCCGCGCCGACGCCAACAGCGAACGTCTGATCGATCACGAGCAGCGGCTCCGTTCGAGTTGCGCGACGGACAATGCCGCCGACGGCTGGGCGGCGGCGACCCGAGCCGGCCACTGGCTTTACTGGTGCATACCAGCGAGGTATGCCCGGGGCATGACCTCTCCCGAGAGTGCCCTGATTGCGCAGATTGCGGAAGCGATGGGCCGGTCCGCGGGCGAGCTGCCGGTCTACCGCCGGCTGGCCAACGTCCTGTCCGAGCTTGTCCGGGCGGGCAGGGCCGACGGGCACGGCGCCTTGCCGAGCGAGCGATCGCTGGCTGCGGAGATCGGCATCAGCCGGGTGACCGTCCGTCGGGCCCTGGACGAGCTGGCGCTGGACGGGCTGCTGCGCCGCCGGCAGGGCGCCCGCACCGTTATCGGCGACCGGGTCGAGAAGCGGCTCGCGACGCTCATGGGCTTCTCGGAGGAACTGCGGTCCCGGGGCATCGAGCCCGGACAACGCTGGATCTCGCATCAGGCGGCCCAGCCGACGCCGTCGGAGGCGATGGCTCTCGACCTTTCCGGCTCCGAGCTGGTCGTTCGGCTGGTCCGGGTGCGCCTTGCCGATGGCGTTCCGATCGCCATCGAGCGCGCCGCCGTGCCGCAGTCCGTTCTGCCCTCCGGCGACCTGGCGGGCGGTTCGCTCTATGCTCGTCTCGCCGAGCTCGGGGCGGCGCCGATCCGGGGCGTTCAGCGCATCCGTGCCGGGATCATGGCGAGGATCGAGGCCGACCTCTTGGAATGCTCGCCAGGCACGCCGCTCCTGGTGGTGGAGCGGCGCTGCTTCCTCGCGGACGGGCGCCCCGTCGAGTTCACGGAAACCCGCTACAACGGCGAGCGCTACGATTTCCTCACCGAGATCGGCCGATAGTGGTGCATACCAGTCAGAAGATTGTTGAAAGCTTGCATGTTTGTGACACTGTTCCTCCGGGTCAGGAGGGACGCCATGCACGGACGGCAGGAGGGCTTGCGGCGAGGGTCGATCGTGTCCGGCCGACCCTCGCTCGACGGCCCGGGGACCGCGGCGGCCCTCGGGTCCGACAGCATCGCCAACGTCCGCGCAGTGCGCGCCACCGCAGCAGCTCCGGTCATCGGGCTGGCGACGCGGTGACGTCCTGACCGTCCGCAATACTCACGCCGAATCCGGAATCCTTCACGACGACACCCAGGGGAGGGAGTCTCGCATGCAATCGACAACCATATCGGCCACGCTCGCCTTTCTTGCCCTCGCGACCCCAGGGTTGGCCGAGGTGACGGTCCTCGGCTGGCCCGGCGGCCCCGAGGAAACCGCGCTCCGCGCCGCGACCGAGGCGTACAACGCGCGCGAGGGTCTCGCCGATGCGGATCGGGTGGAGCTTCTCTTCACTTCGCGCGACGGGTTCTACGACAAGCTCGCCGCCGACCTCGCGGCGGGAACCACCGCGTTCGACGCCCACCAGATCGCCACATACTCGATCGGCCGTTACGCGCCCTTCATGACGCCCGTGGATCTCGGCCCCGCGGCCGCCACCACCTTCGGCGAGTCCGTGCTCGCCACGCAGCAGTTCGACGGCAAGCAGTTCGGCGTGCCTACCGACCTGTCGCTGCACTTCCTCTACTACCGCAGCGACCTCATCGACGCGCTGCTGGCGGACGCGGACGCCGCCGCGCGCTACACCGAGATCGCGCAGGAGCATCTGGGCGAGGCCCTGACGCCCAAGGCCCCCGACGAATGGACGTGGCGCGACTGGGCGGCGACGGCGCTCTACTTCACCAAGGCCGTCAACCCGGACAGCCCGACGCGCTACGGCGCCGTCTTGCAGATGAAGAACCTGCTCTTCAATATCATGGTGTTCCAGTCGCTCCCCCGCGCGTATGGCGGCGACTGGACCGACGAGGCGGGCAAGGTGACCGTCGATTCCGAGGCCTACCGGACGGGCCTCGATCTCTACAAGATGCTCTACGACGCCGGCGCCACGCCGCCGGACTCCACCGGCTACGAGTTCGCCGAGGCGAACGCCGCCTATGCGTCCGGTCAGGTGGCCACGATGGTGCAGTGGAACGCCGCCGCGGCCGAGCTTACCGATCCCGAGAAGGCGCCGACGGTGGCGGCGGTCACCGCCACCATCGCGCCGCCGTCCGGCCCGGAAGGCCGCTTCACCCACGTCCACAGTCTCGGCCTCGGGCTGAACGCGGCCGCCGAGAACAAGGAGGGCGCACAGCGCTTCCTCCAGTGGCTGGCCACGCCCGAGGCGATGGCGATCTACGCGCGTGCGGGCGGCGCGCCGGGTCTCACCGGCGCGGCTCTCGAAGCGGTGGTCGGTGAACGACCCGACCTCGCACCGCTCGGCGAATACGCCAGCCAGTACGGCTACGTCATGCGCGGCGGCACCAGCGCCAACGCGCTCGCGATCTACCAGCTCCAGGCGGCGGAGTTCACGGGTTACTGGGCAGGTACGGAGAGCCTCGACCAGGCGCTCGCCGACACGACCAAGGGCATGACCGAGCTCCTCGCCGGGAAGTGACGTTCCGCGCCTGAACCGGGGCGCTCGCGCGGGGGCATGCCCTGCGCGGCGCTCCCCAGCGGGAGAACCGACATGATTGCGCCAAAGACTCGGGAGAACCGGCTGCTGGCGACGCCGCTGGTGCTCTATCTCCTGCTGCTGCTCGGCTTTCCCACCGTCCTCAACGTCTTCTACAGCCTCTCCGAGGTGAGCTTCGAGACCCTGCGGACGCCGCGCCTCTCGGGTTTCGGCAACTTCACCGCGGTGCTTTCCGACCCGGCGTTCTGGCGTGCGGTCTGGTTCTCCCTGCGGTTCGGCGTTCTCACCGCCACCGTCGAGGTGGCGCTCGGGCTCTTTCTCGCCGTGTTCCTGTCGCCGCTCCTTCAGGCGCGGCCATGGCTGCTCGCGCTGCTCACGCTGCCGATCATGATCGCGCCCGCGATGATGGGCCTGATGTATCGGCTGGCGCTGCACGAGTTCGTCGGGCCGCTGCCCTACTATCTCTTCGAGTGGTTCGGGAATTCGCCCGCGTTCCTGAGCCCGGGCTGGGTGTTCTGGACCGTTTGCGTGATCGAGATCCTCCAGTGGACGCCGTTTGCGCTTCTCCTCTTCCACCTCGCCTATTCCTCGATCCCGGCAGACGTCCGCGAAGCCGCGCGAATGGACGGGGCGCGCGGCTGGCGAACCTTCCGGCGGGTGGAACTGCCGATGCTGATGCCGACGTTGGCGTTGGCGGCGGTGATCCGGCTCATCGACGGCATCCGGGTCTTCGACAACATCTACGTGCTGGTCGGCGCGGGACCGGGCGGGTCCACGACCTCGCTGCCGATCTACATCTACACGGCGTTCTTCCGCGGCGGTTCGCTCGGGCCGGCGCTCGCGGCATCGGTGCTCTTCGCGATCGCCGCCTTCGCGGGGTTGTTCCTCGCGCTGCGCGCCGCCGACCGGAGGGCAGGGGCATGAACGCGCTGCGCTGGGCGGTGCTCGTCATCGCCGTGCTCGTCATGAACGCGCCGGTCATCGTGACCATTGCGACCTCGCTCAAGCCCGCCGCGGAGATCATGTCGAATCCGGGGCTGATCGTGCAATCGCCGACGCTCGCCAACTATGCCACCGTCGTCACGGTCAGCGACCGCCTCAACGTCTGGGCCCATCTGATCAACAGCGTGGTCGCAGCACTCATCGGCTCGATCCTGCCGCTCGCGCTCTGCCTGCCGTTCGCCTTCGCGGCGGCGCGGCGCGGCTTCGGGCGCCGGCTCCTCCTGCCGCTGGTGGTGAACCTGCGGGCGCTGCCGCTCATCATCTTCGCGATCCCGATCTATCTCATGTATCAGGCCGTGGGCCTGCTCGACACGCGGATCGGTCTCGGGCTGGTGCTCGCCGTGGTGAACCTGCCGCTGACCATGCTCATCCTGCTCAACGCGGTCGCCGAGATCCCGCGCGAACTCGACGAGGCCGCCGCGATGGACGGCGCGCGAACCGGCCGGCTCATCGCGCGCATCATCCTGCCGACGGTGCGGCCCGCACTCGCCACCGCCTTCGTCTTCGGCTTCATCACCGCCTGGAACGAGTTCCTGTTCGGGCTGATCCTGACCACCCAGCACGCCGTGCCGATGACGGTCGGGGCGTCGTTCTTCTTCGCCGCCGGCGGCGGCGGGGTGCAGTGGGGCGTCGCGGCGGCGGTGATCGTGGTGGCCAGCCTGCCGCCCGTCGTCCTCGGGCTCGCCATGTACAAGCAGATCGGCCGCGCCATGGTCGCCGGCGCGGTCAAGGGTTGAGGCAGGGGGACGAGGCAAATGGGACGGCTGGTGCTCGAAGGCGTGAAGAAGTCGTTCGGCGGCGTGGACGTGATCCGCGGCGTCGACCTCGACATCCACGACGGCGAATTCGTGGTGATGGTCGGCCCCTCGGGGTGCGGAAAATCCACGCTCCTGCGGCTCATCGCCGGGCTCGAGGCGGTGACGGCGGGCCGCATCACCATCGACGACCGCGACGTGACCGCGCTCGAGCCGGTGGACCGCCGCCTCGCCATGGTGTTCCAGAGCTACGCCCTCTACCCGCACATGACGGTGCGCGGAAACATGGCCTTCGGCCTCGAGACCGCGCGGGCGCCGAAGCCCGAGATCGACGCCAAGGTCGCCGAGGCCGCGCGCATCCTGGCGCTGGAGCCGCTGCTCGACCGCCTGCCGAAGCAGCTCTCGGGCGGCCAGCGCCAGCGCGTCGCCATTGGCCGGGCGATCGTTCGCGACCCCGTGGCCTTCCTCTTCGACGAGCCGCTTTCGAACCTCGACGCCGCTCTTCGCGTCCAGACCCGCCACGAGATCGCCAAGCTGCACCGGAGCCTCGGTCGCACCGCCGTCTACGTCACCCACGACCAGGTCGAGGCGATGACCCTCGCCGACCGCATCGTGGTCATGGACGCGGGCTCGGTCCGCCAGTTCGACACGCCGGAGGCGCTCTACCACCGGCCCGCCGATCTCTTCGTTGCGCAGTTCATCGGCAGCCCGAAGATGAACGTCCTGCCCGCGCGAATCGCGGACGGCGGCGTGTCGGTCCTCGGCGGACCGCCCGTCGCCGTGCCGCTCCCCCCGCGGGGCAGCGCGCCGACGCAACTCGGGGTCAGGCCCGAGCACCTGGAGTTCGCCGCACCGGGGGCGGGGGCGCTGACCGGGACTGTGTCGGATGTCGAGTATCTGGGCGCCGACTCGATCGTCTTCGTGGCGCACGCCGAAGGCCCCGAGATCACTCTTCGCGTTCCGGGCCGCGCGCCGGTCCGGGTCGGCGAGGCGGTAGGCGTCGCCATGGCCGCCGCCACAGTCCACCTTTTCGATGCGGGAGGCCGCGCGCTGGGCGAGCGGCAATAGCGGCGCGGACGAGCCGCGCCTGTTGTTCGGCGCGGGCGGCGCGCACGCCGTCCCGCCCGCGCCTTTGTCCAGTCTCAGGGGATGGGCGTGACGTCGAGTTCGGCGAGGGGCACGACCTTGTCGGTGCGAGTCATCTTGTACTCGGTGTCCGGCCCGAGCCACTTGTTCCAGAACTCGTTGATCTGCCCCGCCTCGTCCATCGCGACCAGCGTCTCGTTGACCTTGGCGAGGAGCGCGGACTCACCCTGCTTCATCCCGATGCCGATCGGCTGATCGATCATCGGCTCTTCGATCATCTTCAGGGGCACGCCCCTGGTCTGCGACTCGTTCACGAGCTTGGTGATCGTCATGGTGTTGGCGACCATGCCGCGCGCCTTGCCTTGCTGGACCGCCATGAACGCCGAGCCGGTGTCCTGGAAGGTGAGCGGCTCCGACTCGTTCAGCTTGATCGACAGCTCCGAGGTCGAGCCCTTGGTCGAGGCGAGCCGCTTGCCCTTGAAGTCGGCCGGCGTGACGCCGGGATCGTCGGCCCTGACCATGAGCATCTCATGGGCGAGATAGTAGGGATCGCTGAACTGGATCTGTTCGGCGCGGCTCTGTGTGTAGGCGAGATTGGCGATGGTGAGATCGACGCCGCCGAGCTTCACCTCCGGCACGCGCGCCTCGACGGACAGCGGCTTGATCTCCGCGGTGACGCCCCAGCGCTCGGCGATCGCGTTGCACATGTCGACGTCGAAGCCGACCATCTCGCGGGTCGTCGGGTCCGGCGCGGCGAAGGGCGGCACGTCGGCGAAGGTGCCGCAGCGCAGCGTCTTGCTCGACATGATGTCGTCCAGCTGGTCGGCCTGAGCGGCCCCAGTCGCCGCGAGGGCGGCGAGCGACGCGGCGAGCGCGACTCTCATGAGCATGGGTGGTTCCTCCTTGTTGAGAACGTTCAGTGGCGCAGGTCGGACAGGAACCGCTGCGCCCGCGGATGCTCGGGCGCACGGAAGAAGGTCTCGGGGTCGGCCATCTCGAGGATCCGCCCGGCATCCATGAACCAGACGCGGTCGGCGACATCGCGGGCAAAGCCCATCTCGTGGGTGACGCACATCATCGTCATCCCCTCGGCGGCGAGGCTCTTCATCACCGCGAGCACCTCGCCGACCATCTCGGGATCGAGCGCGCTCGTCGGCTCGTCGAAGAGCATCGCCGGCGGCTCCATCGCGAGGGCGCGGGCGATCGCCACGCGCTGCTGCTGGCCGCCGGAGAGCTGGCCGGGATAGGCGTCGGCCTTGTGGGCGAGACCGACACGCTCGAGCAGAGCCATCGCCTTCTCGCGTGCGGCCTCGCGCTTCACGCCGTTGATCTTGATCGGCGAGAGCGTGATGTTCTCGAGCGTCGAGAGGTGCGGGAACAGGTTGAAGCTCTGGAACACGAAGCCGATATGGCTGCGAAGCCGGTTGAGCTCGCGCCGACCCATCGGCGCCTGGATGTTCCTCCCGTCGAAGTGGATCGCGCCGGAGTTGATCTCCTCCAGCCGGTTGACGGTGCGGATGAGCGTCGACTTGCCCGATCCCGACGGACCGCAGACTACCACCACCTCGCCGCGCTTCACCTCGGCGTTGATGTCGGTGAGGGCCTGGTAGTCGCCGTACTTCTTGTTGACCTTCTCGAAGGTGATCATCGCGGACGCCTTCCCTTCAACGATGCCAGGGCTCATGGTTCTGCCGTCAGGGCCCGGACGGTCGCTTCGGAGACCGTGCCGCCGCGCCCGGAGCGCTTGTTCGAAATTCGCCGCTCGATCAGAACCGCAACGCGGGTCAGGCTCCAGCAGACGATGAAGTAGATGATCGCGAGGATGAAGAAGACCTGGAACGGCTGGGTCAGCAGCTGGTTGTTGATCTGGTTCGCCGCGAAGGTGAGTTCGGGCACGTTGATGACGTAGCCGAGGGTCGTTTCCTTGATGGTCGAGACGAACTGGCTGAGGATGCTCGGGATCATGTTGTAGAGCGCCTGCGGCAGGATCACCCAGGCCATCGCGCCCATGTAGCTGTGCCCGAGCGAGCGCGCCGCCTCCATCTGGCCGCGGCCGAGCGCGACGATGCCGCCACGGATGATCTCGCTGAGGAAGCACCCCTCGTAGATCACCAGCGTGATCAGCATGGCGAGGAAGCCCGGGATGCGGTTTCCGAGCAGCAGCGGGACCGCGAAATAGACCCAGAAGATCAGCATGAGCAGCGGCACGCCGCGGGCGACATAGACGAGCACCGTCGACGGCCAGAGCAGGAACGGCGACTTCGAGAGCCGCGCGAGCGCGATCAGCATTCCCACCGGGAACGCGAGCACGATCGAGAGCACCGAGAGGATCAGCGTGGCGACGAGGCCGCCGAGCGGGCCGGCGGGAAACTGGCCGACAAGGAGCAGGAGCCAGTTGTCGCGGACGATCGTGACGATATCGCCGAGCATGTCAGCGTCCTCCCTTGCGAGCTGCCCGCGCCTGGAGCGCGGCGCCGATCGCCATCAGGACCAGCGAGATGGCGAGGTAGAGGACCGTCGCGATCGTATAGGCCTCGAACACCCGGAAGCTCAGGTTTTGCACTTCCTGCACCGCGTGGGTGAGTTCGGCGACCCCGATCGCCATGGCGAGGCTGCTGTTCTTGAAGAGCGAGACGGTGTGGTTGATGAGCGCGGGCAGCGCGTTGCGGATCGCCTGCGGCATCATCACGTAGCGCATCGCCGAGACGTGCCCGTGCCCGAGCGCCTTCGCCGCCTCGCCCTGTCCGGCCGGGATCGAGCGCAGGCCCGAGCGCATGTCTTCGCTGAAGTACGCCGCCTGGACGAGACCGAGCGCGATGACCGCGAAGATCACGCCGCCGTTGTGATCGCTCAGCCAGAACTGGAGCGCGGTCGGCAGGAGCGCGGATACGCCGAAATACCAGAGCATCAGCTGGACGAGGGTCGGCACGTTGCGGTGATAGGAAACGTAGGCGCCGACGAGCCGGTCGGCGATCGGGCCGGGGATCTGGCGCAGCACGAGGAGCACGATGCCGAGGCTCATCGCGAGGAGCCACGAACCGATGAAGACGATGAAGGTGAACCAGAGGCCGTGCCGGATCAGCGCCGCGTATTCGGGGTTTCCGAGGATGGCCGAGAGATCGAACCCTTCCATCGTCGGCCTCAGACCGACTCGGTGGCGGGAGCGGGCTCGGGCCGCGCGGTCTGGAGGCCGCCGGGCACCTGCAACGTCGGCGTGATCTCCATGTGGCCGATGTTGACCGCGACGGGGGCGGCGATCGCGAAGGCGATGGCCTCGGCGATGTCCTTGGCCTCGGGCAGTTCGAAGCCGTCGAGGAACTTCGCCCGGACCTCGGCGCTGTCGCCGTGGACGTGGGAGAAGATGTCGGTGGCGACCCGGCCGGGGCAGATCTCGGTCACCCGGACCCGCTTGCCGAAGGCGTCGATGCGGAGCTGGCGCGAGAGCATGCTGACCGCCGCCTTGGTGGCGTGGTAGATCGAGTTGCCGCCGAAGTTGTAGGCGCCGGCGATCGAGGAGATGTTGACGACGTGGCCGCGGTCCCGCGCCACCATGCCCGGGACGATCAGGTGGCAGAGGTGGAGGACGGCGCGGAGGTTGACGTCGACGAGGAGGTCGATGTCGGACGCGTCGCCCTTCAGGAGGCCCTTCGGCCTGTCGACGCCGGCGTTGTTGACGAGGATGTCGAATTTCATCCCGGAGGCGAGCTTCGTCAGCGCCGCGGTATCGCTCACGTCGATCGCGTGGGGCACGCAACCGGTGCGCGCGGCGAGATCGGCGAGGGGAGCGGCGGAGCGGGCGACGGCATGCACTTCGAGGCCCTCGCGGGCGAGCCGCTCGACGACGGATGCGCCGATGCCGGAAGATGCGCCGGTGACGAGAGCGGTGCGGTAGTCCGAGAACGGCATGGCTTCCCCCTTCTGTTGCTGCGATGTTGCGGTCTGTCGGGAAACCGCGCCAACACGGATTGTCTCTGTAGTCATAAGCGGCCCTTATGGCCGCCTGGCCTTCACACGTGCGGCCGCGAGATCGGCGTGACGCTCCAGCCGGCGTCTTCCACAAGATTTCGCAATGACTTGGCCAGGGCCACCGCTCCCGGCGTGTCGCCGTGGAGCAGGATGCTCTCGGGCCTTGCCGGCAGCAGCGTGCCCTCCCAGGTTTCGACCACGCCTTCCTTCAGCAGGCGCGCGACGCGGGCGAGGACCGCCGCCTCGTCATGGATCACCGCCCCCGGCTTGCCGCGCGGGACGAGCAGCCCCTCCCGGTCGCAGGCCCGGTCTGCGAGGAAGGTGGTCGCGACGCGCAGGCCGTAGCGGCCAGCGGCCTCCTCGATAGCCGCGCTCGGCGAGGAGGAGACGGCGAGACTGTCGTCGAACCGCGCCACCGCCTCGACGAGCGGCCCGGCCAGGGCGGGGTCCGCGGCCGCCATGTTGCCGAGCGCGCCGTGGAAGCTCATGTGCGTCATCCGGTGGCCGGCGACGCGGGCGATGCCGGCGAGCGCGCCGAGCTGGTAGGTGACCATCGCCGCGAGTTCCGCCGCCGGCACCTGCATCTGGCGGCGCCCGAAGCCCTGGCGGTCCGGGAAGCCGACATGGGCGCCGACATCGACGCCGCGCGCGAGCGCGGTGCGCACGGTGCGCTCCATGATCATCGGGTCGCCTGCGTGGAAGCCGCAGGCGACGTTGGCCGACGACACGATGGCGAGCAGCGCGTCGTCGTCGCCCATCGTCCACGGGCCGAAGCCCTCGCCGAGATCCGCGTTGAGATCGATCCGCATGACCCCTCCTCAGTCGTGTGGCAGGAAGTCGAACAGCCGGTCGCCGTAGCCGACGAGCGCCCCCTCCTCGGCGAGCGCCGCGACGATCACCCCGTTTGCGGGCGCCGCCACCGGCGTCATCAGCGCGCCGATCCGAAGGAGCGCGATCGCCTGACCGGCGACCACCGCCTCGCCGTCGCCCGCGAGCGGCCGCTCGTGCAAGGGGTGGGCGCGCAGGAGCATGCCGAGCGCGGGCGCGGTCACCGGGATCACGTCCGCGTCCGTTTCCGCCGCGGCCTCCGTCCCCCCGGCCGTCTCGTCCGTCTCCTCCGGCGCCGCCTCGCCGCGCGCGAGGGCGAGCCGGAAGTCCGGGCCGATCAGTTCCAGCCGCGCGATTCCGGCCGCGATCATCGCCGCGGCGAGATCCGCCATTTCCCCTGGTCGCACTATGCAGCCCTCCGTGCGCGCATGAGATCCGCGACCCGGCGGACTTCGGCCACCCACCCGTCGCGCGCCTCCCGCGCCGCGAGCGCCGCGTCCCATTCGACGCGGACAAAGCGGAAGCGGGTGCCGATCGGCATCTCCCCGAGCCGCCAGAGGTCCGCCTCGATGACGGTTCCGATCTTGGGATATCCGCCCGTCGGCTGGCCGTCGCACATCTGCACGATCGGCTGGCCGCTGTGCGGCACCTGGATCACGCCTGGCACGATCCCGTGCGAGCGCACCTCGATCGGCGCCTTCGGCTCCAGCCCCGGCCCGGCGAGGCGATAGCCGTAGCGGTCGCTTTGCGGCGTGATCTTCCACGGCTCGTCCCAGAAACGGGCGAGCGAGCGTTCGGTATAGGCGTCGTGTTCCGACGCCGGCAGTACGCGCACCGCGGGCAGGCCGTCCGCCTCCAGCGGTAGGGCGAGACCGGGCGGAACCACGCCCGCGACGATCGCGGCGCCCGACGCGGCGCCGACCGCAAGCCGGTCCCCCTGGCGCAGCATCCGCCCTTCGTGCCCGCCGATGGCGCCGCGGAGCTGGGTGCTGCGCGAGCCGAGCACCACCGGCACGTCGACGCCCCCCGCGATCGTCAGGCACGCCCGCGCCCCCCGCCACCGCCCTGCCTGCGGCAGGCCGAGTCGCAGCACCTGCCCGGCGCAAGCGCGCGCGCTCGACCACGGCAGCAGCGGCACGCCGTCGAGGGTGGCCGCGCAGTCGGCGCCCGTCACCGCGAAGGCGTGATCGGCGTCGAAGCGGACCTCGAACGGAAAGACCTGCACCTCGACGCCCGCGGCGTCCTCGGCGTTGCCGAGCAGGATGTTTCCGGCGAGGAGCGCGAGACGGTCCATCGCTCCCGCCGTGCCGACGCCCCAGCGCACGGCGTCGAAGCGGCCGAGGTCCTGGACGCTGGCGAAGGCGCTCTGTGAGAGAATCTCGATCATTTCCGGATCTCCGCCACGCGGAAGACGATGCCGTCGCCGGGCTGGAGCAGCACCGGCGGGTCGCGGGTGGGATCGAAGAAGACCATCTCGGTCGTGCCGATGGTGTTCCAGCCGCTCGGCCCGTCCGACGCCGAGACCCCGGTCTGCGAACCGCCGATCGACACTGCCCCGCCGGGGATGCGGATCACCGGCACCTTGCGTCGCGGGGTCGCGATCCGCGCGTCCATGCCGCCGAGGTAGCAGTAGCCGGGGTGGCTGCCGATGGCATAGACCGGATAGGTCGGCGCGGTATGGATCGCGACGATCTCCTCGACCGAAAGCCCGGTATGGGCGACCACGTCCGCCATGTGCGGTCCGCCCGCGCCGCCGTAGACGACGGGAAGCTCGAGCACCCGCCCGTCGAGCGGCAGGGCGGCGGCCTCGTCCCATGCCCCTAGGAGCCGCGTCTCCAGCGGCTCCAGACGCTTCGGCGGCTCGGTGAAGCTCAGGAGGAGGTTGTTGACGCCGGGCGCCGCCTCGCGCACCTCGGGCCAGGCGGCGGCCGCCCGGGCGAGCGTCCAGATGCGTTGCTGGCTGGCGAGGCTGGTCTCGCCCGGAGCCTCGAAAAGCAGGGCGCTGGTTCCGAGGCAGCTCACGACCGGATTGGCGTTCATCGCTAGGCTTCTCCTTCGAGCATCCGGGTCAGGTGATGGATGTCGACGCCGCCCGCGATGAACCCGGCGTCCTCGACGATCCGCCGGTGAAGCGGCAGGTTGGTCGCGACCCCCTCGATCCGCGCCTCGGCGAGCGCCACCCGGAGCCGGGTCAGCGCCTCGTCGCGGGTGGCGCCGTGGGCGATGATCTTGGCGATCAGCGAGTCGTAGTAGGGCGGCACGCGCGCCCCGGCCGACATGTGGCTGTCGACGCGGATGCCGGGGCCGCCCGGCATCTCGAATCGCGTGACGAGGCCAGGCGAGGGCGCGAAGGTCTCCGGATCCTCGGCGTTGATCCGGGCCTCGAAGGCATGGCCGCGGCAACCGACCTCGGCCTGCGTGAACGAGAGCGGCAGGCCCTGCGCCACGCGGATGCCCTCGCGCACGATGTCGATCCCCGTCGTCTCCTCGGTGATCGGATGCTCGACCTGCACGCGCGTGTTCATCTCGATGAAGGCGAAGACGCCGTCCTCGAACAGGAACTCGAAGGTGCCGGCCCCCTCGTATCCGATCTGCCGGCAGGCCTCGGCGCAACGCTCTCCGATCTCGGCGACGAGCCCGGGCGCGAGGCCTGGGGCAGGGGCCTCCTCCAGAACCTTCTGGTGGCGGCGCTGCAAAGAGCAATCGCGGCTGCCGAGCCAGACGGCGTTGCCGTGCCTGTCGGCGAGCACCTGGATCTCCACGTGGCGCGGATGGGTCAGGAACTTCTCGACATAGATCTCGGGGTTGTTGAAGGCGCGCCGCGCCTCCTCGCGGGTGACGCCCAGGGCCTCGGCGAGCCCGGCCCCGTCCTTCACCACGCGCATGCCCCGGCCGCCGCCGCCGCCCGCGGCCTTGAGGATCACGGGATACCCGAGCCGTTCCACGATCCCGCGCACCGCCGCCATGTCGTCGGGTAGCCCGGAGTCCGGACCCGGCACGCAGGGAACGCCCGCACGGATCATCGCGCTCTTGGCGGCGACCTTGTCGCCCATGGTGCGGATGCAGCTGGCGTTCGGCCCGATGAAGGCGAGGCCGGCCCGCGTGACCGCTTCGGCAAAGTCGGCGTTCTCGGAGAGAAATCCGTAGCCGGGATGGATCGCCCCGGCCCCGGTCGCCTCGGCGGCGAGCAGGATCGCCGCCGGATCGAGATAGGAGCGGGCGGCCGGGGCCGGGCCGATGCAGACGGCGGCGTCGGCGGCGCGGACGTGCGGCGCATCGCGGTCGGCCTCGGAATGGGCGGCGATGGTGCGGAGGCCGAGGGCGCGGGCGGCGCGCTGGATGCGGAGCGCGATCTCGCCGCGGTTGGCGATGAGGACGGAGTCGAACATCTGCCTCACCCGATCCGCATGAGGGTCTGGCCCGCGTCGACCTCATCGCCCGACGCGACGAGGATGGCCTCGACGACGCCGGCGCGCTCGGCGCGGATCTCGTTGAAGACCTTCATGGCCTCGATGACCGCGACGACCGCGCCGGCTTCGACGCGGGAGCCGACCGAGACGAAAGCCGGCGAGCCGGGGTTCTGGCTGA
Source organism: Amaricoccus sp. (assembly GCF_017995835.1). Taxonomy (GTDB): domain Bacteria; phylum Pseudomonadota; class Alphaproteobacteria; order Rhodobacterales; family Rhodobacteraceae; genus Amaricoccus. Next base: position 19,032 of record NZ_JAGOID010000033.1, read on the forward strand.
GATAGACGAGACCGGCGAGCGGCGCGCGGACGCCGCTGTCGGCGGCGGCCGGGGGCGCGGATCGCGGCGCCCGGGCGGGGCGCTCCCGTACAGGCGCGCCGGCGACGGGCGTGACGCTTCCGTCGGTCCCGCGAACGAGATGCAGCGTCCACTCGCCGCGGGTCAGGTGCATTTCCGCGAGGTCGGAGGCAGCAAACGCCGCCATCAGTTCCTTGATCTCGTCGAGATCCATCGCGCCCCCCTTTCGGTCGGTCTGCGGGAGCGTAGCTGAGCCTGGCGCCGCCGCGCCAAGACGGATCGTCTCTGCCTCGATAAGGCTCTCTTATACCAACGGTCCGGGCGCCGGGCTCGCGCCGAAGCCTTCCCGAACCCCTAAAAAGTGGCAAGCCGCATTCCAGCCGGATTCCACCCGCTTTCCAGCCAGATAGAACCACGCCTTTTCAGTCCCTTGCCTCGCCCCACCCAAGCCGGCGGCCTTTGCGCCATTTCACCCCGAAACCGCGGGCCATGGGTCAGAGATGAAGACCGTCGGCATCATGTCCGCCGGACCGGCTTGCGGTGGGTCGAGTTCGGGGCCGCACCCGGCAGGCTCGCCGCGAGTTCGACCAGCACGGCCTTCACCGCCTGCGCCGGCTCCGACAGGGGCAGATTGTCCGACTGGCAGAGCGCGAGCGGCGCCTCGATCGAAGGCTCCACGATCCGCGACCGCCAGGCGCCGGTCGCCGCCACCACCCGCCGCGCCATCGAATCGGGCAGGACCGTCGCACCGAGCCCGTCCGCGATCACCGCGGTCAGCGTCCCGTCGGATTCGATCTCGGCGACCACGTTCGGCACGAGACCAGAGCCGGCGCAGACGTCGTCCACCATCTTGCGCACGATGTTGTAGGGCCGCGGCAGGAACAGCTCCAGATCGACGATGTCCCGCAGCGGCACGCTCTCGCCCGGCAGCGCCATCTGTCGTGGCCCGACGAGATAGAGCGGCTCGAGCAACAGCAGCCGGAAGGAAAGGCCATGCACCGCAGTCGTCCCGCCGTAGAGCACGGCGAGGTCCATGCGGCCGGTCATGATGAGCTCCGAGAGCGTGGTGCCGTAGGTCTCGTTGAGATAGAGAACGATTCCCGGATGTTGCTCGCGTACCGCGCGCAGCAGCGGCACCGCGAGGTCGGCGGCCGCGGTCCCCGGCGCGAGCCCGACCGAGACCGCGCCCGAATGCCCTTGTCCCGCGGCCCTCATGTCGGTCCGCGCCTGCTCGACCTGGCGCAGGATCAGCTGTGCGTGCCGATAGAGCACCGTCCCCGCCGCCGTCGGCGTCACCCCGCGCTTCGTCCGGGTGAGGAGCTTCTGCCGGGTCTCCGCCTCGAGCGTCGCGATCTGCTGGCTGAGGGCGGGCTGGGCGACATGGAGGATGTCGGCCGCTTGCGTCAGGCTGCCGACATCGACGATCTTAACGAAGTACTGGAGGCGCCTGAAGTTCATCCTCGCCCCCTGCCTGCGCGAGACATAAGCGTCGCCTATATGAACAGACCGAAGCCGTCTTGGAAACCTGCCGGCGTGGTCGGGTAGCCTTCGGGCATCGGGGAACAACGACCGGGAGAAGGCCATGGGCAGCATCCACGTTTCCGAGCGCGTCCGGCGCATCAAGCCGTCGCCCAGCACCTCGGCCGCCGACCGGGCGAACCAGCTCCGCCGCGAGGGCCGCTCCATCGTCAACCTCGTCGTCGGCGAGCCCGACTTCGACACCCCCGCGCCGATCCGCGAGGCCGCCGCCCGCGCCATGGACGCCGGCGCGACCCGCTACACGACGCTCGCCGGCACGCCGGAGCTTCGCCAGGCGATCGCCGACAAGCTCGCCCGCGAGAACGGCGTCGCCTTCGAGCCCTCCGAGATCGTGGTGACGAACGGCGCCAAGAGCGCGATCTACGCCGCCTTCGCCGCCACGCTCGACGAAGGCGACGAGGTGATCGTCCCGGCGCCCTACTGGGTCTCCTATCCCGACGCCGCCCTTGCCTGCGACGGCGTGCCGGTGCCGGTCGCCTGCCCGGAGGCGCAGGGCTTCAAGCTGGCGCCCGCCCAGCTCGAAGCCGCGATCACCCCGCGCACCCGCTGGCTGGTGCTGAACTCGCCCTCGAACCCGACCGGCGCGACCTACAGCGCCGACGAATACCGCGCGCTCGCCAAGGTGCTGGCCCGTCATCCGCACGTCATGGTGATGACCGACGACATCTACGAGCATATCCGCTTCGCGAACGGCGTCGCGCCGCACCTGCTCGCCGCCGCGCCGGAGTTGCGCGACCGGACGCTGGCGATCAACGGCGTCTCCAAGACCTACGCCATGACCGGCTGGCGCATCGGCTGGGCCGCCGGCCCGCGCGAGCTGATCCGCGCCCTCGACACGCTGCTTTCCCAGGCCGCCGGCAACGCCTGCTCGGTCAGCCAGGCCGCCGCCACGGCGGCGCTGAACGGCGACCAGTCCTTCGTCGCCGAGAGCGTCGCCACCTACCGCGCCCGCCGCGACAGGACCGCCGCCGGCCTCAACGCCATCCCCGGCCTCTCCTGCCGCGTGCCCGAGGGCGCCTTCTACCTCTACGTCAACTGCGCCGGCCTGATCGGCAGGACGACGCCCGACGGCAAGACCCTCGGGTCCGACGGCGAGGTCGTCCTCTATCTGCTCGAGCGCGCCGGGGTCGCCGTTGTCGCCGGCGAGGCCTATGGCCTCTCGCCCTACTTCCGCCTGTCGATCGCCACGTCGCAGGACAACCTCGACGACGGCGTCGCCCGCATCGCCGCCGCCGCCGCCGACCTGCGCTGAGGAGCCGCGCCCATGACCATCGAGAAGCACCCGAGCGCCGCGTCCGTCGCGCCAGACACCCTCGCCCGCCTGCGCGGCCTGCAGGTCGCCCTCATCAGCGACCAGCTCCACCGCAATCGCGGCTTTGCGGGTCTGCGTCCCTACCACCGCCCGGCGCCGCTCGCCGGGACTGCCGTTACGGTGCGCACCCGCGGCGGCGACAATCTCGCGATCCTGCGCGCCTTCGAGTTCTGCCGCCCCGGGGACGTCATGGTCGTGGACGCCGACGGCGACTGCTCCAACGCGCTGGTCGGCGGCATCCTCACCTTCTACGCCGCCTCGATCGGCATGGCCGGTATGGTGCTCGACGGCGCGATCCGTGACACCGCCGAGATCGGCGAGCGCACCTTCCCGGTCTATGCCCGCGGCCATACTCACCGCGGCCCGTACAAGGACGGGCCCGGCGCGATCAACGTCCCCGTCACCCTCGGCGGCATGACCGTTCGCCCCGGCGACATCGTCGTCGGCGACCAGGACGGCCTGCTCTCCTTTGCCCCCGAGGAGGCCGAGGATCTGATCGCCAAGGCCATCGCCCACCGCGAGAAGGAGGAGCAGACCATCGCCGCCATGACCGAAGGTCGCTGGGACCGCTCCTTCATCGACGCGCTGGAAACCCGTGCGATCAACTGAAGGCAGCTCGTCATGACCTTTCCGCTCTTCGATCTGACCGGCCGCCGCGCGCTCGTCACCGGGTCCAGCCAGGGCATCGGCCTCGCGCTGGCTGGGGGCCTTGCAGCCCACGGCGCCGCGGTGGTCCTCAACGGCCGCGACGAGGCGAAGCTCGCTGCCGCCGCCGCGCGCATCCCGGGCGCGACGACCGCCGGCTTCGACGTCACCGACCCGGAGGCGGCCGCCGCCGGCGTTGCGGAGGTTCTGGCCGACGGTCCGATCGACATTCTCGTCAACAACGCCGGGATGCAGTTCCGCACGCCCCTCGAGGACTTTCCCGTCGACAAGTGGCAGCAGCTGCTCACCACCAACGTCTCCAGCATCTTCTACGTCAGCCAACCCGTCGCCCGCGCCATGATCGCCCGGGGTCGCGGCAAGATCGTCAACATCGCCTCGGTGCAAAGCGAGCTCGCCCGCCCCGGCATCGCCCCCTACACCGCGACCAAGGGCGCCGTCCGCAACCTCACGCGCGGCATGGCGACCGACTGGGCGAGGCACGGCCTTCAGGTCAACGCCATCGCGCCGGGCTACTTCGAGACGCCGCTGAACCAGGCGCTCGTCGACGATCCCGCCTTCTCCGAATGGCTGGCCAAGCGCACCCCCGCCGCCCGCTGGGGCAAGGTCGAGGAACTGGTCGGCGCCGCGGTCTTTCTCGCCTCCGACGCCTCCTCTTTCGTGAACGGACACACGCTCTACGTGGACGGCGGCATCACCGCCAGCCTCTGAACCAGAAGGAACGCCTCCCGTGACCAAGCCCGTGGTGCTGATGACCGGCGCCTACCCCGCATGGGATCTCGACGACATGGAGGCGCGCTACCGCCTGCTGAAGCTCTGGGAGGCCCCCGACGCCGACGCCTTCCTCGCCGAGCACGGCTCGTCCGTCCGCGCCATCGCCACCCGCGGCGACCTCGGCGCCTCGGCGGCGCTGATGAAGGCGCTGCCGAAGCTCGAGATTGTCGCCTGCTATGGCGTCGGCACCGACGCCATCGACCTCGCCCACGCCAGGGCCGCCGACGTCCACGTCACCAACACCCCGGACGTCCTGACCGGGGACGTCGCCGACATGGCCGTCGCGCTGCTCCTCGCCGCCGCCCGCCTGATCCCGCAGGGCGACGCCGAGATCCGCCGTGGCGGCTGGGCGATGCCGCTCACCACCCGCGTCTCCGGCAAGGCGGTCGGCATCGTCGGCATGGGCCGGATTGGCGCTGCGGTCGCGAAGCGCCTCGCCGGCTTCGACGCCGACATCGCCTACTTCGGCCGCAGCGCGCGGCCCGAGTCCCCCTATGCCTTCGAGCCCGATCTCGTCGCTCTCGCCCGCCGCTCCGAGTTCCTGATCCTGACCCTCGCCGCCAGCGACGCCACGCGCGGCATCGTCGACGCCCGCGTGCTGGACGCCCTCGGCCCCGACGGCATCCTCGTCAACGTCTCCCGCGGCTCGACCGTGGACGAGCCGGCCCTCCTCGCCGCGCTCGAAGCCGGCACGATCAAGGCCGCCGGCCTCGACGTCTTCTGGAACGAGCCGGCGATCGACCCGCGCTTCGCGGTGCTCGGAAACGTCGCACTGGCGCCACATCACGCATCGGGCACCGTCGAGACCCGCAAGGCGATGGGGCAGCTCGTCCGCGACAACCTCGCCGCCCACTTCGCCGGCCGGCCCCTCGTCACCCCCGTGGTCTGAAGGAGAACCCCATGCGCGCCGTCGTCATTCATGCCGCGAAGGACCTCCGTGTCGAGGAGCGCGCGTCCGGGACCGCCGGCCCCGGCGAGGTCGAGGTTGCGGTCGAGGCCGGCGGCATCTGTGGCTCCGACCTCCACTACTACCACCACGGCGGCTTCGGCGCCGTGCGCCTGAAGGAGCCGATGATCCTCGGCCACGAAGTCGCCGGCCGCGTCACGGCCCTCGGGCCCGGGGTCGACGGGATCGCCGTTGGCGACCGCGTCGCCGTCTCGCCGAGCCGCCCCTGCGGCGCCTGCGCCTTCTGCCTCGAAGGGTTGCCGAACCAGTGCCTGAACATGCGCTTCTACGGCAGCGCCATGCCCTTTCCGCACATCCAGGGCGCCTTCCGCGAGCGCCTCGTCGCCCTCGCCTCGCAATGCCACAAGGTTGCCGACGGCGTCGCGATCGGCGAGGCCGCGCTCGCCGAGCCGTTCGCGGTCACGCTGCACGCCGTCGCCCGTGCCGGCTCGCTCCTCGACAGGCGCGTCCTCGTCACCGGCTGCGGCCCGATCGGGGCGCTGGCGATCATCGCCGCCCGCGCCCACGGCGCCCGCGAGATCGTCGCCACCGACGTTTCCGACACCGTCCTCGCCTTCGCCGCGAGGATCGGCGCCGACCGCACCATCAACGTTGCCACGGACCCGGACTCCCTTGCCGCCTACGGCGCGAACAAGGGCAGCTTCGACGTCCAGTTCGAGGCCTCCGGCAACGCCGCAGCGATCCGCTCGGGTCTCGACGTCCTCCGCCCGCGGGGCGTCCTCGTCCAGCTCGGCCTCGGCGGCGACATCGCCATCCCGCAGAACCTCGTGGTCGCGAAGGAGGTCGACATCCGCGGCACCTTCCGCTTCCACAGCGAGTTCGCCCTCGCCGTCGATTTCATCAACAGGCGCCGGGTCGACCTGAAGCCCCTCCTGACCGGCTCCTATCCGCTCGAGGACGCAGTGACGGCCTTCGAGGTCGCAGGCGATCGCAGCCGTTCGATGAAGGTGCAGCTTTCCTTCTGAGCGACTGAATCATACCGGCGAGTCTACCAGGCCACCCGGCGCAGCACGGGCTAACACGCGTGATAGATAGGGTAACTACCTGAGTTCAAACGATAAAAGCGTCAAAGGCCAAAAAGCGCCCGCGAGTCATCATGAGCTCGCCGGTATCAGCCGTCCACCCGCAGCATGGTCTTGATGGCGCGGCGCTCGTCCATCGCCTTGTAGCCCTCGGCCACCTCGGCGATCGGCAGGACCAGATCGAAGACCTTGCCGGGCTGGATCCTGCCCTTCAGCACGCGGTCCATCAGGTCGGGCAGGAAGCGGCGCACCGGGGCCGGGCCGCCCAGCATGCGCTGCTGCTTGAAGAACAACTGCCCGCCGTCGAAGCTGACGCCATGCGGCACGCCGACATAGCCGATGGCGCCGCCGGGACGGCAGACGCCCATCGCCTGTAGCATGGATTGCTCCATGCCGACGGCCTCGATCACCGATTCCGCGCCGATGCCGTCGGTCAGATCCATGACGCGGGCGACGCCATCCTCGCCCCGCTCCGCAACGATGTCGGTGGCGCCGAATTCGCGGGCGAGCGTCGAGCGGGTCGCGTGGCGGCTCATGGCGATGATGCGGCCCGCGCCCAGTTGCTGCGCGGCCATCACGCCCATCAGCCCGACCGCGCCGTCGCCGACCACGACGACCGTGCCGCCCTCGCGCACATTGGCGGCGACCGCGCCATACCAGCCGGTGCCGAGCACGTCCGAGGCCGCCAGCATGTGCGGGATCATGTCGGCATCCGGCATCTCGTCCGTGGCGACCAGCGTGCCGTCGGCCAGCGGCACACGGGCATAGGGCGCCTGCGCGCCGGTCATGAACTCGCGTTGCATGCACGACGACTGGAAGCCGAACTGGCAATGCGGGCAGGTGTTGTCCGAGAGGCAGAAGGAGCCGACGACGAACTGGCCGGGCTTGATCGTGCGGACCTCGCGGCCGACCTCGACCACCACGCCACAATATTCGTGGCCCATGTTCGCCGGACCCTCGCGCAGCGACAATCCGCGATACGGCCACAGGTCCGAGCCGCAGATGCAGGTGGCCGACAGCTTGATGATCGCGTCGGTGGGCTTCAGGATCTTCGGATCCTCGACACGCTCGTAGCGGACGTCGCCGGGGCCGTGCATGACGGTGGCAAGCATGGGATTTCTCCTTGGAGCTCAGGCGCCGTATTCGGCGTCGGTGACGTGTTCCATCCAGGTGACGACCTTGCCGTCCTTCACCTCCTGAATGGCGATATGGCTCATGCCGGTGTCCGGGGCGGCGCCGTGCCAGTGGCGTTCCTCGGGCGCGAACCAGACGACATCGCCCTGGCGGATTTCCTCGACCGGCCCGCCCTTGCGCTGCACGAGGCCGCGCCCAAAGGTGACGATCAGCGTCTGGCCGAGCGGATGGGTGTGCCAGGCGGTGCGGGCGCCGGGGTCGAAGGTCACATGGGCGCCCTGCACCCGGTCAGGCGCGGCGGGGTTGAAGAGCGTGTCCACCCGGACCTTGCCTGTGAACCAGTCGGCCGGTCCCGCGGCGGATGGTCTGCTGCCTGCGCGAAAGATTTCCATCTTCTGTGTTCTCCTCGTGCAAGAGTGATGGGACGGGTAGCTCCCGCCCCGGTCAGGGCTGCTTCGGTCTCTACCCGTGCCTGCGAGCCGGAGCGCGAGTGCGTTGAATCCGGAAGCGTGATTTGGCTGCGACGTCTGCTGCAAGGGCTATCGTTTTTTCCTTCGAGCTACTCGGTTGGCGCTTCGGCGACGGAATGGACCCGAACACTCCCTTGCAAGTCAGCTTTCCGGTGTCAGGCGGATCAAGGCGCCGTTGTCGGCATCCGTCAGGATCATCACCGCGCCGTCCGGCGCCACGTCGACATCGCGGATCCGGCCCATGCCCTGCAGGTAGCGCGCCTCGCCCGCGACGCGGCCGTCCTCCAGTTCCAGCCGCACCAGCGCCTGTCCGGCGAGACCGCCGACCAGCGCGCTGCCCTGCCAACCGGGGAACATCGCGCCGTCGTAGAAGACCATGCCGCTCGGAGCGATCACCGGATCCCAGTAGTAGACGGGTTGCTCCATGCCGTCTCGCGCGGTGATCCCCTCGCCGATCGGGCCGCCGCGGTAGTCCTGGCCATAGGTGATGACCGGCCAGCCATAGTTGCGCCCGGCCTCGGGGCGGTTCAGTTCGTCGCCGCCGCGCGCGCCATGCTCGACGGTCCAGAGCGCCCCGTCCCGTCCGAGCGCCGCCGACTGGACGTTGCGATGCCCCCAGGACCAGATCTCGGGCAGGCCGCCGGGGATCGACGGATTGCCCTCGGCCGGGCCGCCCATCGGGTCGATCCGCAGCACCTTGCCGATATGGGTCGAGACGTCCTGCGCCAGTAGCCGCGGCTCGGGTTGCGAGCGTTCGCCGGTGGTGACGAAAAGCGCGCCGCTTGCGTCGAAGACCAGCCGCGAGCCGAAATGGCTGGTCGAGGTCCAGGCAGGTTGCTGCTGAAATATGACCTCGACATCGGACATCGTGGCGCCGTCTTCGGACAGCACCCCGGTCGCGACCGCGGTGGCGTTGCGCCCCTCGCCGCGCGGCTCGGCATAGCTCCACCAGACGCGGCGCGTCTCGGAGAAGTCGTCCCGGATCGCCACGTCCAGCAGCCCACCCTGCCCGCGCACATCGACCTCGGGCAGTCCGGAAATCGCGGGCGAGACCGTCCCATCCACTC
>NZ_JAGOID010000126.1 GCF_017995835.1 Amaricoccus sp.
AACCGCGCAGGCGACCCGTCTGCCCAACCTCTGCCGTCCGTTCGCGACCATCGCGGCACGTCTAGCCGGTATCGACGCGCGCGTCACGCCCCCTCGCGCCGCGAGGCGCCCTCCCCGGGAAACAGGATGAGGATGACCACGCCGACGAAGATCGCGGCATCCGCGACGTTGAACGCGAAGGGGTTGTCGATCCCGCAGCAGCTCACGTTGAGGAAATCCGCGACCGCGCCCCATTGCAGACGGTCCCACACATTCCCGAGAGCCCCGCCGATCACCGCCCCCGCCCCGACCGCCGCCGGCCAGCCACGCTCCCGCCATGCCCACGCCGCCAGCCCTACCACGATCGCGACCGCAAGGCCGATCAGCCAGAACCGCCCGCCGTCCCCGAAGTCGAGCAGACCGAAATTCACGCCCCGGTTCCACGCCATGGTGAGGTTGAGCCACGGGTCGAACGCCGCGATCCGGCCCTTCTCGGCGAGGCCGAGCCCCTCGACGATCCAGATCTTGCTCGCCCGGTCGATCGCGAAAACGGCCGCGGCGACCGCAAGCGTCCGGCGCAGGCTGGGGGTCAACATCAGGCGCCGGGCTCCGCTCGCTCGTGCCGGCGGGAACCTAGTCGGGCGGCCGCCGGGCGGCAACCCCGCAGGAGCGGCTATTTGGCCGCTATTGCCGCGCGTTGCGGCGCCAAATATACCATCCCCATGTCAGAGCCAGCGATACCCTCCGGCGACTCCATCCTTGCCTCGTTCTCGGCGCAGGACGCGCTCGTGGCCGTGATGGTCGGGGCCTCCGCCTCGGACGAGAACATGACCACGAACGAACTCCTGTCGATCGCCCGCATGGTCGACACGCTGCCGGTATTCGGCGGCTATGATCGCGACCGGCTCCGCATCATCAGCCAGACGGTGTTCGACCTCCTGACCGAGGAGGACGGGCTCGACGCGCTATTCGGCCTCGTGCGCGACGCGCTGCCCGAGGAACTCCACGACACCGCCTACGCGCTCGCCTGCGACGTCGCCGCCGCCGATGGCCACGCCTTCCAGGCGGAGCTGCAATTCCTGCTCGAGGTGCGCCACGAACTGCGCATCGACCGCCTGCACGCCGCCGCGATCGAGAGGGGCTCCTCCGCCCGCCACCGCCGCCTGCCGAAGGATTAGGCGGGCCTCAGGACTCCGGCGGCGCGTCGAAGGCGATGAACCGCATGATCCGCCACGCCCCGTCCTGCTCGCGCCGGAAGACGTCCATGCCGCGCTCGACGCTGGTTTCCGTCTCGCCCGCCGCCTCGGTCGTCAGGGTCCAGTCGAGCCGCACCACGGCGTTGTCGCCCCAGACCAGCACCTCGTGGATGTCGACGACGTAGAGAAGGCGGACGTCCTCCCGTGCCAGCACCCGCGCCAGGCGCTCGCAGACGACAGCCTTGCCCGCCTCGGGCGCGCCCGCAACGACCGAGACCAGATCTTCGGCGAAGAGATCGCAGACCGCCGCCGCGTCGCGCGCGTTGAAGGCGGCGGCCCAACCCTCCAGCCGCGCCCGGATCGCCGCCGCATCGGTCGCCGGATCGGCCAGGGCCGGCGCGGCCAGCGCGAGCGCGACGAGGCCGGCGCGGATCATCCGAGCGCGATCCAGCGCCGGATCAGCGCCTGCTCCTGCGCGCGGGCGCGCCGTGCAAAGGCCCCGGCCCCCGGCGGGTCGTCCCGCGCTTCCGGCGCAATCGCCGCCCGCGCGTCGAGGTCGGCCGCGAAGATCGCGAAGGCCCGCCGCCGCTCGCCCGGCCCCTCGACGTATCCGGCAAGGGCGGAGACGAAATCGAGCGTGCCGGTCTTGGCCACGACGCGCACGCCGGGGATCTCCATCGGATTGCCATCGCCGTCGCGCAGCGGACGCTCCTTCAGCATTGCGGGCAGGCCGCCCGGCGCCGCGGCGACGAGAAGTCGCGCCATCTGCGCCGCCGAGATCGCCGTGCGCGCCGTCAGCCCGGAATGGTTGACGAGCGCCAGCGGCCCGAGCCCGTAGCGCGCCCGCGCCCAGTCCGCCATCGCCGTTCCCGACTCGGCGAGCCCGACGGGCGCGCCGCCGCCGGCGCGCGTCGCGGCGAGCCCGACCACCTCGGCCGTCAGGTTCGTCGAGTAGCGCAGCATGTCGACGAGCATCGGCCCCAGCGGCTGGCTCTCGCGCCGCACGAGCGTCTCGCCCGCCACCGTCGCGGCCGTCACCTCGGGCGCAGGCAGCGCCAGTCCCGCCTGCTCCGCGAGCGCGCGCATGGTCTCGCCCGCATAGCGCGCCGGGGCCCGCACCGGCAGCCAGATCGACCCGGCGCCCGCCACGCTCCGCGCCGCGAAGCTCCAGACCTCCCGCCCGGGCGTGACGGCGAGCCTCGGCGGCCCGCCGTCAGCGACTTCCGCCCCGATCGACGCCAGCGTCGCCTCGAACCGGTTCCCGGGCGCCGAGAGCCGCAGCGCCGGCCCGGCCTTGCCCGGCTCCCAGGCGAGAAAAACGCGGTTGAAGTTGAGGTTCAGGCCCGAGATCGCGGGGTTGTAGGCGGCGGTCGCCGGCTGGTCCGGCTCGATCTCCGCCAGGTCCGGCGGCGGAGCGGCCACCGCGAGCAGCCGGCCGTCGACGGCGACGAGCCCGCCGGCCCGCGCCTCCGCCACCATGTCGCCGAGCGCGTCGGTGTCGAGCAGCGGATCGCCGCCCCCGACCAGCGCGAGATCGCCCCCGACGCGGCCGCCCGCGACCGACCCCAGAGCCGCCAGCCGCGTCTCGAAACGATGGCCCGCGCCGAGCCGGTCGAGCGCGTAGAGGGCGGTCAGGATCTTGATCGCCGAGGCCGGCGGGCGATCCATGTCGCCCTGGCAGGCCTCGATCACGGCTCCCGAGGCCGCGTCGGCCACCGCGAAGCCGGTGACGGCCCCGAGCCGCGAGCGGGCCAGAATCGCGTCGATCCCCTCCGCCGCCCCGGCCCACGTCCGCCCGCACAGCCCGACCGCCGCCGCTCCGGCGAGGACGGCGCGGCGTGTCAGCCCGGGACGAGGCGCGGCGTTCATGACGCGACTATGCCGCACCTCGCCGGCGCGATCCACCTTTCGGCAAAATCGGCCCGGATCATGGCTCGTCGCGCCGCACGTGGTAGGCCGAAAGCGCGAACCCGGCCGCAAACGTTAGGCCGGCGGCCGGCGCCACGAGGAAGACCACCGGCAGGCTGACCGGCTGCTGATAAAAGCTCGAAGGGAGCACAACGAACAGAGGAAGCGCAAGCAAGAGAAGGGCGACGAGGATCTCGAGCCCACCCCTGAAACTGGTCGCGAGCATCGGCAAGGCCGCGCCGGCCAACCCAGAGACGAGCACGATGAGCGCCATAACGATGACGAAGCCGACGCTCGCCGTCGGTGGCTCCTCAGGTGTCAGGAGTATCGCGCCCAGTCCGAGCAGCATGATCCCGAGAAGGCACAGCGTCACCGCGCGCTGCGTGATGCTGTGCCGGTCGGCGCCGAGGAATGGCGAGTTGGGAGACGACTCCTCTTCCGGCACTAGTTGGCTCCCGGAGCACACGGGGAGACGCCTGCCTGAACTACATCCGCCCCTTCCGGAACTTGCGGCGTGGGGGAAGGCTCGGTCGCGTCAGAAAGGTCGTTCAGCTTCGCCTTGCAAAAGCTAGCTTTCCGAAGATCAGCCTCCTTCGTGAACGACATTGGGCCGAGATCCTCCTCATCGAAGATCGCACAGCGCAGCTTAGCGCCATCGAAGATGGCCCCCTTGATGCTGCCCAGTTCCCTGAAATCGACCCCATCGAGGAATGCCCCGGTCAGGTCCGCGTCTTGGAGTACCATCCCGTTCAGAGTCGTTGGGTGCTCAATTTCTCCGCATTCGATGGAACCGGTCTCCGCAACTTCGTTCGGAAGCTGTTGGAAGATGGCATTGCGAAGATCGGCGCCCGTGAAGTCGGCGTCGTTAAGCTTGGCGGTGCTGAAATCCGAGCCATTCTGAGCCACTAGGACGGGATGGAAGTCCACATAGCGGAAGCTGGCTTTCTGCGCGGAAACGCCGGTAAGGTCCGCGCCGGGAAGCAGCGTAAAATCGAGCTTGGCGCCCCTTAGCTGCGTCCCCCTTAAGATCACCTTCGGCATGACGGCGTTCGTGAAATCGGCGCGGGCCAGCCGCCAGCCGCCGAGATCGATCCCCCTCGCATGGTCGCCGATCGCCCGTGACCATGCATTGAATTCGCGCGACCTCACCTCGCCCGCGACATAGGCGGCGATGAGCGACTCGCTCGGCATGTGCGCGGCGAGCGTTTCGCCCGAGACATCGATGCCGCGGGCGTGGGCCACTTGCAGACCGGCGAAGAGCGTGAATGCGACGGCAGCGATGCGCATGGGCATGGGTATGCTCTCCTTGGTTTGATTGAGGTACCGGGCCGGCGCCGGCCCGATCACGCGTTGCAAGGCAGGCCACGCCATGACGGCGGCGATCATGGCCAGCGGCTCGCGCCCGAAGCGTCCCACGACCGCCGGCACGGCCACCAGCCCGGCAAGGGCGAACGCGATGGCCAGGACGGGGCGAATCTCGCGCATTCGCTGGGCGGCGTCCGAGTCATCCCGCGCCGCCCTCAGATCGCCGACAAGACCGAGGAGACCGAATGCGGCCACCGCCGCCACGACCACAGTCGCGACCTGAACCGCGGGGACATCTCGCCATCGCGTCGAGATGGCGAGGAGCGCGAGCCAATCCACCACGATGAGGAGGATGTGGAACAGGACCAGCCAATAGCGCAGCAGGTCGTCGCCAGTGTCGGGCTGGATCGCGGGGAAAGGCGCATAGCTGCGCGCGATGACGAGAAGCGCGACCGGCGCGCCGAGCAGGACGAGCGCCGCGAGCATCTGGCTCCCGGGATCGACGGGGCGATAGGCGAGGCGCGAAAGGCCGAGAACATGAAGGCCGAATACGGCCAAAGGAGCGGCGACGAAGAACTCCGGCAGCGAGATGGAGTACGCCACCCCAGGAAGCTCCACATAGCCTCCGGGTAAAGGAAGGCCAACGTTTATAGAGAGATAATCTCGAAACATCAGAAAATTCTTGTCGCTGACATTCTCGGCAGCAACAGATAAATACACGAACGACGTGGCGATGAAGACCAGAGGCAGCTTGTTCATCGACGTATCCAGGCCCCAATGCATCGTCTCAACAACAAAGGCCAGAAAACAGGAAGCTCGATCGACGTCCGGGCGCAGAGTAGCGCCGCTGCGTGATTCTTGAAAGACTGTCGAGTATCCGACCGTTGCCTCGATCAGGCCTGTCGTTTTCACCCGATGATCGCGACGGGCCGGCCCCCGCAGCGGCATCTCCTGTGCCGGAGCATGCAGGTAGAGGGTTTGATGCAGGTCGCACGGTGCGATCTACCGCGCCCGACCCCGAAGCGTTGCCTTTCCCGCCTCCCGGCTCTAAAGCGCGGGCGACCCCGTCCCCAGGAAGCCCCGATGGATATCCGCAACATCGCGATCATCGCGCATGTCGACCACGGCAAGACCACGCTCGTCGACGCGCTCCTCAAGCAGTCGGGGGCGTTCCGCGAGAACCAGGCCACGGTGGAGCGCGCGCTCGATTCGAACGACCTCGAGCGCGAGCGCGGCATCACCATCCTCGCCAAGGCTACGTCGGTCGACTGGGAGGGACATCGCATCAACATCGTCGACACGCCCGGCCATGCCGACTTCGGCGGCGAGGTCGAGCGCATCCTCGGCATGGTGGACGGCGTGCTCCTGCTCGTCGACGCGGCCGAGGGACCGATGCCGCAGACGAAGTTCGTCACCGCCAAGGCGCTCCGCCTCGGGCTGCGTCCCGTCGTCCTGCTCAACAAGGTCGACCGCCCCGACGCCGAGCCGGACCGGGCGCTGAACGAGGTCTTCGACCTCTTCGTCACCCTCGACGCCAACGAAGAGCAACTCGACTTCCCCATCCTCTACGCCTCCGGCCGCGCCGGATGGGCCGACGCAAGCCTCGACGGCCCGCGCAAGGACCTCACCGCGCTCTACCGGATGATCCTCGACCACGTGCCCGCCCCGAAGCAGCTCGCGCAGGTGGGCGAGCCGTTCTCGATGCTCGCCACCACGCTCGCGGCGGACCCGTTCATCGGTCGCCTGCTGACCGGGCGGATCGAGACCGGCACGGTCAGGACCGGCCAGATGGTCAAGGCGCTGTCGCGCGACGGCGCGGAGGTCGAGCGGTTCCGGGTCTCCAGGATCCTCGCCTTCCGCGGCCTCGCGCGCGCGCCGATGGACAGCGCGGAAGCGGGCGACATCGTAAGCCTCGCCGGCATGTCGAAGGCGACCGTCGCCGACACCATCGCCGACTTCGCGGTCGCCGATCCGCTCCCCGCGCAGCCGATCGACCCGCCGACCATCTCCGTCACCTTCGGCATCAACGACAGCCCGCTCGCCGGCCGCGAGGGCGACAAGGTGCAGAGCCGGGTGATCCGCGACCGGCTGATGCGCGAGGCCGAGACCAACGTGGCGATCCGCGTCAACGACGCCCCCGGCGGCGAGGCCTTCGAGGTGGCCGGCCGCGGCGAGTTGCAGCTCGGCGTGCTGATCGAGAACATGCGGCGCGAGGGCTTCGAGCTTTCGATCTCGCGGCCCCGGGTGCTCTTCCGCGAGGAGAACGGCGAGCGGCTGGAGCCGGTCGAGGAAGTCACCGTCGACGTGGACGAGGAGTTCTCCGGCGTGGTCGTCGACAAGCTCAGCCAGCGCAGGGGCGACCTCGTCGAGATGCGCACCGGGACAGGGGGCAAGACCCGGATCGTGGCGCACGTGCCGTCGCGGGGCCTCATCGGCTATCACGGCGAGTTCCTGACGGACACCCGCGGCACCGGCGTGCTGAACCGAGTGTTCCACGGCTGGACGCCGTTCCGCGGCGCCATCCAGGGCCGGCGCAACGGCGTGCTGATCTCGCTCGAGGACGGCGTGTCGGTCGCCTACGCCCTCTTCAACCTCGAGGACCGCGGCAAGTTCTTCATCGGTTCGGGCGAGCCGGTCTACCAGGGCATGATCCTCGGCGAGCACAGCCGCGACAACGACCTCGAGGTGAACCCGCTCAAGGGCAAGAAGCTCACCAACATCCGCGCCTCCGGCACGGACGAGGCGGTGCGGCTGACGCCGCCGGTCCGGATGAGCCTGGAGCAGGCGATCGCCTACATTGAGGATGACGAGCTCGTCGAGGTGACGCCGAAGAGTATCCGTCTGCGCAAGCGTTTTCTCGATCCGCACGAGCGTCGCCGCCATGCGCGACAGGCGGCTTCCTGACCTTCGCATTCTGCAACGAGGTTTTGCAATTCACGGCAAGGTTGTGTTTGCGGTTTG